>NZ_JASATP010000019.1:0-106281 GCF_038440375.1 Bacillus sp. OTU530
CTATACATGTGAGGTTTACATAAGTCCGCATTATCGGTAGTCACTGTATTTAGTAACCTATAAAAAAGCCCTCCAGATTGAGGGCTTTCATGTGCACATAATCATACTTATCGGAAGTAAATGTATTTTTTATTCAACATTCAACATTCAACATCCTTTAGTTGAACAAGAATAATTCGTTATTTTTCTTAAATTTTGTAGAAATACGGTCCGCAAAATTCCTCATGAGTATGGATATATGTCCATGTAAAGTCCGTATCGACTATATAAACATCATCAATATAGCTTTCAATTTTGTTTATGATGTCTTCTGCCTTTATCCTGTTTGCATTCTTAATCATTAGAGCATTTTCATCGCCTTGATAAAAAATATAGCATTCATTTTTATTCTTAAAAGACTATAGAAAATTAGAACAGACCCATCGGAGGGAGTACTCGGATTCGAACCGGGGAATAAGGGTTTTGCAGACCCATGCCTTACCACTTGGCTATACCCCCTTAAGAATCAGCGGGATACAAACGTATTCCCGCCTGAAAATATTCTTAAACATACTCTGAATAAATTTTGATTAGGCTTTATCAGAAACAACTTTAACCTTCGTTTGCGTAACGCTACGCTGACCATCCACACTAACAGGGACATCCCCTGCCAAAGTGACCCGACGTACCACCCGATGTTGATCACCATAATCGTTAACCGCATAGTGCTGTGTTGCACGGTTATCCCAAATCACTACATCACCGACAGCCCAGCGCCAGCGTACAGTATTTTCTGGTTTGGTAATATGATCTTGCAAAACGGAAAGGAGATGATTGGAATCAGACAAGGATAATCCAAGAATTCTTTTTACAAACTGTCCTAATACCAATGTTCGCTCTCCTGTTTCTGGATGCACCCGTACGAGAGGATGCTTAGTCTCATAAATAGTTGATGTAAATACGTCCTTATAATAACGATAATCCTCTGATGATGCTTGTGTGTGATAAGCTGCATAATCATAATCATTTGTATGCAACGCCCAGCGCTGATCAACAAGATTACGCAATTCTTTGGATAAATTTCGATAAGCAGTTGCTGTATTTGCCCAAATCGTGTCCCCACCAACTTCAGGGATGATAACTGAGCGGAGAATGGAGGCTTTAGGGTACGCATCTACAAATGTTACATCTGTATGCCAAGCATCTGCACGCCCTCCATGAGTTGAATCAAGTTCAAGAATGCTCGTGCCATCTTTACTCGGTACCGTTGGATGAGCATACAATTCGCCAAATAGACGCGAGAACGCTTCTTGGCCAGCATCATCAAGGTGCTGTTGATCACGGAAAAACAATACCTTGTATTTTAATAAAGCCTCTCGTATCGCCAACACTTCCGAAGTGTTCAAATCAGCAGATAGTCGAATCCCTGTTACTTCAGCCCCAATCCTCGCTGTAACTGGTTTAATTTCTAACTGAACTTTAGTAGAATTTGATGGATTAGTCTTACTCATACAATCTCCCCCTTACGTTTCCTTCAGAATATAATTCTATTTTTTTGACAAACAAAGAAAGTTTTGAATAAACAAGAACAGGCCAGAGCACCTATTGGTGTCCTGGCCTTCAGTTAACTGATCAGCTCTTACTTATAGAAATTTAATTCATACTAATCTTATGTACTTTGTTTGATATTTAGATTGTAATACTTTTCCTGTTACACTGTCAATTCTTTAATTGATATTTCAAAATAAAAAATTAATAGTTTAGAAATTCTATGGGTATTACTCTGCGCTAATTTCTGTCTGTACCTGCTCTGGGGATACTTCCTTTGTATGGGTACCCCCACTTATATTTAAGCCAATTACACCACCAATAATCATAAGTATCGACAATATTTTAACTAAGGAGATAGGTTCTTTAAAATAAATGAGAGCTATAGTTGCGATAATAGCTGTACCTAGCCCAGACCAGATAGAATACGCAATACTTACATCAATCTGTTTAAGTGCCAACGTTACCAGAGTAAGACTCAATCCATAAAAAACAAATATAAAGATTGAAGGAATTGGTCTTGTAAATCCTTCAGACATTTTCATGGACGTTGTACCTAATACCTCCGATAAAATCCCTAGTAAAAGTAAAATCCAACTCATTACCCCTTCTCCACCTTTCTTCATCTTGAAATGCAAATGGAACCTAGAAAGGTTCCATTTGCGAAAACAATACATAATTGAATTTAGAAAATTATTATTTTTATCCGCCGTTTTTTATCTCTCCATCACGTATACTGGAAATGAAATAATCACACCACCTACTAAAATCCTTATCACGTTTCATTTCTTCTATTGATTTATTATGTCTAGATAGAGGATTTGGCATGTCGACTATAATTCTTCCAGGATTGGACTGCATAACTACAATACGCGTCCCTAGCAATAACGCTTCTTCAACATCATGTGTAATAAAAAACACACATTTTTTCGTTTTTCTCCAAATTTCAAGAAGATGGTTTTGCATGGATACACGAGTTAAAGCATCTAGAGCACTAAAAGGTTCATCCATTAACATAACCTTAGGGTTCGCAGCAAGCGTTCTTGCAATAGCTGCCCTTTGCTTCATCCCCCCTGAAAGCTGATAAGGTAACTTTTTAGTAGCAGCTTCTAACCCCACGATTTCCAGGTAGTAAGAAACTGTATGCTTTCTCACTGCCCTCGGTATGCCTTGCATTTTTAAACCAAATTCAATGTTTTTTTCAATTGATAACCACGGAAATAAATTGTGATGCTGAAATACTACTCCTACATCGGCATTAGGCTTTCTATGGGGATTTCCATTGATTCTGACCTCACCTATTATATGCTTCTGAAACCCTGCTATAACATTTAGCAATGAAGATTTCCCACAACCTGATGGACCTAATACACAAACAAAATCGTCTTCATATAATTCGAGATTAATATGCTCTAATACACATAAATCTTGATTTTCATAACGTACACTCAAATCTTTTATTTCAATTACATTAGAACGATTTACAGTCTCTGCATGTTGTTTATGTGGGATACTTACGCTCATATTACTTCTCCTTTCTCTTCTATTGTTTATACAAATCGCTTAGCAACGCACGCTGATATGTATTTAAATCCGGCGCAGACGATATATTTTTCTGTTTGACCATAAAATCCGCAGTATCTTTTAAGACGTTAGCTAGTTTCCCTGGCTGCCCTGACGTTCCAAAATACTCCTTCTGCTGGGAAGCGTCCAGCCAGATAATTTGCTTCATTGTTGTTAAGCTTTCCTCAGGAGACAAGCCTAATTCTTTAGAGAGAAGCTGAGCAGATTGTTCTGGTTTGTCGTGATAATAATGTACTGCCTCATCTAAGACAGCGATATATCCTTTAACAATGTTAGGGTACTTCTTCGCAAAATCCTTATTCACAATTCCAAATTCCCCAGTCACAATGTCTTTTTGTGCCAAGTCTTTTGAACTAATAATCATATTCCCGCCTTCAGTGATCAACTTAGTCTGTATCGGCTGCCAAATGTAAGCTGCATCAATATCATTCCGTTTCCAAGCAGCATAAATGTCAGCTGGCTGCATATCAAGGAGCGTAATTCCTTCTTTTTGAGGGTTAATACCTTCCTTTTCTAAAGCCTTTAGCAAGCTATAATGAGACGTTGAACTAAAGGTGGTCGTAATTTTCTTCCCTTTTAAATCCTTTAATGATTGAATACCAGAATCTTGTTTTGCGATTAACGCTTCGCTTTCGCCGATAATATCATGCAGGTAGTACACTTTATACGGTAACTTGTTTGCAATTCCTATTGAACCCGGAGGTGTACCTACAAGACCAAAGTCAATACTCCCACTTGCCATCGCATTATTCACATCTCGGCCTGAATCAAACTTAATCCAATTAATTTTTACATCAGGATACTTTTTTTCTAGCAAGCCTAAAGCTTTGGCTAGCAATTCTCCATTAGGGGAAACTTGATATCCCAATCTAATTTCTTTTGGTGCTATGTCATTTGATGTGGAGTCTTCTGCCCCTCCTGCTGCTCCTTGATTCGAGCAACCCGTAATTAGACTAATAATCATAATTAATATAAGAATCCATAACGTATTTCGTTTCCTTTGAAAAACCATATCATTTCTCCTCCAACTTTTGTAATTGCTATGTTAGGAATCTTATTTCCCAACCCATGAGAATTGAACACGTTGATACCATCTAATAATGCCATCCATTAAAATGGCGATCCCTCCCATTAAAATGATTCCTACAAAGACAATATCACTCCGTAAATACTTACTAGCATCCAATACCATCCAGCCAATACCTGAAGTGGCAGCGACCATTTCCGCAGCAACTAGCGTAGCATATGTAACCCCAATCGCGGTGCGAAGACCCGTTACAATGTCTGGAAGGGCAGATGGGAGGATGATATATAAAAGAACTTTCCCTTTTGAAGCTCCTAATGTTAATGCACCATTAATCCGATCACTTGGAACTTTCTGTACACTAGATACAGTTGCCAGAAACAACGGAGCAAAAGCACTTAGAAATAATAATGCTATTTTCGATTTATCATCGATCCCCATCCATAGCACAAGTAAGGCATAATAGGCTAGCGGAGGAAGCGGCCTATAAAATTCAACAATAGGATCAAAAATAGCCAGTATGTATTTTGAATAGCCACATAGGATTCCTAATGGTACTGCTGTAAAAAACGCTAAAACCAAAGACGAAGATAACCTATATAGACTATTTAGAATGTGAGTATTTAACGATGCTCCTTTGTATCCCTCTGTTAATAAATCTAAAAATGCTCTCCAAACAGCTTGAGGAGACGGTAGAAAAATAGGGTCTACCCATTTCAAATTGGTGCTCACTGCCCAAATAATACATAGCAAGCTAACGCTAATCACTGAGACTCCCCTAATAGATATCCTCCCTCTGTACATCAATTTTTCATTCACGTTATATCCCCCTTTCCTTTGAACACAAAAAGGCTCCTTTTGATTTTGCTAAAAAATCAAGAGGAACCTCCAGTCGTCTGGTCAGATAACCTAAAATTCATATCGGTTTATTATGGTATTTGTAGTTTTCCAATAATTTCTTGTTACCACGATATATCATCCATACTTCCCGCATAAAGGTACAAATCTAAATAATCATTTATCCATAGTTGCTTTTCTCTAATGTTCATAAAAAATCCCCTTTCTTATCTGCTGAAGCTAGGCTCTTCTGGAATTGGCATCCTATAAAATAAAAACTATAGTTGCTGAGGTTTCACCAAACCAGCCCCTTCACCTTTCTGGATAAGAGAGTTTGTTTCTTATAAATAATCATAACAAAGTATCTTCAGTTTACGCATTTAGTGATCCTTCAAAAATAACTTCTTTTAATGGTTTTCTAGTACTAGGATTTTCACGTTCTTGCAAATTCGCATCAAGTGTTTCTTTGTTGTCACGATAACCAATGGTAATTACCGCATGAAGATCAAAATCTTCTGGAATCTTCAGTAAGCTTCGGGCTTTATCTTTATCGAACCCTCCAATTGCATGCGTACTAAGTCCAAGTAAAGTAGCCTGAATCGCTAAGTGTCCCCAAGCTGCGCCAGCATCAAATGCATGTGCATTGTTTAAATCACCATTATCCCTCTTTTTGTTCGATGCGATCAGAACAAGAACAGGAGCTTTTTCCGCCCAAGCTTGATTAAAAGGATTTAAGAATTCATGAAAAATCTTCAATTGGGCTTCTGTTTTCGCCACAATAAAGCGCCAAGGTTGATCATTAAAGGATGAAGGGGCCCAGTGTGCTGCTTCAAGAACACTATATAGCTCTTCATCAGACACCTTCCGACCGGAATATGCACGAGGGGACCAACGATTTAAAAATAAGGGATTAACAGAATACTCAGCTTTACGATACTTCTCAACCTCACTCGTAAGTTGTTCAACAGGATTAATTTTTAAACTCATCATATACACCCATTTCCTTAGTTTTTTGTAACAAAAGGCTCGTCTAATGAGAAGCCCGCATGCGTTTCATAACAAGATAAGATAGGTCAGAGGAAGCGGTAGACTTTCTCCCTTTGCCCCAACCGATATTTTCACGATAGCTGCCAAGTATTCCTTTTCTAATTAAAGCCTGTTCATCCACTTCAGTAGTTTGCTCAGCGAAAGGCGCTACATACAAAGCATCCACTGGACAATACAATTCACACATAAAGCAACTTTGGCAATCGGATTGTCTGGCAATGACAGGAGCATCTCCAGCCTTAGTCTTTTCAAACACATTGGTGGGACAAACAGATACACATAGATTACATTTTATGCAGCGATCTTTACTTAATAGTTCAATCATAAAACGATCCCCTCCCTTATAGGGAATTTAGGATTTTGATCAACAAATGGCTTCGCCCAAGTATGATCTAGTCCGCCGCTTAAGATACGATAATGCTGCTTTTGATCGATCGTTGGAAAATCTTCACGGCGATGCATACCTCGGGTCTCCTTTCGTTCCAGTCCGCTTGTATACATCCATCTGGCAGTTGCCGTCATAGCGGCAGCTTCACGGATTCTAGTCACATTACCATCTTTAGCCCCAATTCCTTGCTTGATCTCCTCCCAAATGCTGTCCAAACGATTAAGAGAGGCTTTCAGACCAACACCGGTCCGAAACCAGTTCCGATCATACGGAAACACTTCGTTTTGTACTGCTTTCACTATTTCTTGAGAGTCTGGCGCATCCGAGCTTACAATCGGCTGTTTCGGAACCCCAGAAGCTCTCGACAAGCCTTGTGCATTTCGGTTAGATGCGTAGCTTCCTTGTTTAATTGCAAACCTAGCTGCAGCCTCTCCTGACCAATAGCCAGAAGACATGGCCCAAGCGGCATTGTGACTGCCCCCACCGGTAAAGCCGCCGCAGATCAGCTCACGTGTTGCTGCATCGCCCGCTGCATAAAGTCCTGGAACTTGAGTGGCACAAGTTTCATCTACAATGTGGATGCCTCCTGTTCCCCTAACTGTTCCCTCGAATCGTAATGTAACCGGAAATTTTTGCGTAAAGGGATCAATACCGAGTCGATCGAATGAGAGAAAGAAGTTAGGCTGTGCCTTGCGCATAGCTGTTTTCATCATCTCATTAACTTTATCAAGCCTTGCATACACGGGCTGTGTAAGCAGTGTTCGAGCGATAACAGAACGTCCTTTTTGCGAGCCAGCCCCTTCAATCACCGTACCATCTTCATAATAAAAGGTTGCCCACGTATAGAAAGCCGATTTCGTTACGGGAGAAAAGGCTGGAGCAAGCGAGTAAGCCGTAGAAAATTCCATTCCGGAAAAGTTTGCTCCAGCTTCAGCGGCGAGCAAATACCCATCTCCAGTTAACACATTCGTACCAAGAGCTTTACTAAGGAAGGCACATCCTCCAGTCGCAATAATAACCGCTGCCGCCTCAATTCGCCATGCTTCTTGTGTTTGATTGTTAATCCCAGCGGCACCGGCTACCCCATATTCATCAGCAAGCAATTCTAAAGCAGGACTATGATCAAGAATACGAACTCCGGCTTTTTGAATTTGTTTTCTCATTAGCTTCATGTATTCAGGCCCTTGCAGGGTACCTCGGTGGGAAACACCGATTTCATCCTTTGGAAATGGGTAGCCCCATGCAGCGATTTGATTCACATTCTCGAAAGTGCGGTCCAATACACGCTTCATCCAGCCGCGATCCGCTAAATAACCACCCAGCGCTTCCCGGCCTTGCATTGCCTTCTCTCGCTCTTTAGAATCAGGATTCACATACCATACGCCAGTGCCTGATGGAGCTGTCGCACCGCTTGTTCCACAGTATCCTTTATCTACAAGCACAACTTTTGCCCCGCCTTTAGCAGCGGTTAACGCTGCCCAAGTACCCGCGGGACCGCCTCCGATGACAAGCACATCTGCACGAAGATTTAAATCAGCATGACTCATGTATAAATCCTCCCATCCGTGTAAAAGCGACTAAAAATCCACCCGAACATTCAGTCCAAGAACGATGCCTATCAGCATCATTCTTGGGGTTTCTGAAAATGGTACTCTACTTATATCAAGACTCATGGTCATGACTAGCAAGGATCATGATGATTAATGAACTTTTGTAAACTGATTCGCCGGACGAGAAAGACCTAAATTCTCACGTAAAGTATGTCCTTCATATTCAGTGCGAAATAAACCGCGACGCTGCAGTTCCGGTACAACTAAATCAACAAAATCCTCCAAGCCTCCCGGTAAATATGGCGGCATAATATTAAAGCCATCGGCAGCATCATTTTTAAACCATTCCTCTAGCTGATCAGCAATTTGTTGTGGAGTCCCTTTTATTTCCCTATGCCCGCGAGCACCGGCAATTTGTTGATATAGTTTACGGATCGTCAGTCCCTCTCTCTCAGCTAAGTCTTTCAACAGCTGAAAACGGCTTTTCCCTCCATTAATTTGATCTAGATTAGGTAATTCCGGGAGGGGTCCATCAAGAGGATAACCAGATAAATCGACTCCAATCATGGCGGAAAGCAAGCCAACTCCTGCTGCTGGAGGAATCAATTCTTCGAGAAGCGCTTTTTTCTCATTCGCCTCTTCCTCTGTTCTTCCGACAATCGGAAAAATACCAGGCATAATTTTCAAATCATCATGGGAACGTCCATACTTAGCAAGTCGCCCCTTAACATCTCTATAAAAGGTTTGTGCTTCTTCTAGTGTCTGCCAGGCCGTAAAAATCACTTCCGCCGTTTGAGCCGCTAGCTCTTTACCAGCTTCTGAAGATCCAGCTTGAATTACAACCGGATGGCCTTGAGGCGGCCTTGCAATATTTAATGGCCCTTGAACCGAAAACCATGTTCCTTTATGATTCACCTGATGCACCTTGTCTCGGTCCGCAAAAACGCCTGCTGTCTTGTCAATCACAAGGGCATCATCCTCCCAGCTGTCCCAAAGCTTTGTGACTACATCCACAAACTCTGCTGCTCGGTTATATCGAAGCTCATGCAATAAGTGCTCTTCTTTGCTGAAATTAAGTGCTTCTGCCTTTGTTGCGGATGTGACAACATTCCATCCTGCACGCCCATTACTTAAGTAATCCAAAGAAGCAAATTTACGGGCGACATGGAACGGCTCGTTATAGGTAGTAGAGACAGTTCCTGCCAGCCCAATTCGTTCAGTGACGGAAGAAAGCGCGGATAATAACGTAAAGGGTTCAGGACGAACGGTAACAGTTTGCTCTATTGCTGTAGGAGAGACGTTTTGGCCCACTGCATAACCATCAGCTAAGAAAATCATGTCAAACTTTCCACGTTCCGCTGTTTGGGCTAACTTTTTATAAAAATCGAACTTCAATACGTCATCCGCCTTTGCATCTGGGTGCCGCCAAGCAGCTACATGATGGCCAGGAATCATAAAAAATGCTCCAAGTCTGAATTGTCGTTTTTCTTTACTCATCTTTATCTCTCCTATTAATATATTTTATTCTCCTTGTGTAGCTTTCCAAGTTGTAAAATGTCCTTCCAGCTTTACAAGAGTCCAGTTAAATAATAGTCCTAATGCGGAAATTGTAATAATACCTGCATACATATTCGAAACTTGGAAATTGTATTGCGCATAGTTGATTAAATATCCTAAGCCGGCCTTTGCACCAACCATTTCTGCTGCTACCAATACGAGAATTGAACTGGCACCAGCTAGACGAATACCGGTAAAAATGGTCGGTACGGAAGCAGGGAGAATCACCTTTTGAAATAATCGAACTGGAGATAATCCCATCGATTTAGCAGACTTGATTAATAAAGGATCAACATGCTTTACCCCGCTGATCGTATTGAGAAGGATTGGCCATGAGCAAGCGTATATGATAATAGCAATCTTAGATGTTTCTCCAATCCCTAATATAAGAACAAAGACGGGAAGAAGCGCCAGTGCTGCAGTATTGCGAAATATCTCTAGCAATGGAGTCAAAATTTCAGAAAGCGGTTTATACCAGCCTACTAAGAGCCCTAGTGGAATCGCTAGTAATAAAGAGATTACGAATCCGGTTAAAGATCGAAATAAACTAGCTTTGAAATGAGATAATAGTTCACCAGATAATAGAAGCTGCCACCAAGCCTGAACCACTTCTGAAAACGGCGGCAAAAATGTGCGATCTACAAAACCGAGGCGAGGTGCAATCTCCCATACCGCCAGTAAGACAAAAATGGCAGCAAAGCTTTTGAACAGCTTTTTTAATGATATGAACGGAAGAAGTACTACTTTTTGCGATTGTTTTTTATTTAAGGTAATTGTTCCTCCAATATTAGCCATGAATAGTCACCTCTTTCTTCGAATTCCCTCTATGCGAGTGGGCTAACTGCTTATTTCGCTCAAGCTCTTGCGCTTTGGCTACCTCTTCCCGAAGCAAGCTCCAAATATCATGACGGATCTTTGCAAACTCGGGATTGGAACGCAAATCTTCTTCGCCTGTCCTTGATTCAAGTGGAATATCAATAATCTGTTTGATTTTTCCTGGACGGGAGGTCATGACGGCTACCCGCTGTCCTAAGTACACTGCTTCGTCAATACCATGGGTAATAAATACAATCGTTTTTTTTGTTTGCTCCCAAATTCGAAGGAGCTCACTTTGTAACGTCTCCCTTGTTTGTGCATCCAACGCAGCAAAGGGTTCATCCATGAGTAGGACATCAGGATCATATGCTAAGCTTCTCGCAATGGCTACCCGCTGCTTCATACCTCCAGAAAGCTCATGAGGATATCGATTTTCAAAGCCTGACAAGCCAACTAACGAAAGATAATGTCTAGCTCGTTCTGAGCGTTCTTTTTTCGGTACACCTTTTGCTTCTAAGCCAAACTCGATATTTCCTTGAGCGGTTTTCCAAGGAAATAATGCATACTGTTGAAAAACAATCCCGCGGTCAAGACTTGGGCCATCGATAGGCTTTCCATCTAATAGGATCTGACCAGATGTCGGCTTCGTTAAACCCCCAAGCAAATCTAGCAGCGTTGATTTCCCGCATCCGCTCGGACCTACGAGAACCATGAATTCCCCTGTTTTCACCTCAAAATGAATA
This sequence comes from Bacillus sp. OTU530, assembly GCF_038440375.1. Lineage (NCBI taxonomy): Bacteria > Bacillati > Bacillota > Bacilli > Caryophanales > Bacillaceae > Bacillus > Bacillus sp. OTU530. The sequence continues at coordinate 11,074 of NZ_JASATP010000019.1, forward strand.
TCCTGTAAAGCAGTGAACTGAGCTTTAGAATTTTTCCTGCCTTCTTGTTTGATTGGAAACACTTTGTTGACGTGCTGAAAGCTAATTTTTACACTCATATTCATAGTCCCCTTTCATTTGGTTTATTTTTGAAACGGATTGAACTCATTCGTATATAGATCACTTGACTTAATTTGCCCTTTTTTCAGCTGACCATCTTTGATGAGCCAATCGATCCAAACACTAAATTCTTTATCCGCAATCACCCCGCCTTTTCCTGCTACACCTGTGCTCTTCCAATATTGAATAATAGAAGTATCTTCGTTTCTTCCTCTTTGCTTAATAATTTTTTCGTACCGTGCGATAACTTCTTCGCGAGGAGTGGTTCTAGCCCATTCAATTGCTTTGGCAGTTGCCTCTACAAATTTTTTCGCCGTATTCGGATTTTGCTTCAGGAATTTCTCAGTCATTACATAGCTTCCCGCGGTAAATTCACCAAACAAATCATAATCGCTAAATAAAGGATGGATTCCGCCGCGTTCAAGCGCTTTATCCCGCAGAATACCGCCAAGTACCGCAACGTCAATCTGCTTCTGCCGTAACGCTTGCTCTGTGCTGACGGGAGGAAGGGCCACCAAAGTGACTTGTTTAATCTCCTCATTTGTTAAACCATTTCTGTGTAAATATTCTTTTAACATAAATTCATGGTGGGCACCGAGTGTATTCATCGCCACTTTTTTTCCGATTAAGTCCCGAGCTGTCTTGATAGGACTTCCATCTAATACAAAAAAGCCGCTCCAAGTGTTTTTATCAACACCGTAATAACCAACAACTGACTTAATCGGTGCCTTTGCTGCCTTTAACTTCGTAACTGCTCCATTAAAAGCTCCACCAAAATCAACATCCCCTGTTACAGCTGATTGAATATCCTGTGGTCCGCTGGTTGTGTTCCCAATCCATTTCAGCTTAATTGGAGCTAAATATCCTAAATCCTCTGCCAGTTCAGGAAATGTAACATTATTTACAGAACCTTGGTAACGAAGCTCTAACGTTTCATATTTATCAGACCCAGAGGTACTTGATGTTTGTTTTCCGCAGCCGGAAATAAATATCATAACGATGAGCATTGAAAGTAAGATTAAAAAACTTCGTACAGTATCTTTCTTTTTTACATGCATTTTCTTTTCCCCCTAAACTTTTCCATCGTAGAATCATTGTGAATAAATGAAAGATAAGGACAGCTTCTAGTTATTAAATAAAAAAAGGTCTATACTCCAGAACGGATGATTCCGGAATAAAAACCTCTAGTTGACTAGTCGGTAACTAACCGCTATTCAATTCGTATAAAACAAAAAATCATCGATCATCAGCCGGCCCCCTTTTTTCATAGATATACAAAAAGAGGCTTCTACTCCAGGATAAAATATTCTGGAATAAACGCCTCTAGTTGACTAGTCGGTAACTAACCGCTATTCAATTCGTATAAAACAAAAAATCATCGATCATCAGCTGGCCCCCTTTTTTCATAGATATACAAAAAGAGGCTTCTACTCCAGGATAAAATATTCTGGAATAAACGCCTCTAGTTGACTAGTCGGTAACTAACCACTATTTAGTTCAAGTAAGGTGCAGAAGCAATAACTAACAGAACCTGCCTCCCAAAAAACTATGTATACCTAGTGGATAACTATGTTTTAAATCATAACAGCTGCCTTTTTTCTCGTCAATATATTTCTCTGTATTTTTTAAATTTTCAAAAAAGGTAGTTCTCTTAAAATACTGACTTTCCGTAGAGTGATCTAAAACGGCCGTTCGCCGATAATCGCGACACGTTCGGCTACACGCCGATTTGGATAATAGTCGGAAACCGCGTAATGCTGGGTAGCACGATTATCCCAAAATGCAATTGAGTTTGCCTCCCATGAGAAACGTACCTGATACTCAGGGGTTTGAACCTGTTGAAATAGATATTGCAGCAGCTGTTCACTTTCTTCAGTCTCAAGACCTATAATTCGGGTAGTGAATGCAGGATTCACAAACAGCGTCTTTCGTTTAGTCTCTGGGTGAGTGCGTACCACTGGGTGTTCAACGGCTGGAAACTCCTTTTGCCAAGCAATCAACGCTTCTTGGGACAAAGAGGGACCGAAAGCATGGGTAAAATCATGAATGGCAGTAAGTCCATCGATACGCTCTTTGATCTCTTCAGGTAAATTATCATAAACGGCAGCCATATCTGCCCAAAGTGTATCACCGCCAGCCGGAGGAGTTTCAACAAGGCGTAATACAGCGGCTTTAGCAGGATTCAGTCGCCATGTGACGTCCGTATGCCAAACATTCTCATAACCAATCCGCTTTTCATCCTTAGTAAAACGAATAACCTCATCAGAGTCACCCTGCGGATGCCATGGATGTGTTTCTAGCTCCCCCCATAACTTAGAAAACGCCACTTGTTGGTCACTAGTAATCTGCTGATTACGAAAGAAAATAACTTTCCACTCTAGTAGCGCTCTGTTCAACTCCTCCTTCAACTCGGGGGTGACTGGATTCCGCAAGTCTACTCCAATGATTTCAGCACCAATAGTTGGGCCTAAAGGCTTCACTTCAAATAATTTGTAATAATTTTCCTCCACTCCCTCTGGAAGACGCCGCAGAATACGTGTACCCTTGTGAACCTTACGATATGAAAGCTCCAGTGGACGATACTCATTTATAATAACCTTAGACATATAGCATTCTCCTTTCAAAAATAACGAAAATAGTTAATACATAGCAAAGTCATACCAAAACCGATTCCTGCACGCCCTTGGCTAATCCTAACCAAAATTCCTCATTCATTCGGGTTCATGATCCTTTTTTACACTGTAGGGAAGTATAAATTTCTAGCTAGAAGTGAATTCGACGTAGTCGGAAATCTTAGGAATACAGTATAAGTGCGACTATGCCTCTGTCCTCGCCAATCGTTTTCTTTATCTAGCCTATCTCACTCACCCCCTTTCATGACTCAAGCACTTGTGCCTGTCTGCTCCTCCGATGTATCATCTCCTTTTTGATGTAACAACAAAGCTAGGGGTACTGCAGTCAGTGCAAACAGACCTGCGATGAGAAAAGCATCATCCACACTCATTGTATAAGCTGTAGAATGAACCCACTTCTCTCCGTTTTGTCCTGCCGAAAGATTCAGTTCCTCCAAATGTACCCCCATCCTCGAATAGAAAATAGATGTGAACATCCCTAATGCTAAAGCGCCCGAAACCTGACGCAGCCAGTTGATGAGGGCGGCTGCATGTCCTGATAAGTTTCTCGAGACCACCCGCATACCTGCGTTCATAGCAGGTGTCATGGACAGGCCTATTCCGATATATCGGATGGACATCCATCCGGCTACATAAGTTAAAGTAGTGTCCACTCTCAAGTGGCTGAACTTCCACGATGCGGCTGCGAGAAGAATAGCACCAATAGCAACCAAGGGCATTGGACCTACACGATCGTAGACTTTCCCCGACAAAATAGTAGCCAATGCCAATGAAAGAGCTGGGGGAATAAGCAGCACACCAACTTCATAAGAAGATAGTCCGTGAATCTCCTGCAGATAAAGTGGAATAAAATAAATCCCAGAATATAGCCCTATCATCAATACAACGGATGCAGCAAGGCTGGCGGTGAATGTGCGTGATTTAAAAAGCCGCAGCTGCAGAAGGGGCTCTTTTACCTTCAACTCATGTTGAATAAACAATAAGATGGCTGTCAGTCCTATAATTAAACAGATTATTGAGTTTCCAGAAAACCAGCCCCACCGATGAACATTTCCAAAGAGGGACAATAATATCAAACTCCCAGTAATCGCTAAGACCATCCCTCTTCTATCCAGCCTTTGAGTTATGTTCACACGATAATAAGGCAAATATTTCGTCCCCATTGCATAGGTGATAATACCAAGCGGCACTGTTACTAAAAACATCCAACGCCAATTATATCCCTGCAGCCAACCGCTAATAGTCGGAGCTAATGCGGGTCCGAGAATCGTAGAAGCCGACCAAAGGCTAATTGCTAAAGCTTGCTTCCCCCTTGGTATAGTCTGATAGATCATTGCAAGCGAAACAGGTTGAATCAATCCGCAAAATATACCTTGAATGATACGAAATATAATTAATACATAAACATTCCAAGCAAACGAGCAAAGAATGGAGCTAACAGTCAATCCACAAATAGAAAACAAGAATAGTTTCTTGTTGCTGAAACGGTTACCCAAATAGCCGCTAATGGGAGCTATAATTCCGGTTGCTAGTGTAAATCCTGTAATGAGCCATTGAACAGTTCCTAACTCGGAGTGAAAGATTTGAATGAATCCCGGCAATGAAACATTTAGCGATACAATGTGATAGACTGCTACAAACGAACCAATAAATAAGGTTATTAAAGAAAGCCGGTAGGAGGATACAGACTCTTCGTTGGGGTCATATCCCATGAATACCCTCCTCCTATTCAGGAAGTTTCGACGTATTACGTATAAAATGGCTACGCATTGCAGAGCTCTTTTTGTTCTGTTTACTTTCTTTATCTTGTATAGCTATAAACTCAGTCAGCTGTTTAGTAAGACCTCTATTTCCAAATCGTATAAATTTATGTTGATCGGACTCTTGTTCTGTTTCTTGAACGAATCCTAAGAATGCTAGAATATAGATTCGACGGGAAAGAATTTCCTTGATGCCATAATGATAAAACCATTCATCGATGGTATTATATATCCCTCTGTTCAATCGATACTGTTGATTGCACCAATTAAAGAACTGTAAATCAGGCAAATTTAGATACTCATTTTGTTTTAACGAAGTCCTCCCTGTTTCTTTTCTAAAAATATGCTGTGAGTTCAAAACAATCTCCGACATATACAATTCCTCCCTAAATATCTGTTTAAAAATCCAAAAGATGTCCTTTACTTTTTTGCAAGTTTAAATCAATCATTTGTTTTATAGCGAATTCTCCATCCTTCCTCTTCTCCTTTCACTTCTTTACAAACAAAAAGGCCCTCAGTTTCAGATGAAATTCACCTTGAAAATTGAGAGCCTCTAGTGATCCAGTCGGCATATTTTTTATAAAGCATGTATCTCCCTGTTGTTTTCATTGAAACTCTTAAGGCGTTTCAATGTTTGTTTAACGTAGAGAATATCGTTCATAATTTGTTGTTTTAAATGGACTATTGAGGGGAATTTTTGTTCATTCCTTACTTTAAAAAGAACGCGACACTCTAGAGACTCCCCGTAAATATCGTTTACAAAATCCAGAAGATGTACTTCAATAGTTCTTGATACATTTGAATCGAATGTGGGTTTAACACCAACGTTCATAATCCCTGTATATTCCTTTTCATTCAGAAGTACACGAACTCCATATACGCCATTTTCTAATTGTTCATCATGAGAATCGATATTGGCTGTTGGAAAACCAAGTTTGCGTCCTATTTTTCTGCCATGAACCACGGTTCCTTGAATAGCTGTTTGCCCGAATCTCGAACTTAACATTACTTTTGACCTCCCTCGTACTCTTTATAATTATTACAATATTTCTAAATAAGGAGCCCCTTAGCATAAGTGAGGTTCATCTTATACTAAGGGGCTGCCGGTTGACCGGTAAGCCATATTCATCAAACATATATGTGTGATTGTATCAAAGTATTGTAGGTTCAGTTCTACATCTCTCTAAACAAAAATAGGTTATCTTTTCTTACTTTACCCACTTGTTTACTCAACATTAAAGCTATTGATTAACAATATATAATTTAATAAAACAGTTGTCAATGATCTTTTGGAAATATTTCGTTGAATCTATTCCCTAAAAGTGACATTTTAGATGATCTCTAGTCTATTTCTAGACACTATGTACAGGTTAGGGTTCAAGACATTGTTTATGGGAACTTTTTATCTATACAAGAAACTTCCCATGGGAAACGCTAGGCAGATCTCATCCTATGTTAGTCTTAATAAATTATCGTTTAGGAAACCATACTGTAAAGGAAAATTCTATTTTAAGGAGCTATTGTGCATGAAAGAGAAATTTAAACCCTTATTTGAGCCCTTTCAATTTCGTAATGGTATTGACGTGAAAAATCGGATTGTTATGGGGCCTACGACCAATTTTTCTTCCCATCCTGACGGTACAGTAACAGATGAAGAAGTCAATTACTATACCAGACGTGCACATGGTGTAGGAATGCTCATCACAGCATGTGCATATGTCACCCCGAATGGTAAAGGATTCCATGGTGAATTTGGTGCTGATACAGATGGAATGCTTCCAAGTTTAAGTCGATTGGCAAAAGCGATTAAAGATCAAGGAGCAAAGGCTATTCTCCAAATCTTCCACGGTGGTCGTTCTTGTCCACCAGAACTTCTACCGAACGAAGATTTGGTTAGTGCAAGTGCTGTTGCTGAAGAGCGTGATGGCGCTCCAGTTCCACGTGCGCTTGAGGAGGAAGAAGTCGGAGAAATTATTCATGCATTTGGAGAAGCAACTCGTCGTGCGATTGAAGCCGGATTTGATGGGATTGAAATTCACGGGGCAAATGGATACCTTATTCAACAATTCTTCTCCCCTCACTCCAATCGCCGTACAGATCGTTGGGGAGGAAATATAGAAAATCGTATGGCATTCCCATTAGCAATCGTAGATATTACGAAAGAAGCAGTTACTAAGTACGCCACACAACCTTTCATGATCGGCTACCGCTTCTCACCGGAGGAACCAGAAACACCTGGTATTACAATGGCTGACACCTTACAGCTTGTTGATGCCCTTGCTAATAAGGATCTAGATTATCTACATGTATCTTTAATGGAGTTTTGGTCTTTAGCCCGACGTGGCACAGACGATACACGATCTCGAATTGAACTCATTGTTGAAAAAGTAGATAAGCGTGTCCCTATTATTGGAGTAGGCTCCATTAAAACACCAGATGATGCTGTTAAGGCTATAGAATCTGGCGTTGAATTCATTGCCCTCGCAAGAGAAATTATTATTGAGCCCGATTGGGTGCAGAAAATCCTCGAGGGAAATGAAGCCGAAATTAATACAGTATTAGTAAGAAGCGATCAAGAGAAACTTGCCATCCCAATCCCACTTTGGCAGGCCATCATGAACACGCCAGGGTGGTTCCCTGTAGCCGAGTAAAGATATTTTAATAAAGAAAAAAGCGATTCAATGTAAAGTTGGAACGCTTTTTTCTTTACATCATCATATTGTTTTATTGGCCTTTTGATTGTTATTCCTTACGTAAGCGAATATCTAGTAAGAAAGTACCAAATGGCAGCAATGACGCCATAAAAGCCCAAAGTACACGCATGAAGGACCAGCGGTGTCTAAACCAAACAATAAGTAACATTAAGCAAAACGATACAAACAGGATACCATGTGCCATGCCAAAAATCTGGACAAGGATAGGAAAATCTGCAAAATACTTAAGCGGCATCGCGATAAAAAGTAAGATTAAGTAAGAAATCCCTTCAATAATACCAATGCGACGCAATAATCCAATGGCTGATGTCTGCATATGACTAAACCCTCCTATGAAAGTGAATTTTAGTAAAGGATTGGTTGTACACTATGAATCTTCCTCATATTAATAATAATTATTGGATGATTTGGATTGTATCTTGATCCTTGCTTTGTACACCTTCATCAAAAGTAAGTTTTGTTCTAAAACAGTACGATATCTCTTTTGAGGAAATCGGCATAAAAGCTGGTAGCTTAAAAGTAAATGGCAGTTTATTTGATTCTTCAGAATAAATCAGTCTTGATGTCAAAATGATTGTTGTATCAATTATTTGTTCTAAACCTGTAGAATGGTTAATCATAACCAAATCACACTCAATTCGTTTAATTTGTTGTTCAACGGTGCCCCCTTTAATTAAGAAATGTCCGTTAATATATTCATCCGGTCTATATGTTTTTTTAAGTAGGACAAGATCTATCTGTGCTGAACCTATTCCTAGAAGAGACATGGACTTCCGTAATATCAATGTATTTCCCCCTCAATTATATGTATTTAAGATTCACTTGATTTCCAGTCATGTGCTTTTCAATTTTTTACATTTTAAAAAAGTATAAATTTCTAGCTAGAAGACCATTCGACGTATCATGTACTTACCTCTCCCTCAAAATTACGAAATAAAAAAACCTTTACCATTTTTGGTAAAGGTTTTTTTATACAAATAAAGACCTTTACCTGCATGTTGGTAAAGGTCTTGCTAACAACGCTATGTTGCCAACAAAGCCGAGAGTAACAAAACTCCGTAATGACGACTTTGCTGTAAAAGCTACTCCCCTTTAGGAGAACTATTCAACTATTTGTAATAATGATAAGGTAGCTCCCATGAATCTGTCAATTATTATTTTATACTTTCTATCACAGATTGCTTATCTTACTCAAAAAGTCATTTAGCTCCCTTTCCCTCTCAAGTTTAAAAGGGTATCCAAAATTAGTTGGAGTTTTACCATTGTTTATCCCTTTAGGAAAACGCCTGAATGCAGTACTGTGGCTTGGTTTATCAGGAATTTTAAAATGTCCCTTTACAGTATCTGGATGCAAAACAATAGTTATTACTTTATTAGGGAGTAAATATACTATCTCTTTACTAATAGTGTGTTCAAACTCTGCGGCCTTTTTCGTTTTATTGATTAAAGTAAAATTATTTTCAGTGAAAATCTTATAAATCGCCTCGCTTATTGCCATTGTTTTAGATCCAATGTTCGAATTTGTTTGGGCATTTATAAGTTGTGCACCGTCCATATTATTAAGCTGTTCCCAAAATTTTTCTATAGTATAGGTGCCAATTCCATTTAGTCTCATATGCAATTGATCCAGTGATTCTGTTATGTTCCTAAGGGAATGTATTCCTATGCAAGAAAGCTCAGTCAGCAGATAGCTACATCCCTTTAGGGGAAGGACATTTATTGCCATATCTGCTAGTTCATTAGATAAAACAAGTGTTTTATCTTTAAATATAAGGTGTATTTTGGAAATGGGTAGTCTTATCTCTTGAGTTGAATTTTGCAGCCTTTCAGTTTCCGTTTTGATATCATTAAGCTGTCGTTGAATTTCTATCCACATATCGTCAAGTTTTTTATCTAGATATGGTTTAATCAAACCATTCATATCCTCCATTTTCCATGAATTTGATTCTGGAGCAATATGAATTGGAAGCCTATATGCCGGAGCCTCAAAATTATATGTTACATATACCTGCATGTACCAAACACTTATCTCAAATAGAAATTGATGAGCTTTCACCACATCGGAAACTTCCGCTTCCATCACATCATGCACCGCTTTGTTGCCTTTCTTTCGAATCCATTCCAGCTTCATATAAACATCTTCTTCGATTGCATTCTGGCGATATAATTTATGTATTCTCTCAGCGTGCTTGAGTGGGTATACTTCTTCCAATCCCTCTTCTTTGCTAATGATTTTCACAAGGTGTTCACTATATAAACGTGACTCTATCATTGTTACGTGAGGCTCATTAAACATTTTTTCTTCTATACGTTCAGCAAGTTTGGCTAAATCGGCAGAGAAGTGATTAACAAACTCAAATAAAGAAGCCATCTTTATCTCTCCTAGTTCTTAGCATCTATTAAACTTAAAAATTTTCTCTATATATTAAGTAAATGTTCCAATAACATACAAAATAATTTTATCAAAAAATTAGAAGTCAGTCTCTGGTTTATTATAAAGTTCATACAATGACAAGTTTTTTTATATTTTTAATTAATATTTTTTATTTTATTACAAAATATGGTAAATGAAATTATAAAGTGTTGCTTAGCAAAGTAACGACCACTGATTTAGGCTAATCCGAAATCATAATGGTCACAGTTGGGGTATGGCTCCCTGTTATCCAGTTAAACAGTTTCTTCATAATGAAATAAATGAGTATCATGACACACATAGATACAAACAATAAATACCAAATAAGAAACTTACATAAGAAAGGAACACCAAAAATGGATTTTACACATGAGAATACGTTTGCAAGAGATTTTATTCCACCAATGACAACGATCACAAGTGGAATTGGTCTAGAGATTCTTCCTGATTTATTTTGTTTGCCGATACAGATCGTTAATGTATGCTTTGTCGGGGATCCAAAAGAAACAAATGAGTTTGTGCTGGTAGATGCTGGAATGCCTGGTTGTGCTGATGTTATTATGAATGCTGCGAGGGAGAGATTCGGACAAAACTGTAAGGCGAAAGCTATCATCCTTACACACGGCCATTTTGACCATGTTGGTTCACTCTTAGAATTAGCTGAAGCTTGGGATGTTTCTGTTTATGCTCATAGGCTAGAAATGCCTTATGTAACCGGGAAAGAAAATTATCCTCCTGCTGATTCGACTGTAGATAAAGGGTTAATAGCTAAAATATCACCAATGTTTCCGAATCATGGAATTGATGCTGGGAGATGGGTTCAACCACTGCCGGCTGACGGTACAATCCATGAGTTGTCTGGATGGCGTTGGTTTCATACAGGCGGGCATACACCAGGACATATATCCTTATTTCGTGATAAGGATCGAGCTCTTATTGCCGGAGATGCATTTGTAACAGTTAAACAAGAATCTTTGTATAAGGTGATCACCCAAAAACAAGAAATTAATGGTCCCCCAAAATATTTTACAACGGATTGGGAAGCTGCCCGAGAATCTGTGCGCCATCTTGATGCTTTAAAGCCTTCCGTTGCCATTACAGGACACGGGCTTCCTTTAGTCGGGGAAAAGTTATCATATGAATTACACCGACTCGCAGAACAATTTGATGAAATTGCGATTCCAGAAAAAGGACGTTATCTCCATTGAAGGAGAGTTTTAAAAAAACATGTAAGTATAAGTGCAGTTACGCCTCTGCCTTCTCCTAACGGCTCGCCAATCGGCTTAAGGGAAGGGTATTCATTGCTATGGGGCAGAGAAAGCATTACAACCCTTAAAGAGGATATAACCAAAAGAACATCGCAAAAGAGATGCCGCTTAGAGGATCCCTTTTGCGATGTTCTTATTTATTGTGTGTATTCAAAAAGCTAAGTATAGAATTTGTTATCTCGCTTGCTTCAGTTCCTGCTGAAGGAACTCCGACCAGCTTAGTTACTTCACTATGAGAAATGTTCGTATATCCATAGAACGATACTTCATTTTGGTTCTGTTTTACAATGTCAATAAAGCGCAGAGTCGAAGTATTTTGCTTACGTGCAATCAAAAAAGAAGGTGGAAGTGGCTGGCGTACTGCATATGTAATCGGCGAAGCGACAGCCCACTCGTTTTTATTCTCTCCAAATACCTTTTTGTAAGACGGAATTCTCTGGATAAAGTATTCAAGATCAACAGGTCCATCTAAGTCCACAAGTGAGTGGATTATATCTGTTGATAAGTTATTTGCTTGTAAATACTTAGGATTCGTACCGACAAGCATAATGAGATGACCTCCGGCGGAATGTCCCATTAAGTTAATCCGTCCTTGGTCCAGGTTATATGTATCTGCGTTTTCGTAAACCCAACGAAGGGCTGTTACCACATCTTGGGCCATTTCTTCATATGAAGCTTTAGGATGTAGGCGATAGTTTATCGATATGAATGCATAACCATTTTCAGTGAAAAATGCAGGTTTAGCTGATACATTCTCTTTATTGCCTCTTGACCATCCTCCTCCGTGCACATAGAGGATGACGGGGATATTCGTTCCTTTAGGCGTATACAGATCTAGTTTTTGTCCACTTTCTCCGTATGTAATATTAGATATTTTTTCATATTGTTTTTTATCTATTGAAAGAAAATAATATGAAACGAAGGCTATAATTAGAAGTAAAATAGGCAATACATATACACTTTTTCTTTTCACTCTCAATTTCCCTCCTGGATTTCTCTTCTCTAAAGTTACAACCAAAATAGTTAGGACGCAAGAGCAGCACTCATTATTTCATTTTTTATAGCACTTATGTTTCCTTCTTTATATTCGATTTCTTTTTTATCCGTACATTCGATAAAATAGAAGGAATTCCCTTTCTACTATCGAAATATAATGATTACAATCCAGAGGAGGGATACCTATGATTATGAATCGTGTAAATTCATCTAAGTTGGTTTCTGTAGGTTATGATGCATCTGCAATGATTTTACGTGTCGAATTAAAAAATGCTACCTATGATTATTACAATGTGCCTGAGCATGTCTATAAAGGTCTTATGAGCGCTTCTTCTCATGGACATTATTATTCAACGTATATCAAGGATGCCCATCGCTACCAAAGAGTTCACTAATCGGTAAATTAAATGTAAAGCCGCCTGCAACAGTGAACGGTATACATAAAAAGCAAATCTTAATAGAAATTCTATAGTATAAGTTCAGGCTACTACGGAATAATACTATTGGTATTATCTTCTATTTATCGAAATCAAAAAATACTTACAGTCGTCCGGTAAATACTCTTTCTTGGCGTATGTATAACAAAGGCTGTATAATAAATGCTTATTAATACAATAAAGGAGAAATACAAAATGGCAACATTGCGTGTATATCAGCCAAAAGAAGAATACATATCAGTAGTAAAGCAATTCATTGACGTGGAAGAACAAAATCCTAGTAAGGAATTATTAGACGAATACTATGCTTGTGTATTTGAGACAGACGAAATGAACTTGCCTGGTGCGTTCGATGATGAGGATATTTTGCTTTCATCCGTAGAAGCAATGGTCAATGTATCAAGCAAGAAGCTGCGAGCATTAGGTGCATATGATGTAATTGATATAGCACAGAAAGAGAAACGAAAACAACTCTTACTATTAGAAGATGATGAGTATGAGGTAATAGAAGAGTAGCTGTATAGGATGTCTCACAAAAAGCTGAGTGCGTGTCCCTGCATTTTTGTGAGACCGTCTTTTTATAATATATCGAAATGTATACAGATACACTCGCTTACCCTTAAAACATAAGTTGCTGAATGATTATGGAAAATAGACAGCTTTGATGTGAGAGATTTTCCAATAAACAAATTCGCCATTCGCTAGTATAAGTTGCACCATACTATTTTGAACTTGCTTCAACAGGCCTGTTTTCATTGGATGATCCCCACAGTCGAGTATAACAAGGCTATCTTCACATTTCTTTAGCTGTTCCTCCAATGACCTTTGCATTGGCGAATTGGTAGGTTTAACAGGCAAGGCTTCGTTACCTAACGTATACGGAGTAAGAGAAGAACGATAGGGGATTAGCCACTTTAGATGATTTAACGATATAAGCATTGTCTTGTATATAGGGGAATAAAACACAAAATAATCATTGAGTATGTTTGTGATATATCCATGAATTGCTTTATCTCCAATGATATATATCTGTACAAAACGACCTTTCGCACTTAATAGTGTTTTTCGGTAAGAGATTTCATTTTCATCGTCACGGAACGGCGCTTCTATTTTATCGCCTTGTAGCTCGTTATTTAATTCAGTGCTAAGCTTTACATTTTGAATATGCACATGAGGAATATATAAATAATCCTTCCCATTGTATAAGACTATGATATCTAAACCCAAATCAACTAAAATCCCTTGTAGAAAGATTCCTCCTGAAATTTCTAAATCAATTTGCTTTCCAACAAGTTGTTTCAAATGGTACATATTTTCCCTCCTTCTAAACAAATTGGGAAAAGCGATGGAGATGCAATGTATGCACATCCACCGCCATTTTTATAGTCTGTTTTAATAACGTCCTTTCGGATTCCAATCATAGTCAATCGATTCAATGACAGTTTCACGTGAGTAACTACGGCTATTACTATTATTGCTATATTTATTACTGTATTTGTTATTATTCTTGTTACTGTATTTATCACTGTACTTGTTGCTGTTTTCGCTACTATCTTTGCTGCTGTCTTTGCTACTATCTTTATCGCTGTCTTGATTACTGCTTTGATTACTGCTTTGATTACTATCTTGATTGCTATCTTGGTTGCTATCTTGGTTACTGCCCTGATCACTAGTTTCATTTTGGGAATCTTCACTAGTGCTATTATCTTCTTCATTTTGGTTTTGATTGTTTTTTTCAATATTTTCCATTACCTTCTTGAATGAACCTTTCGGACCACTGCTGATACTTTTAATATGATACGGGTAAATGCGAAGTACCTCTTCATTGTTGACGAGTGTATAGTGGCCTCCTGTACCTTCGGAAAGAACTCCTTCAATTGCTTCTGGACCTTTACCATTGATGGATACCCATTTATGGTTCATATGGCGAAATACATCATGAAAGCTGCTAGCTGCTATATAATCTAACTGCATATTTCCTTCCATAGCAGTCTCTTTTTCCATAGCGATTTTCTTTTCAGAGTTTACAGTAATACTTTTAATATGTGCAGTATTGAAAAATACATATCCATCATCTTTTGTGAACAAAATAATATAATCTTCAACAGCAGCTACTAAACGTCCTGGTCTTGAATCTGGACCTTGGTTTACATGAACATTTTCATTGATTAGTTGCTTCAGCAAGCCGCGGAAATCATCAGCTTGTACACATGAGATGGCATCTTCTTGTTGCTCATAATATGAATGTGCATTTGCCTTTACATTCTCAGTAATGCTTTTAATATGCTGTACATTATAATAAACAATAGATTTAGGCTTTTGTACATATAATGTAACATAATCAGAGTGAGCCGCAAGAAGCTTTCCGATTTTAGAATCCGGCCCCTTTCTGTATACTTGAACCTCTTTCCCGATTAAAGAATTCAAAAAATCATGATGAAACTGAGGGTTAAATGACTCCTGCTTACGGTAACTTGTCGACAAAACCATTTCCTCCTTGTTGTTATATCCATAAGGGTTGTTTACACTGCATATATACGTGCCCTACAGCACGTTTGTATAAACGAATGTCTCGACTGATTGAAAAATTCAACTAAAGCCTATAAATCTAGTAAGCATGCCTAACTACAGCCCTGCGTATCTTTATCTAGAAAGTGATTCTATAGCGAGTTAAATACAAATTTGTACCTTATACAACTAAAATCTGTTGAACTTTGTTAAATTTATGTTAATATAATGTAAACGCTTATTTAATTTTTTGTAAAGCGGGGAATAAGTATGAGAATGGAAATGTTTTGTGGGGAGTTTCATTTTGCAGCACTAGACTTTGTCTTTGATTTACTTGATGAAATTACAATAAAGATTCAGAAGAGGGTTTTATTTTATGAGGAACAAATTTTCAGCTATGCCCGCAGGCAATTAGAGAATTTCTTTCTAACAGTTCGTTTAACACCAGCAGTGTTATGCGCTTACAAAAACGAACTATGGGGTACATTAGTCTTTAAATTAAAATCTATAGTAAAAGAAAAGCAGGTACTCAAATGCGCACAATAAATAAGGATAAATAAAAAACTCCTCCGCACCCATTTCGGAAGAGTTTTTTATTATTTTCTTACTCGTTCATCTGCCATTTATTCATCTTTGAGATGTCCTTTTCCCCTAGCTGTTTCAGAAGTGAGACAGGTTCATCATTGATAACTAAGTTTTCAATATACTGTTTCTTCAAAAACCCCTCCTCTTCCATGTTAGAAAGAAGTTGCATAAAACCATCATAGTACCCATGCATATTGAACAAAGCAACTGGTTTGGAATGATAGCCGATTTGCTGCCATGTCATGACCTCAGCAAGCTCCTCTAACGTGCCAATCCCTCCAGGCAACGCGATAAAAGCATCTGCCATCTCATACATTTTCGCTTTCCTGTCATGCATATGCTCAACAACGATTAAATTTGTGAGTTCGACATGATTGACATTTTCATAAATTTTTTTTGGAATAATGCCTGTCACCTTTCCGCCTTGCTCCAGAACAGATCTGGCCAATTCCCCCATCAACCCAACATTTCCTCCTCCATAAATGAGCTCGATGTCACAGGCTGCCAAGGTTTTTCCAAGAAGCCTCACATCATCTATGTACTTGCCGTTTTTTCCGAAACTGGAACCGCAAAACACGCATATTTTCTTCAACACCGCACGCCCTTTCCATATGTATGGTTTCTTTATTATTATATCTGCTTACACAATCGGTGTCATGGTGAAAACATAGCTGAAATTACTGTGTGGGATATCCTGTAATGATCTCCCTCTATACCTAATTTCTACAAAAAACATGTACACCCTCTATGGATGTACATGTTTTTTGTAATGATTAATCTTTTACAAATTTATTTTGTTTACATAATATTTTTATAATAAACAAATGTGTTATCTCAGTTAGACCTCCTATTTTCTTGTTCTTCGAGTAGTCTCTTATGAATCCAAATAGCGGCCTGTGCACCTTCCCCCATTGCAATTGTGACCTGCTCCGAATGAATCGCTATATCACCAGCTACCCATACATTTCTAATATTTGTTTCTTTCGTTCGGGGATCAGTTATAATGTGTTTATTCGGTTGTAAGGATACCCCAAGTTGCTCAGCAAGTTCATTGCGGACATGGTTGCCGCCAAACGCAATAAAAGCCCGTTCACCGCTTACAATCTTTCCGCTTTGTAATCGAACGCCTTGAAAGAACGAGCCATCTTCTGTAAGAACTTCCTCGATTTTTTCGTTTATATAAGAAATTTCAGCAGCATGAAGCTTTTTCTGTAGTTCATCTTCAATTGGTGTACCGTCATGATTGATGTATACAATGTCCTTCGTCCAATATGTAAGAGCAAGGGACATTTCCGCTCCGGTTTTACCAGCACCGAGTACGAGAACACGTTTATGTTGAACCTCATATCCATCGCAATCTGGACAAACATACACAGTTAGTCCTAAACCATCTTTAATATGTAAAATATTTGGTAACCTATCCATAACACCTGTCGCAAGTAAAATGATGTTAGCTTTATAGGTTGTACCAGCTTCTGTTGTTACGATATACAACCCTTGTTCTTGTCTTACCTGGACGACCTTATCTGTTTGAAATTGGACACGGTAACGTTGAGCATGAATTTTCCCTAAAGATCGCAGCGTTTCTCCACTTACACCGTCTGGCCATCCCAATATGTTATGGTATCCTTTACAAAGATTAGATCTTCCGTCATTAGAATCGATGACAAGTATGTTATGTTTGTATCTTCCAAGTTGGACAGCCGCTTGTAAACCTGCTATACCTCCGCCAATGATAATGCATTCGTAATGTTCTATCATATGTTTTCCTCACTATTATCGATGTTTACCCATTAAATAATATGTACAAAGGAGGTGTAAAGTATGTTTGAGATGTTATTACAATTTTGTATCGGATTATATTTACTTTTCAAATGTCAAAAAGCCTGCAAATATTTGCAGGCTTTTCAATTAGATTAGCAATGTTTCTTTTGAGACTTCACATTGACTTGTTGATTTTGCAATACTTTTACAGTTAATTCAATTACCATTTTTTCTTCTACTCTAGTGAATGTTCCTTCTTCAAATGGAGAATGTAACACTTCGCCTCGAGCGTTTAATACACGGCCCATTTGACGATCTAATGCTTCATCGAACTCAATAAAGCGGCTTTCGATTAGCTCACAAAACGGAAGCTCATTAAAGTGTTCTCCGCTTAATTGATCAAATTGCGATAAGTCGCCAGAGAGCAAATGCTCTTTTGGAGAGAATCCTTTTGGAAGTTGTGACTCAGTAAAGAATGTAAAGTTTTTTGTGTCTGGATTCGTTTGGAATTTCGGGTTGTTTAAGAAGTCGATAGCAGTTACACCAGTAAATGGGATGTCAATTGTTAAGGAACGAATATTGGATAAAACAGAATTGCTTGTTGCCGCAGTTGGAGTAGCGTATTGAATGTTTTTACGTACAAACCCTTTAATAAAAAGCTTGTTAGTTGGGGTCAGTAAACGACATTGTACAATTTTCAGATTCTTTTTAATTGCTTTAATCTCCAATACTGGCTCTGGGAAATTAATAATTGTGTCTACATCAATTTGTACTTTTGTTTCACCTATTACAACCGGTATTTTTGCAAATACATTACCCTCTGTAATATCTGGCTCTACATTACGATTTGATAATTCTGGCAAAACACTATTTGAATGAAGACCAGGGAAAAAAGGAGTTGATAAAGTTTTTGACTCGTGTCCAGTTTTTGACTCGTGTTGTCTACCCTCTAAAGAACCTCTAGAATGTTTTTCTGACATGGAAGCCATCCTTTCTTTTATTCATGTTGCATTTTCAATATTATGTATACGCGGAAAAGTGGACTACGATTGGACAAATACCCTAGGACAAGAGCATAATTTAGAAGAAATTTGTAGTTTTTTGCTAATACCGTTCGTTTTTATGCCCTTGACAAATATTCCCTAGAGATACATACCTAGAATTTTATTTCATTTGTTACATTCCAGGTTCCTTTCCTAATAACGATTGATATAGCACTCGTTTTAGTCCGTATCTGCAATGGAAAAAACAGATATAACCTGTTAAAATACTGAAGGTGTCTGAAGTTTTAAAGAAAACTCGCTGATTGGCGAAGACAGATGCTTGTGGTTGCAAGTGCACTGCATTTTCTAAAGTTTTCGACTATGTTAAATGACTTCTAGCTAGAAATTTATACTTTTCTACAGTGTAAAAAAGACACCGACGACCGTTCAAGGGAGGTACATCTATGAAAGTAATATTATCTAATCGTATGGAGGCATTCAAGCCTTCTATTTTCAGCGAATTGGCGGCTTATAAGCGAAAAAAATTAGAGGAAGGCTGCGCCATAATAGACTTAAGCATTGGAAGTCCTGATATGCCCCCACCTGCCTTTGTAACGGATATATTGGCAAATAGTGCGGGCAACGGGAATGAATATGGATATTCTCTTGCGGGTACTGAGGAGCTTCATAAAGCGATTTCTGACTATTATGTGAATACATATGGTGTTACTCTTCAACAATCGCAAGAAGTTTTAATGCTGATGGGTTCACAGGATGGTCTGGTTCACTTGCCAATGGTGTTCGCTAATCCAGGGGACTATATTCTTGTTCCTGATCCTGGCTATACAGCATATGCAACTGGAATTGCAATGGCAGGAGCGGTTCCTTACTTAATGCCGCTACAGAAGAAAAATGACTTTCTTCCAGACTTATCGCTTATTCCAGAGGATGTTGCAAAACGTTCAAAACTTATGATTTTAAACTTTCCGGGAAATCCTGTTCCAGCTATGGCAAATGACGTCTTTTTCTCTGAAGTCATTGCTTTTGCGAAACAGTATAATATTATTATTGTTCATGATTTTGCTTACGGTGAGTTGTATTTTGAAGGCAAGAAACCGATTAGCTTTTTATCAGTTTCTGGTGCGAAGGACGTGGGTATTGAAATAAATTCATTATCTAAAAGCTTTAACATGGCTGGATGTCGTATTGGCTATGCGATTGGAAATGAGAAAATTATTGCTGCTCTCGGACAACTAAAATCTAATTTAGATTATGGTGTATTTTATCCTATTCAACAAGCGGCCGCAAAGGCTTTGCGAGAGGGAGCTCAATTTTGTGAAGAAAGCAGAAGAATGTATGAACGAAGAAGAGATATACTGATAGATGGACTAGAAGCTCTTGGATGGAAAGTGGATAAGCCTGCAGGCAGTATGTTTATTTGGGGGGAGATTCCAAATGGATGGAGTTCCCTTGATTTTGTCTATGCGCTTATAGATCGTGCTAATGTTGTAGTAACACCGGGTCATGCTTTTGGCCCTTCAGGAGAAGGCTTTGTCCGAATTGCTCTTGTTCAAACGGAGGATAAGCTTCGGCTTGCATTGCAGAACATACAGAAAAGCGGGATATTTAGCTAAACAAACAGGCAGGGGATTCCCTGCCTGTTGATATTTTTTATATTACAATTCATGGCGTTGGTGTAAATTATACAAGGGGTTTTTGGATTAAAGTAGCGAATTCAAGCTCGTGCACATGTCCATCGTCTAATGTAGTAGTTCCTTTGACAAAGTGTACATGTTTGCCATTGCCAACAGGGATAGCAGGACCTGTTTCTATTGCAACCTCATGGTGATGATCCAAAAAGTCAGTATTAACGAATATTACATGTACATGATTGTCTCCTTTCGGGATCACTTCACTTGTAACTCCTGCAAAACGATGATTATGTCTATCATCCCCTTCCTCTGCCAATTTGGTACTGGATACAAATTCATGCACATGGGTCTGAATTGTTTCTTCTCCTACATTTGCTGTAGCTGCGGTTGTCTGTATCAATTCTCCTGCTGTCTGTCCTAATCTTTCTGTATCAGTTTTTGTGTTAGGTTTATCCTCCCTATTGTTCCTCTCTCTACCAGATAGCCACGATGAGTCCCTATTCATAAAGGCAATCCCTCCTTTTTATATAAGAGCATGATATATATTATTAGAATTAGTAAGAATCTATGCTAAAAAATCCTGTTTACAGCCATGGAAAAGTTGTAACATATCCAAGTTTTTTTGCCACTATCTAGTTTCTGTAAAAACCGAAATTATAGATTTCTCAATAATGTTTTATATTCTTTATGTAGTTATGAAAAGTGTTTTTATTAATATAATTAAGTACGTGAAATTCAATAATGTTCTCACACCGTACTCCTTCGCCTTTCAACAATTGGGTTTAGATAGTCTTTTTTAGCCCTCCTTCTTTCTTTAGCCCCTGTGAAACAAGAACAAGCCAGCTTTAACTGAACTCGCGATACTGAGAACGGTCGAAGCCCTTTCCGCTTGCCTTATCGATGAATAGATCACGTTCTCCCATTCCCTCAGCTTTCATCATCTCAATGTATGTTTATTTGGGTGGAGGTTCCAAATGGATGGAGTTCCCTTGATCGTGCTAATGTTGTAGTAACACCGGGTCATGCTTTTGGTCCTTCAGGAGAGGGCTTTGTCCGAATCGCTCTTGTTCAAACAGAAAAGAAGCTTCGGCTTGCATTGCAGAACATACAGAAAAGCGGGATATTTAGCTAAACAAACAGGCAGGAAATTTCCTGCCTGTTGAACTTTTTATAATACAATTCATAGGCGCTAGTGCAATGCAAGAGCTACAATAGCGTATATGAAAGGATTAGAGATTTTGTATGATTGAAAAACATTTATATGAGGGGTTGAAAGAATCCAAAAAGGAAGGTAATTACCTTTTTTGTTTTTTTATTAATTAATATAAAATACGGTAATTGATATTTCAAACCGAGCTTCAGCCTTAGGATTCTCCATCAGTTGTCGATCGTGCTACCGAGCATTTTTGTACTTACTTGGCCTGGACTTTCACTAGCTAGCAGACCAAGTACGTGCAAAATAAAAAAAAAGCACCTGTCGTCAGACTAGTGCTCTGTTGTAAACTATACAACTCTAAATTCAAAAGAACTTTCAGGTTGTTTTCTAGTATTTCTCGATAGTTTTTCTTTTTGCATCTAATGCCCACTGTGATAACCTTGACCATAACCTTGACCTTGATGTCCATAATAACCGTGAGGTCCATGATGATAGCCTGTATGATATGGATAATAGTGATGATGTGGATAATAACCAACGTGATATGGATAGTAATGATGATATGGATGATAACCAACATGATACGGATATACCATTTATACCCCTCCTCCGCTTAGATTTCTTAATTAAGATATGTGTCCTTTATTAAAAAGGTAATAGGAGAAATGCCCAACATAAAAAAATCCTGTTTGTAAACCAGTCAGCATTTAAATACTTCCTAGTATGCAAGCATAGGCATACCGTTATTAGTTATCCAAACTCACATTTGGCATAAACCTGCTGCATTGAAATTATCACCTATTGCGGTTAATTCTTGAAGGGTTGGCGTAATGTACATTACTGGTCTGCCTCAGTAAAAGTAACATTTTTATAAAAATGAACTTATAATGCATTACCAGTAAAATTAAGACGGCATATTCTACAATGTAAAAAGAAATTACATTTAGTGCCTTTTTGAAATCGGGGGTCTAATATTGAAACAAACATATTTTGATACATTATTGCAAATTATACGTGGGTCAGATTCAGGAGAAATTACAAATACACAAACTCTGATCGGAGATTTTATTAATCAGCTTGATTTCGAGAAAAAGACTGAGGATCTTGATTGTTATATATTCGCTGCTGCTTTGTCTAAGCAATTTGATTTTGAAAATGACACTAACATCAATTTATATCTTCAACGCTTTGAAGTTTCTCAAATCATTCTTTTTAACATGCTTGCTAAGCATTTTCCTCTTGCCTCCATAGCAAGTCATCTAGCAAATAAAATTCTGGAGCAATTTATAGAATTGCATGATGAGATTTCAATACTGAATATTGGCATTGGAACGGGACGACAAGAATTAGCTTTAATAAACGAACTTGAACTGAATGGAAAATTACCTAAAAAACTGATTTTATTTGCTGTTGAACCGTCTGATGAAAGCTTATCTCAAGCGAAGTCGAACATACAAGCCGCTGCTGCTGAAAAAGGAATTGAACTTGTTTTTCATTCTTTTTGTACAACTGCTGAAGAAATGACTCCAGAAACCTGGGATTTCATTTCTAAATCTGAATACCCTTTGCTAGTTAATGCAGCTTTTGCTTTACATCATATTCATGAGCTAGAGGACGATTTTGACACAAGAAATAGAGTTATACAACATATCTATGATCTAAATCCACTGGCTGTTATCATGTGTGAACCTCATGTCAATCATAATACCTCATCGTTAGAGGAACGATTTCAGAATTGCTGGAGACATTTTAAAACCGTTTTCAACATTATAAATCAATCGGAATTAAGTCATGAAGGGAAAACCGCACTAAAGCTTTTTTTCAGGAGAGAAATAGAGGATATTCTAGGAAAACCCGAAAATATTCGTACAGAACGGCATGAACTCGGTGAAAAATGGGTAGAACGTTTATCCTTGAGTGGATTTTCTCCGGTTAACCTAGATATTCTTCCTGATGTACCAATGCCAAATGGATTTAGTGTTCGTTGGAATAATGATTATCTTGGACTAGAATATGAAAAAGAAACACTTATTTCGATTCTCGTACAAAAATAATTCATTAGAAACATAGAACGCACACCTTTCTTAATAAAAACGATAATCCTGTTCCACCATATTATTAAGATATTTAACTTGTCATAGAGTTTAAGCTAGACATTAAAGGAATTGGAAAAGTATCGTCAAACCTTAGAGTAGATAGATAACAATATAACTTTTTATATGTATTTAGTAATCGAAAAATGTTGTTTATGACAATATATTTTTCGAATGAAAAATTAGGCTTAATATACAGGTCATACATAAAAATCTTGTAGATTAAGCCTAATTTAACGTAATTCCGAAATTCATCTCCCTCCTCAAGCGTGTGAAGGGCGAAGCCCAACGGTAAGGAGGAGATGAACTTCAGTTAGGCGATATCCTAAAATCTTTTCTCTTGCTCCATAAAATGGTATAACATATACAAATATGCTCTTTGACAACCTAATTTTATCTTCTAACAGTTTTCTTTTCTATTTTACATATCCAGCATTGTCGTTTTAAACAAACAGGTTTCCCAGCTCGTAAGGTTTAAACCGATTGTAGCGAACGCTCGAAATAGCTTATCATAGTCTATATTTCTAAAATGTTTATAGTCAGTAATACACTTCAATAAGTGATCTTCGTAAATGTCCGCATAAAACATCTGATATTCCTCCTGTAAGGTTTTATACAGCCAAGTTTGCTTCAAGGAATTGCTTACGCTCATGGCTTGATAATGCTTCTCATCAATGTAGTTTTTATATCTTTTCTTCACTTCGGGATGCATGGATGAAACTTGTATGCATTGCTGCTTGATACGAAAGTATAGATCTGCAATATCAAGATTGTGCTTCTCTTTTTGTTTAAGTGAGTAAGGCACACGTTGATATGGTAATCGTTCTATCTCTTCAGCCGTAAAAAATATTGATGATTCTCTTTTCGTAGCGCTTGTACAATCTGAAGAGTGAAATAGATTAAATATTCCATTCCTCGATCCAAACGTATGCCGTATTGTCCCTTCCTTTGCTTTCTCAGGCCTGAAGTTTCCTTTCCACTTTTTTTCAATCAGATCAGAAACCGATTGGTACGATGATGGTGGTGTACCTTGAACTAGCACACATAAACTTTCTCCTAAATTAAAGAATTCGCTTTCTAGTTCATGCCACCACTCAGAGTAATCTTTATTTTCCTCCCAATATAAACGTCGGCATAGATCCGGTGTAATAGTCACATATTTGTAAGTAAGAATCTGAAAACCCTTTTGCCGCAGAAATGATAAAATATCTTGTTCTAAACCTAAGTACACCGCGTCCGGTTTACATATCACGAATCCTAAGTTGTTCCAATTCAATGTCTGTATCCCCTTTCTACTCTGTGTAATAATATATGACGAAAAAATAAGCTTGCTTGTACACAAAATAAATTGGGCTGTTTATTTTAAATATGAATACCGTATTTATGAGAGTTTTACATAAGTAAGCATTCAGGAAGTAATAGTTCCTTCAAGGTTACAGAAATGGAAAGAGATTTCTCCATTACAGTACATGAAATTATCCTTGTTTAACTATTAACTCTCACGTTTGTATTCCTTCACTTTGCGATAAAACGTTGCTTTTTTCATACCTATAGCTTCCATGAAATGCACTGTCGTTATCTCTTCAGCTTTCTACCGCTTGTAGAAACTCTCCAGTCCTTTGGCATTTCTATGGCAAGACCAACAAATTTGATCCCCTCATAATGAGCCATTATCCACCATACAATAGTATCTATGAGCTGAATAAACAAAAACAGCAACTTTAACCTTTAATCATTAAGATTATTAGGGAATAATAAAATCCTTAGCAAAAACACTGGATAAAAACAAGGGGTCATGTCATACTTAATAAGCTATGTCTCAAAATGTGCGAAAACATAATTAAAAATTTAATTATTTTCGATACCAGAAAGGATGAGAAAATGCAGAAAAATCTATTTACTAGTGGTCAAGAAGTAAATATTAGAACGTCTGGTGAATCGGTAACAATCTCTAAATGTAAATATATAAAAAACATGAAAAGGTACGCTTACATTGTCAATGAATATCCATCTACTTTTTTCTTTGAAGAAGAATTAACGAAAGAATAATGGCAAAAATCTTTCTTTATAAGTCATGGAAGTGGCGGCTCAGATTATTTGAGCATACACCTGAGATTGAACTGTCGCTAAAGGCTGACCATATTTCTATCACAGGTTTGCTTGCAGACTTTGGGGAGCGATTCATATTGCGAAGGTGAATGGGCGGTATGTGCTGATGATTGAAGCGGATACGTTGTTGTTTGAAAAAGGCTTTTCGCCGATTGAGTTTTTGAAGCCTGATGAACTCGAGAATCTGATTGATCGTATTGGGCGGAAAGTGGAAACTTGACTCGCCCAATTAATACGAGTAGCAGGTCTTTCATCTATATATACTTCGTGTACTTTTTGTATGAAGCTGTCTCTTGTCGAATAATGTTTAGGACTTCCTAATTCTGCCCATCCAATTGAAGCAACACTTTTTTCTTCCAAATTGATATTAATTCATTGTCATTGCCTGCACGAACCATCCACCACTTTGTCATTCACCTTATCAAACCTTTCCTATCATGAAAAAGAGCCATACACATTGTATGGCTCACTCATTATTGGAGTTTTCGCTTCTACATGTGTACTTTCTGATACCATTGCAAAGAATATTTACTAACGGCCCTTTAGGTTAAACTATCCAAGGAGATTTACAGGATGGAGGCATCAGCATGAATAAAACTTTTATAAATAACACTTTCGAAAAAGCGACTCTAAGGTTTCTATTCCTTTTTGGGATAATTGCTTTTTTCAACTTGATAAGAAAGCCTCTTATGAAAGACTGGCTCATTATCTTTTTTCTTAAAAGTTACATTTCAACAATTCTAGACGCTGTAGTCGTGAAAAAAGGTTACATAAAATATCCTGTTAATTTGTTTAAAATCTTTGATTTCAGCTTCTTGTTCAGCTACATTCTCTTCCCCATTTCATGTGTGTACTATAATCAACTAAGCAAAAATTCAAATATTTTCGGTATGATAGCAAAATCTCTATGTTTTAGCATCCCTATGACAATTGCTGAAAATTGGCTCGAAAAGAATACACGACTAATTGAGTACAAAAAGTCATGGAATTGGAAATATACGCTTTCTTCTCTAACCACAACATTTTTGATTGTCCGTTTGATTATCGGTATAATCCGAAAGAGTACCAACACAGGACGCACTGCTATTAACAAAAGAACAATAAAAACACCTGTCACACGATAGGTGTTTTTCTACATACCTCACTCATAACGGTTTATTAAATCCATAATCGCAATCTCCAGCAAGTCACTCTAATTGAATCGTTTCTCTTCCAAATTCGTCCAGTTACGCTCTCAGATATAACAATGGTCTTCCTTACCTTCTCAAGCATCATAATGCGTTTATGTAAGACATCTCGCTTTGTTTAATGCTCCTATTCCTTCATGTACTCAGATGCCATCTCCTTGAGTGCTTTAACCTCTTCCTGCGTGAAGTCCGTTGCATTGGCAAGTGAAATACTTGATGCACACTCTCTCACTGCTTGTGATACTTCTTGTCGTACTCGTTTCACAATAGGTGAATCGCTGTATGAACTCACAAAATCAAATGAGGACAGGTTGTTAGTCCTTTCCCTTTTTTACTGGTTACCGTAATGCATCTTTATGATCTGTTGTATATTAATAAACTCCTATCTCTCCAAATGGGGTTGATAAAAATACCCCCAACCTTCCTCCATGAATTTCCCTATTGTATTTCTTTAACTATCGAAATAATATTTAAACCGCTAATTTCATTTTTATAACGTTTTATCACTATGATTTGCCTTAATTAATTGTCCGCGTGTTATCCCCAACTGATTTGTTGCTTTTAATGCCCTCCATACGCTCGTTCCGTTTCGTTTTCCTTCTAATGCCTTGTAAACATTCTAGAAACTCATTGATATCAAGGTTTTGTTGAATATTTTTCCTTACTATTCCCCCGAAATTGTCGATACAAGCAATCAATTTACATCAGCTAAATGCAACCCTAGCAGCTGTTGGATTTCTGTTTTTTAAGATAATGCTATCGACTGTTTTGTATTTACTGAAAAAAGATATTTTCAAAAAATTAATACGGTATATGAAATTATTAATTATTTAACTACAAACTTTTACGTTCGTATTCCTTATTAAATCGTATCTGTTAGTTGAGTCGTGTCGGATATTTACCGAATGTATGGATGAGGGTGGTTTCTGCATCCCACCAACACACTAACACATCAACTCCACAGCAGGCTTGCGGAATGGAAGGACCGTCAGATTCAATTAAAGGTAAGGAGAACACCTTAAATGCCTCCATAAGCCATTCAGGGCGTCTTTGAGTGTATGCTTTATAACACACTAAACTCATTTATTATTTGTTGTGAAACTAAAGCACCAGTTGAATAAGTAACAGTATTAAAACAATGTCGTTTTTGTGAAAATTTAATCGGATAATTTCCTTGTTTCTGTAAAGCATATATATACTAAGTAATTGTTTATATGGACTTAAATTACATAATAAACTGCAGATGAATACAAGAAGGCAAGCTACAATTCAATCGTGGCTTACCTTCTTGTTAAGACAGTCATCTTTTTTCAATTTAGCTTTGTATTAAATCAGCAGGAGAGTAATAGGAATGAACCATACCCGTACATTCCGTTGTTCCTTGTTCCGATTTTCAGCGTCTGGCAAAAGCTTTTAAACCGCTAATTTCATTTTTGTAACGTTTTATCACTATGATTTGCCTTAGTTAATTGTCCGCGTGTTACTCCCAACTGATTTGTTGCTTTTAATGCTCGCCATACGCTCGTTCCGCTTCGTTTTCCTTGCAGCGCTTCTCGGTATAATGTTATAACCTCTTTCACTTTATCTGCACCTTCTTCAAGGAACTCTATACGATAATGCTGAACACCATGCTGTATAAAATGATTTAAGTATTCAGCCCCTGATTGTTCAATCGCATTATATACAGTATTACGACAACCGATATCTACCCTGACTGGATGAGACATACCAATACGATCTTGCAGGGAAACTCGATGCGTTTCGCATGGTCGACCACAGTTTGTAAAATCAGTACCTTCACTTAAGAACGTACAGTATACACAATGTTCCGTGTGGAACATTGGTAAGTGTTGGTGAATAACCATTTCCATTTGATCCGTCTTTGCTACCGCAAGCATATCCATCATCTGTTGGATATTTAAATCATAGGATGGCGTAACTCGTTCTAATCCGCGCTCTAAAAACATCTCGACAGCTTTATGGTTTGCGATGTTTAAAGAGAAATCGCCAATGAGCGGTAAAGAAAGCTGTTGTTCAATATAATAATGTGCTGCTCCTAAGCTTCTTACGAGAATAGCATCTGGGCCCGCCTTGACAATGCCATTTAAAATTCCGTTTTCGCCTGGCATATGAATGCGTGGTGTTGTTAGAGCTATATGTTTTCCTGCTTTACGTACGGCTTGTACCGCCTTCGGATAATCTGTTGTAAATTCAAAATCAGCATAGATAAAGGTAACATCTGTTTCACACGCTGCATGAATTTGTTCCATTGTGCGGCAAAGCACTAACAGCTGAGGAGCTTCTGCACTTATGTGATTCTGTTTTTGAACTGCTGTTGATACTGCATGCTTTTTATATTGCTTCGGCTCCTGTCTTAGTGCAAGTAATGCCTCAGAAGCTTCACGGCGCATACGATTCAGTTCTTTTACAGGAACAATAACATTGCCTGAGAAATGTGCGGTAACATGTGCCAGTTCAAACACAGTGCCTCCTAAGCGGCCCCATTGCTCCTGCAAATATTCTGATGTTAACGGTCGTTTTATTGCCTCCTGCAGCAGCTCTTCTGATTCAACTGTTACAGTATAACCTGTCACTTCGTCACGCCATACAGAAACAAGAGGCTTTCCTGCTTTTCCATATGCGTCAATCGTTATAGGAAATAGCTTATAGGTATATTCTGCTTCAAATGTTTTACGCAGACGACGATCTAATTCTTGATCACTCGTTTTCCAAATACGATCGCCCACACGTACCTTCGTTAAGTTCACATCATGACGGCCCGGGACAATTTCAATTAGACCATTTTGCACTTCGCCTTCAACTTTTTGCCCCATTTTACGAAGATCGTAGATGCGCCCGCCTTCTTCTTTCTCCTCCGGACGGCCAGCATCAAAAACAATACCGTCACCGCGTTTTACCGGTGCCTGTAATTCACACAATACAGCATCCTTTAATACTTTTTTCACCGTACCTAAAAACACACCGCGGCTTTTTGGAAATGTTCCGTCAAGCAGCTGTTTATGATTCGTCCCGCTTAAAAAGCCATATGTGAATCCGCGGCTGAAGCTTTGCTGTAGTTCGCGCAAATCTTCTTTTGTAGGGTTGTAATCACGGCCGGCTATATATTCATCAATTGCCTTCCGGTATTTACTTACTACGTTTGCTACGTATTCGGGAGATTTTAAACGACCTTCGATTTTAAAGGTAGAAACGCCTGCTTCAATTAACTCAGGTACAAGCTCTAATGCAGCCAAATCCTTTGGTGACAGTAAATAAGCAATATTTCCCATTTCCCGCTTTTCTCCGTCTACAATTAAATCATAAGGAAGACGGCATGCCTGTGCACATTCCCCGCGGTTCGCAGAACGTCCACCCCACATTTCCGAAGTTAAACATTGTCCAGAGTATGATACACACAATGCACCATGCACAAATACTTCAAGAGGCACATCTGTTTTATTTGCGATAGTTTGAATTTGCTTTAAGTTATTCTCACGGCCAAGCACGATAACTTCTAAATCATACGGCTGCAAAAATTGTACGGCTTCTGGAGATGTAATCGTC
The DNA here is from genome assembly GCF_038440375.1 of Bacillus sp. OTU530. Lineage (NCBI taxonomy): Bacteria > Bacillati > Bacillota > Bacilli > Caryophanales > Bacillaceae > Bacillus > Bacillus sp. OTU530. The sequence goes on from NZ_JASATP010000019.1 coordinate 40,995, forward strand.
ATTTGTGTAGAACCATGGATTGGAAAATCAGGTGAAATTTCACGAATTAACTGTACTAATCCCATATCCTGCACAATCAGAGCATCCACTCCTGCCTCAATACATGCTTCTACTAACTTGCGTGCATCCTCTAATTCCTGTTCAAATACTAATATATTAAACGTAACGTATCCTTTTACATTGTATTTATGCAAGTACTTCATCACATCTGGCAGTTCTTCCATTGTGAAGTTTTTTGCACGTACACGGGCGTTAAATTTATCTACTCCAAAAAATACGGCATCTGCTCCGTTAGCAACAGCGGCACGTAAACATTCCCAATTACCAACAGGTGCTAATAATTCTATTGCACGTTTGCCCTTCAAGCATCTCAATCCTTCCTAGTTTAAACTCACGACTTTAATATTACTGCATAAACAGTTTGTTTACAAATGTGTTTGTATATGTTCTTGCAATTTGTAAAAAACTAATTATTAAATTCGAGTTACGCTACATGAAATTTTATAGCGTGTGAGATAATGTGGTTGATTTTAGACAACAAAAGCAAACTTTCACTATAAATATACGAGTATGCTTTTTACTAATTCGGCTGACGTTTTTTAAAAATAAATTTTTATTTCGATACGTGAAATTAACCCCCTCAGAAGTATAAAGCAGGTGTCTTCCTGCTTTATACTTCTACATCCTTCCCCTCTTCTGCTACGTGATAAAGCAAGTGGGCAAGATGATGGATTGAACCGTACTCCTGCTCCTCTTCATTCTCATCCTCTTCCCCTTGGAACTCAAGGTCATTTAAATATAATGCCATGAATTCATAAAAATCCTTAAGTTGGAACGAATAACAAGCAATAGGATCTTCCCCATCCTCTTCATATTGCAAAGATAAGTAATATTCGGTCCCATCTGTATCTTCCGCATCAAAAAACACGAAAAAGCCGATATTTGTATCAAGTTCAAACAAATGTCTAGTTCCACCCGCTGTAACTCGGTTAAAATCATCCTCATTTAACTTTTGTACCGTTATCATAGGCATTTCATCTTCGGCGTGAAACGTTACCGTAAAAGATTTCATATTACCACCTCCGCATTTAATACCTCTAGGATACACAAGTTTTTTTCATTTCAAACCAGTCAATATCCCTGCATTTTACTTAGAAATCCTATCCCTTATATTGTAAATAGCCCTCCAGCAACTGTTTCTTCATTTGTACATGATTCTCTGAATCACGCAAAGATTCGATATATAAATGAAGGGCAGCCCTTGCTTTTTCTCGAAAATTCGCTTCTTCGGCTAGTTTCTGTAAATCCTTCGGTACAAACAAAAGCTGCTCCTTCACCTTTCCCTCTAGTTCATCCCCTATGTATCCCTCTTGCTCAAGTTTTTTTCTTATCCATGTATGAAAACTGTTTTCTTCTTCCACAAACATATCCTCCTTTCTATTCGTCTTGTTATGCTTATTGTATCTATTTCGCTTTACACGTGTACAGAGATTATTAATTTTTATAAAACAGCTAACATTTGTTTCTTAATTACTGCAATAAATGGATAGTGCTCTCGTTGAACATTTAATTACTATTTAAGGTCACTTGATGAGCGACTTTTGTTACAAATAGCACAAAGACAAAGACCACTTGATTGTAACCCTCAATTGTTTTTTAACTGAACTTCCATTAGGCTAGTATGGATTTATCCCAGAATCTTATGTAGTAAGGGTTGTTATTTAGCAACTTTAAAATTTAAAAGGAACATGAAAGTAAGCTATTAGGAAGACAATAATAAATAAGGAGAGGATATAAGCTCGGAATGGATAACGCTGATGTAGTGCAATAACCGAGAACATAACAATGTCAAATAAAAAAGAATACCAAAATTTCCATCTATTATCATATGTAATCCTTCTAAAGACATGTAAAACCCACTCAACAGCAATGTAGATCCCAGACCAAAGCAGTATATATTTCAGTCGCTCAGGCCATCCTTTTGGAAAATGAGAAAGAAAAAGGAATATGCTAACTGGCATAGTAATTAGCGCATAAACAATGACGACCATACTATGCCCGTAGAGAAAATCCGGATGGAACTTCCATAAGGAATAGTCTTTTACCATGTATTCGTAAAGTAAACCACCTGTAGCAATAAAAAACATGCTGGCATGATATTCTCTCCAGTTATTCCAATTACCCCATTTAAAAGAAGCCAGGATTGTTAGAACGGCAATAGCAACGTGCATAGTTATTGTCCTTTCAAGCGCTTTTAAAAATAGTTTGCCCTGCTTATATTTTAATAATTACTATCTGAATGTAATCTCTTTCCTAAGGTCTTCAACTCTCTTGGCAATTAGTTCACCCCCTTTCCTTAAAACTCTGTAAACATTAGTGTTGATAATTTGAACAAAGGAAGAAAGGTCCAATTTGGTCCTTCTGCTGTATATCTTATAAAGCTAAATCCTTCATTGAACAAGTAGTACCTTCTTTTCATTGCGAATAATCTTCGTATTGTTCAATCAATTCCTATTAATTAACAAATTCCTGAGTTCCTTCATACGATATTCAAAAAATGGAGTTGATTTTCATGGTGAGATGGATTGACGTATCTGTATCACAACATCAATTAAAACTTTTTGATGGAAACAGGCTTATAAAAGCTTACCCAATTGCAGTTGGGAAAATATTGTCACCAACACCCTCTGGGACATACACGATTATCAATAAACAACATAATCCTGGTGGACCATTTGGAGTGCTTTGGATGGGGTTGTCAAAACCTCATTACGGTATACATGGAACAAATAACCCAGCTTCAATCGGTAAGAATGTCTCACATGGATGTATTAGGATGTTTAATCATGATGTTCTGGAATTATCCTCTAGAGTTCCCGTTGGTACTGGGGTTTTTATTCATACATGACTCTATTAATCTCTCCTCCTTTACTGCATATTTTTGTAAAATGCTTCCATTTCCTTTTTTTGCAACTGCTGGAGACTGATTATAGGCTTCCCACTGGCTTCTGCTACACGCTGCAAGGATTTCAGTCTGAGCAGTCATTCTCGTTCGTTTACGCTTAAACTGCGGCAAATCCTTTAGCTTCAATTCAATCCCAGCAATACTTTCACCATTCGCAAGTCCATATTTCAATTTTAGACTTCTGCTCTTCCTCTTTATTCCCGTATTCGTCTACATTCTCGACTTCGAGTAAGAGGAATGTTTGTTTTGTAAACTCCTCCTTGTGCTAAATGCTTTTCAAAATAAAAAGCCATCTTTTTAAAAAGACGGCACACTAATCCTGTTGAATGCTGTTATTGTGTTTAGAGAAAAACCACTTATAGTACCTATATGATTACAAAGCTTTATAGTACTTTTATTTTAGCATTGTATAAATTGATGATAAGATAATCTACAACCTCATTTTCACCTATTGCTTAAAATGTTGGTCAATAATTTCTTCCAGTTGAGCTTTATCCATAACGAGCTGGTCGTTATTATTCTTTAAGATATCATCGTACATGGTCTTCCACTCGCCACCAACTTGATAGTAGTGGAGTTGCGTATCCGGATTAAAGTCTTTTATAGCTACGCCTAAACTTATCATATCGGATGTATTCATATTGGATGCAATCAAGAAATTCGGCACTTGTTTTATAACCCCAGGCAACTTTGTCACATTAGAAGGCTTTAATGCTGTTTTTGCAATCCCTATCAAGGCTTCTTCTTGTAATTTTTGACGATCATATTCTCCATTCTTTAGAGAATAACGCTCATGCACAAGTTCTGTTACCATCTTGCCATCAACTGAATGAACACCAGCGTTTACCACTTTATTTTTATTTTCTGGGTACCAAGGATGGGTCAATTTCACATCGAATGGTACGTTCATATCGATACCACCTATAGCATCCACCATCCCCTGCAGTCCTTGGTAATTTGTTTCTACATAATAATTAATTGGAACACCTGTCAATTCACTAACAGCATTTACAGCTGCATCTACACCTTTTTGGGCACCCTCTGTTGCCTGCTTAATATATTGTACACTTGTAAGCTTTGTATAACCATAACCATCCAAATGCACTCTGGTATCTCGTGGTATGCTTATCGCCTGATATTGATTTCTATTTAAATCCACATGAAAAAGCATCATAGAATCAGAGTGTCCAACGTTCTGTCCTTTTCTTTCATCTGACCCAATTAGTAAAACATTAAATACACCGTATTGAGATTGTGTATTATTAGGGGTCTTGCTTACTACAGGAACTTCTTTGAAATGATTTTGGGGCTGTAGTTGTTTATATACAAACCCTGTAATCGCCAAAAGTATAATAGCCAATACACCTACACTATAACCAATAATTTTACGTTTGTTTCTTTTTCTTCTTTTTTTCCTTATTTCACCCATAAGCTCTAATATCCCCTCAATTTAATTAATCTTTTAAAATATAAAATCATTCTACTATTAAGTGAAGTGATTTCCAAATCTATTTTAAAAAAGTAAAAACTTACCGGTGGATAAAATAGTAATTGAATTGCAAGCAACGTTTCTTTGCTTCATTCAGCTACCTCATATGCTTCTCGATACCAACCATAGGAAGTAGCTCAAAAAAGCGGAAGAGGCGGATACCCCTCCACTCAAGCCAAAAGCATTTTATGAAGAACTGGTATTGTCGAATCATATTCTCCACAATGAACAAACAGCAGTTTCCGCTACCGCTTGTCTACATATCGAACACACAATAACCAAAGTATACATATATAGGTGGCAATCGTACGACAAAAAAGCGAACTGCCGCAGCAATCCGCTTTCGAATAATTTATTTACTAATAGCTAGTAACACTTAAGCACTAACTATCGCATCAAGGATAATTTCGACTCGCTTGTCCTTTACTTCGTAATTATTGCGGGTTTTCAAGTGAAGCAGAATCATTACCTATGGTATCAATTGGACTATACTTCGTAGAACAGTTAGCAAAGGCGGCATTAAGCTGTCCTTCGAAAATGTGAATTTTTCAATAGTATTAGATGCTAGACTATAAATAAACATTAATCATCACAACCCATTTAGTTAGCAATTTTGTTAGCGAGTTAGCAATTTGTTAGCAAACTAGATAGGAGCCTTGTCACGACTAGACTTTCGGGATACTATAGATATATAAGAAACCACGTTGTCCCCATTCGCACATGACCGACAACGTTAAGAAGAGCGCATCATAGCTGGCGCTCTTTTTGCTTTTCTTAATTCATTTTCAAGGTGTTCCAATATCGGAACAGAACACTTAGAATTATAAAACCTGATGTTAATTGTAAATACTAAGTTCAGAACAGATACAATTACGGAGGGTATTCAATGTTACACACAATCATTTCGTATCTAAGATTGATACTTCCCTTCTTATTTCTAATTGGAGCTTGGCGGTTTGGAGATTGGAAAAATTGGAGAAAATATTATCCAACCATCGTTTTTTACATAAGTGTCGACTTTAGCATTTCCGTCCTCACATATGAATACCCATTATGGCTTTTTCATAAATCCCTACTTATTCCAAATCATACAATAACAGATTTTTTTATGACATTTACAGCATTCCCCTCCGTGATTCTGCTATATCTTTCAAGATACCCTTACACGTCACGATGGTCTTGGCAGGTATCTTATGTTACCCTCTGGGTTATTTTTTTTACTACAGTTGAAAGTGTATTCAAGTTTGCGAAGCTAATTTCCTACCATAATTCTTGGAATTTTTGGTGGTCTGTTACTGTTTGGGCCTTTATGTTTGTTGTGCTCCGTCTTCATCATACTAAACCTTTGTGTGCTTGGTTAATCTATTTTATTTGTATCGTTTTTTTGATTACTTACTTTGACTTTCCAATTAGCAAATTGAAATAATAAAAGAGATAGGAAAAGAGCGCATCATAGCTGGCGCTCTTTTTGTTTATTCTTGATTACTTATTACGGATTCCCTTTTCACAACATTTCGGTAATAAGCATCATTAGGTTCAGCCCATACCCAGGAGCCTTTTGTATACTTCTCTTCTTCGCAGCATCCTGGGCAATTATCTTCCTTTCTTTCATCTAGGTACCAAGCTCCATTAGGATAACAACTTGGAACAAGACCTCCATACATATTGAGCGGCCATAGTTCATCACATGCTTTGCATCTATACATCACAATCACTCCTAAAGTGCATAATCAACCGCAAGAAGGACAAAATCTTGGTCCGTTAGGCAAATCATCATGTATAAGCCACATTGAACCACCACATCTGGAACAAATATCATCATCGTAATAATTGATAACATTGTCGCGGTTATATTCTTCTTGTGTCATATCATAATCATGTCTCATTGCTTATCCCTCATTTCGTTTATCTTTATATTTCTGGAATCAACGTGACAATCGTATATACTTTGTATTTATCGGCAAGTTGCTCAAGCCTCTGTTTGCGGTACTGGGTGATTGTGAAGAAATGAAGGATGGGGATTTTGTTATATTTTTGCTTGTAGAGTTCGCTATATTCGGCATATCGCTTGAATTTCTCTTCGTTCTTTATCATTTTTTGCGTGCGATCTATCTCTACACATTGAAGAGCTCCGTCCTTTTTGAACGTGGCATCCGGGATGATCCGCATGCTCTTTCCGTTTTTTGTATAGCGCAGCTCTGGTTCTATAGTCCAATCATCAGGGCAATGGCAATGCAACCACGCTTCATTTCGTAGCATACAGTGTGCTAGCTTACTGACAGGAGTTGCCCTCTGTTTATCTCCAAACAATGCCCGACCGTCTTTATTGAGATAATAAACGTATTCTTTCTTATAGTAGGTTACATTCGTATAGTGCCGCATCTCTTTTAGAATACGGTGTGCATTGCGCATACCGCCCATATCATGAACGCACATCAGATGCCTTTGTGTAGCAAACTGAAGCATTCTAATCGTCGATAGAATCTCCTGTTGGCGCTTCTGCTTCTGGACGCTTAAGTTCATCTTTCATCACCTCATATTTCATGCAGATTTTCTCCATTTTCTCATTGGTGATATAAGGAACTTGTAACTCTGTAAGTTGATTTGTTTTATATAGCGCACGACCTGGTATAGACGGAAGGTTTTCGAGCCCTCCTTCATCCAGTACCACTTCAGACGCTTTATAGGTAGTTAAGCGGAAACCGATCTTTGCATCTGCCATTTGCTTCACAACAGATGGAACAGCGGTTACGGTTGGATATTGTGTGGCGAAAATCAAACGGAAACCTAACCCGCCAGCTGTTGTCGCAATGTAGCTCATCCAGTACTGGCATTCCTCTCGAATGCTGTTCACTTCCCGTTTTAAACCCTTAGCCGGGGCCAACACAGCACCTTCATCGATAATGATGAAGAAACGGTCTTTCTCTTTTGTCTCTGTAATGTTTTCGTACCCGTTTTCTTTCATAAAAGCACCCTGTTTTTCAATACGATCTTTCAATTCCCGAAATACCTTCAGTGCTTTTGCCGGTGTATCAGCAAAGGCTTTGACTTGTTTCATGTTTCGGTAGCGATTGAACGCTAAGCCTTTTTCCTTCAAATCGATAATATAAAAATGTGCATGATCGGGATTCGCTTCAATTAGGGTAGCAAATAGGTTTTTCATGAACACGGTCTTACCCATTCTTGTTAAGCCGCCCACTAACATATGAGGCGTTTTATCAAAGTCATGGTACACTAATTTTTCTAAACTTTGCCCCATTGGAATTTTCCATTTTCCCGACTGCGCCAAGTTAGGCGACCAATGCCACTTTTTTGGAATCTCCCTGCTGAATACACGAATGTACAATTTATAGTTGTTGTAGGTAATTCGCACAGGTTTCCCTAATCCCTCCGCCACAACTTCTTCCACCTTTCCAATCACTTTGCTCGGCATACCCAACGGCAATTTATAAATATATGTGATACTCCGATCATCTTCTTTCTTCTCTTGGAAAACAGGATATTGCAGTTTGTCATTTCGTTTAATCGCAATGCCGGCCACCTCAAAAAACACTTTGATTTTCTCTTTATCATCCATTTGTTTTTTTAACTTATCACCGTAGGCAGCATACAAAAGTGCAGCTGCTGGAATCAGCATCAATTCAAGCATTTTTCTCCCTCCCCATATACCCTTATATAAGGGTATATATCCCTCGTTTTTGGAAGAGAAGCGGACACGATATTTCCCTTGCGTCTGTAAATGTCCGCTACTTCCAGATGTGTATTCCATCATAGAAAAGCGAAAAGAACATAACGTAGAAGGAAAATAAACGAGCCTGTAAGCGTGGTGTACATGGTCATACGTGGAAGCCAATGTGGAATAGTGAACCCCTTCTGTTCAGCTATCTTCATGCTAATTACGGAAATCCCAGTTACTGTCCAAACAACGATGCTTTCACCTACGATTGTCATAGTTCCTCTCCCTCTCCTTGAAAGTAGTTATGAATCTGATTGGCGACGTTTAGATATCCAAAAGATTCAGCTACATCGTACTGGAACAAGTGATACATGATAGCATCCAACTCGTCAGGATCTTGCGCTTCATCATATAAAGATTGAAGCCGTTCAGCAGGATACAAGCAGCTTACTTCGTTCAGATGCTCATATTGCTTTCTGACATACAGCATCAAACTCGCTCCTTTCGGTTTCGAAAGTATTGATCAATGCGCCGTTGGATGCCCTGTTCGTTATATGGACCGTATACTTCATCTTCATCAACGAACAGTTCGCTAATATCTAAGTAATCGGGATGATCTGCAGAATTGAAGGCTCTGTGCCGTAACAGGTGCTGGTGAACTGCATCCAGTTCCTCATCTTCCTCAGTATCGGACCACAAATCAAACAAATGCTGAGACGAATATAAATGATTGCTGCTCTCTGCTTCTGCGTATTCCTTCCGCTTCCACATCATAGCGATTTCCTTCTTTTCTTGAGCTCTAAGCCTTTCTTCGTCATAACGGGTTCATAATCATTAAAAATATCTCCCCATTCTAATGGCTCTTTCTCGCCGATTTCTTCCTCGATGTCGGCTGCCAGACGATAAAACCCCGGATATTCAGAATCAATCGCTTCATGACGATCCATGTGGTTATAGACAGCTTCTTTCTCCTTCTTGCTACGAGCACTGCTGTACATATCTCTAAGTGCTCCAGACGAATATAAATACGGTGTTGTATTGAGGTGTGCGTATTCCCATCTCATGGTGTTCCCTCCCTCAGAAGAATGAACGGAAAGATGTATTTACAGGTGGCTTCTCGTTTGTTTTTGGTTGTTCTGAATGTACTTCTGGTTCTTGAATAGGTATTTGGGCAGCAATAGATGTGATAAGTGGGGAAATAGGTTGTTGCATCATATCAGCTGCTATGAGGCGTTTGACGTACTTGGAGAATACTTGTTTCTTCGCATGTTCATATAGCTGTTTTTCATATGGATCATCGAGCGAAAAGGATACAGGGCATACTTCACGCATCACCGTACACCAACTTTGACAACTCATAAAAACCAATTGCGTTTGCGAACATCGGATGCACCATCTTACCTGTATGAATCGGTCTGAGAAGCTGAGCTTTTGGATATACCTGAACGATAGAAGGATATATTTGCGCTGCAGCACCGCCTGCGATGCGAATATCGTCAGCATATGCACACATGCGCGTCATAGCTGATAAGATGCCAGAAGTAACTGCCGCTATATCTCCACCATGAGACAGTGTACCAAACGGGAGTGTATCGCTTTCTTTATCGATGAAATATCCGTCCTCGATTGTCGCGATGTTGACTGTTCCAGAACCAATTTCAATGATTCGAATCTTCCCTCCTTGCGGTTGGCACCAAAACACCCCTGCTCCTTCTGCTGCGACTTCTACTGATTGAATACGAAGTGTTTTTTGTACGCCATTTAGCAGTAGGTCATGTTCACCTATTAGCAACTCCTTAATTCGCTTCTTTTCATCTGGCGTGTGACGTTTGATAGGCTGGCCGACGATGAGTTCAAATGTTTGCTCCTGTGTAAAGCGATGAAGCGCAATTAATACACGCAACTTCATATCCTCATGTGCCTTAGACAAACCCATACTGCGACGCGGATAATAACTTTCCTTCTCTGCCAACATTCCTGCAAAAAATGGTTTCCCTTCATATGTGCCAGACATCGGATCATGATAATCGTTTTCTAGGCGAAGGTCTCTTCCGTCACCGAGACACGAATCAAAGAAAAATACCCCCTCGTCCGTAGCGATTTTCGTATTCTTGTTACCTGGGTCTACCCCTGCTCTCCTCATAAAAAAATCCTCCTTCGTATTACCGCCGTATTACGGTTGAAATACCGTGTTACAGTTGTAATACATGATTATGAAGGAAGAAAATGTCCATATGCCGAAAAAATAAAAAGGACATACATAAAATGGAGGAAGAACATGAAGTGCAAGCTAAAAGAGATTATGGATAAGCGAATGATAAAACAAAAAGCACTGGCCGAACGTATTGGAGTAGCTCCCCAAACACTAAGCGCGATTGTTAGAGGGAAACAGGAACCAACTTTACGTGTAGCGATGCGAATTGCAAAAGTGCTGGAGTTACCTATTGAAGAGATATGGCAAGAGGAAGAAGAAAAACAGGAGTAATCCAAACGCACGCGGACATAATAACCTTGAGGTGATATGTCATGCGTAGTATACGCTCATTTTTCGTCATAGCAGGGCTTTTAGCATGTATCGGGGCTATCGCGTACCAAATCCTTTCCACTGCTTTACGGGCAATTTCAACGGCTTTTCTATCTTGGAACGTCTTACAACAAGTCATTTTTTGTGCGGCAATCATCGGTACCATTTGGTTGGTCCGAACAATATTTAAACAAATCAATGCCGCAAATCAACGTGCTGAGGATAACCAACGAGCTGCACGTATCCAACGAGTGAAAACAAAAGAATATCTCTCTACTGTAGATCCGCGGCAATTTGAATTTATTGTGGCGGATGTATTCAAATCGTTGGGATATGATACAGAGGTTACAAAAGGAAGTAATGATGGTGGTAAAGACATCATTTTAAGAAAAGGCAAGGAAACGAAGCTTGTTGAGGTCAAACGCTATAATAAAACCTCTATCGGCAGACCATACATCCAAAAGCTTCACAGTGCTATTGTGGATGCAAATGCCATAGGTGGCTATTTTGTCACGTTAAGCCATTTCAACAGCAATGCTCGGCAATATGCACACGGGAAAAACATTGAATTAATCGATGGTAGTGACTTGCTTGGATTGATGGAGAAAGTGACAAAAACGTCCTGATAAAAGGGCGTTTTTTGCTGCAAAATAAAAGCCCGTAGGTTTATGATCCTACAGGCTTAATTCACCAGGTAGTTATGTATTAATGATTAACTATTCTTTGTTATCCTTGATAGAGATTTATACGCCTTGTAATTCTACTTTTTCAAGACGGTTCTTTTCATGATTTTGATTTGTAAAAATAGAACGGTCATTTTTGATTGCTAACACTTCAAAAAATGGAGCAAACCTCTCTTCTGTAATGCCGAATGCTGACATAAACTTTTCGAATAATTGCTGTTCTTCTCGCTCTGCTTCTCCATCCGCTAAAGAAGAATCGATTAAGTTTGTTAAGATAGCTAACTTTTGCGCATCTGTTAAAATTGGTGCAGCTTCACGCAGGAATGTATCAACAGAGTTTCGAGCAACGTATTTTTGTACACTTTCAAGCAAGTCATCATTATTACCACCTACATAGATCTTGCCATCTTTTTTCTTACCACCAATAACTGCAAGAAGTTGACCAACTTCCTCCATGTCATACTCACCATCTGCACCCATCATGTAAAACAAAGAAGATGCAAATGCAAAATGCGGCGTCATAGTCTTGCTATCACCTTTATCACCCTTGAAACGATCGAATAAACCCATTGCTATCTACCTCCTATTAGTAAAATAACAAAATACAAGCCTATCATATCATAAAAAGTAAAACTTTGGATGTATATGCATGTGTTTATCGGATTATTATTTTTATGTAAATTTATTCCTATCATTCTGATATACTTGTATAAATGCATAAAAGGGGGGAAATACATATGAATACAAAATTCACAAAATTAAGTAGTCAATTTGGAGTTATCGAGTATCCAGTTACACTTGCAGATATGGAAGAAATCATGCAGGAGTTCCCGAAAAGCGAGCGTAAATTTTATGAGTTCGCTCTTACTGCATTGAAAAAGGTTATGAAAAAAGATGAAAAAATTTACGCCTTCAATATGGCCGATCCAAAGTTAACTAAAACCGGATTTATTGTAGTAGCTGAACACAACCTTATCTTTGTAACTCTAAAAGGTGGTTTATTCGGCGGAGCTGATACAGAAATCGTTAAATACAAAGATATAAAGAGTGTTGATTTCGATATCATTCAAGGCCTGCTTGGCATTTCTCTAATGAATACAGGAATTATATATTTAGAAATGAAAGGTATGTTAGGTAGCAAGAAACGGACTATTCGCAACATTCCTGAGGAGAATCTTGATTTTATTGTGCAAAGACTTCGAGACAGAGTGTAATAAAAAGAAAGTCGCTCAACGAGCGGCTTTTTTGTGAGTAGTACAAAAAGGAACACGAACGAATACGCTATTACATAAAAATTTTCAGGAGTGACTAACTGTATTATGAATCCTTTTTCTCCAAGAGTTGTTGTGACCCCTATCCCCCTTTGGCAATTTGGTGCGCAGCATGGAGGGGGACCTGCAACTCCAACTCCTCAGCCGATACAGCATTATCCTACAGCCACAACGTATTACCACTATCATTTCCCGTCAATATATTTTCAAAATTTCTATGGTACATTTTATATCTAATAAAAATTGTATAAACTACAAAGCCGCCCCAGAAAGGAGCAGCTTCGTTCATTTATTTCACCGAATCTGCTGTCTTGAATCAATTCTAAAAAAGCCCGTAGGACACGGAATCCCACGGACTTTCTCGTATGTATACAGCATCCCCACAGACGCTGGCGTGCTCTTAGCGATGCTTGCGAGCGTTACGCTACAGCTTATGCGGGTAAGAGCGAAAAAATGCAAGTACTTAGAAATATTCTTGATTTATACCCCTTACAATTCCACCTTTTCATGATTTTCATTTGTAAAAACGGTTAAATTATATGGGAGCTTTTTATTTTCGTGCACCTTGTCGAGTGCACAAAAAAAGCGATGGAAATATTCCGTCGCTTTTCATATAAGATACTCTACTTTGTTTCAAACTATGGACTAACCACTGTAAAGTTAGCTGGTGTTGCTGTGACTGCACCGGAAAAACGAACCTTGTAAGTCCCAGGATTTATATTTGGTACCTTTAATGATGTCGTAAAACTGTTATTACTTATATTTACCGCAGCTTTCGATTCTAAGCTATCCAATTTACCATTTCCATTGCTGTCGAAATACACAGTTCCCTGTGTCTGTCCTAGAAAATCTTTTCCGGCAACCGTCACACTTGTTCCTTGTACCCCGCTCGCAACTGATAAATTAAGATTTGGAACGACTAGAGTAAATGTTTCGGGATCTGCTGTGACGGAACCTGAAAATCTAATTTGGTAATTCCCTGCTGGCAGGCTCGGGACAACTAGAGTTGTCGTGAAACTTCCATTCGTAATTGCCACGGATGACTGTCGATCTCCACTATCTAATTGACCATTTCCGTTGCTATCAAAATACACAACCCCTTGGGTTTGTCCTACAAAGTTCTTACCATCAACCTTTATACTTGTTCCCCTTAACCCCTTAGAAGAGGATATACTAAGATCCGGTTTAGCAACAACTGTAAAGTTGGCTGGTGTTGCTGTGACTGCACCGGAAAAACGAACCTTGTAAGTCCCAGGATTTATATTTGGTACTTTTAGTGATGTTGTAAAGCTGTTGTTACTTATACTTACCGCAGCTTGGGGTTCTGAGCTATCTAACTGACCATTTCCATTACTGTCGAAATACACAGTTCCCTGTGTCTGTCCTAGAAAATCTTTTCCGGCAACCGTCACACTTGTTCCTTGTACCCCGCTCGCAACTGATAAATTAAGATTTGGAACGACTAGAGTAAATGTTTCGGGATCTGCTGTGACGGAACCTGAAAATCTAATTTGGTAATTCCCTGCTGGCAGGCTCGGGACAACTAGAGTTGTCGTGAAACTTCCATTCGTAATTGCCACGGATGACTGTCGATCTCCACTATCTAATTGACCATTTCCGTTGCTATCAAAATACACAACCCCTTGGGTTTGTCCTACAAAGTTCTTACCATCAACCTTTATACTTGTTCCCCTTAACCCCTTAGAAGAGGATATACTAAGATCCGGTTTAGCAACAACTGTAAAGTTGGCTGGTGTTGCTGTGACTGCACCGGAAAAACGAACCTTGTAAGTCCCAGGATTTATATTTGGTACTTTTAGTGATGTTGTAAAGCTGTTGTTACTTATACTTACCGCAGCTTGGGGTTCTGAGCTATCTAACTGACCATTTCCATTACTGTCGAAATACACAGTTCCCTGTGTCTGTCCTAGAAAATCTTTTCCGGCAACCGTCACACTTGTTCCTTGTACCCCGCTCGCAACTGATAAATTAAGATTTGGAACGACTAGAGTAAATGTTTCGGGATCTGCTGTCACAGAACCTGAAAATCTAATTTGGTAATTTCCTGCTGGCAGGCTCGGGACAACTAGGGTTGTCGTGAAACTTCCATTCGTAATTGCCACAGATGACTGTCGGTCTCCACTATCTAATTGACCATTTCCATTACTATCAAAATATACAACCCCTTGGGTTTGTCCTGCAAAATTTTTACCATCAACCTTTATACTTGCCCCCCGTAACCCCGTAGAAGAAGATATACTAAGATCCGGTTTAATAACATCAAATTTTCTAGGAACAACTGCAACCTTTCCTGTTGATGATTGATATCTCACATAATATCTTCCTATTTCTACATCCGGTACCACTAGGTTTGTGGAAAAGTTCCCTGTACTACCTGCTGTCACACTCTTAGTTGGTTCTCCATCATCTAATTGGCCATTATTATTACTATCAAAATAAACTATTCCAGTATCTTCACCAAAGTCATACCCATTAATACTTACAGTAGTATTAACCAATCCAATACTATGTGTTAGTACTATCGTAGGTGCTTTTACTTCAAATCCTACTGGAGTCACTGTTACAGTGTTTGAAGAACTTTTATATCTAATATAATACTTACCTGGTGTTACATCTGGAACAGTTAAACTTATTGAATATATGCCTCCACTATTTGCGAAAACCGCTGAACTTGGCTCTCCATCATCTAACAGTTCATTATTATTACTATCAAAATAGACGTCCCCTGAACTATAGGGTATGAAATAATTCCCATTGATAGTAACTACTTGATTAACACCTCCGCCTCCATAATTTGGAGAAATACTTAGTAAAGGTGCTTGCACCGTGAATTGGACATCGTTCACGCTTACGACTTCCGCATTTGATGTATAACGAATATAGTAACTTCCTGGATTAACATCCGGTACTTTCAAAGAAGTAGAAAAGACGCCCTGTCCATCCGGTGAAACTTGTACATTTGTCTCCCCATCATCTAATAATCCATTGTTATTACTGTCAAAATAGATTATTCCAGAACTGTACGAACTAAGATTTGTTCCATTAATCTGGACACCCTTCCCCACACCACCTTGACTCGGATTTATGTTAATTGAGGGAGTAATAACTTGGTACTTCACAGGAGTAACGTCAATTTCCCCCAAGGAAGATACATATCGAATAGTATATGCCCCTGGTACGACACTTGGGACTTTCAGGCTAGTTGAGACATCTCCTACATTATTCACCTGTACACCTTTACTAGGTTCGTTACTATCTAACTGACCATTATTGTTACTATCAAAGTAGATTGTTCCCTGATCATTCCCAGGCAGAGTACTACTCGCAATACCTATATCTCTATTTATTCCACCTTTACCGCTTGAAGAAGACAGAGAAGGTGTCACAACTTGATACTGGGCTGGGGTAACATCAATTGCCCCTGAAGAAGATACATATCGAATAGTATATATCCCAGGTTTAATATTTGGGATTTTCAGTATAGTTGAAATACTCCCTAAATTATCTACTTGTACACCTTTGCTAGGTTCGTTACTATCTAACTGACCGTTATTGTTACTATCAAAGTAGATTGTTCCCTGATCACCCCCAGGCAGAGCAGTACTTGAAATAGTTATATCTCTATTTATTCCACCTTTATTACTTGAGGAATGTAGGGAAGGTGTTACCACTTTATACTGGGCTGGACTAGCATCAATTGTTCCCGAAGAAGACACGTACCGAATATTATATATCCCAGGTTTAACCCTAGGTACTATCAGATTAGCGTATACATAACACTCACCATAACTTGGTCCCTCACAATATGCTGGTGATACCACTTGTCTTGGCTCATCTATATCCATCTGACTATTTCCATTACTATCAAAAAACACTGTCCCTTTATCAACTGGAGTTTTCCAATTCCCCCTAACACTTATACTTCTATTTATCCCTCCACCATATGGAGAAACAGATAAACTGTACTGTCCATCAGCAAAAGCTACTATTATATCATCGGTATATAAAGCTGATAAAATAGTTGAAATACAAATTATGTATACTGCAAATCTCTTTAAAGCAAACTTCCCTAACAATAAAATCTCCCCCTTTATATTTGATAGTACTTGCAAAATATTGTATCTTCAACATACGTCATCTTGTTTCCGATAAAAAACAAGATTTCCAATTTCAATTATACTGCTTTATATTACAATAAAACATAAAAAATATTATTCCCCATCCCTATTCAACTTAAGATCCTCGAATAATAAGAGAAAGTTTTATCAACTTTGTAGCGATGATGAAATGTATTTAAACAGTCTAAAAAAAGCCGCTCGTCTTGAAGCGGCTTTTTCCGTATGTATATAATTGAGCGTACTATCTCCAAGTAAGCTGCCGCGTGCTCTTAGCGATGCTTGCGAGCGTTACGCTACAGCTTATGCGGGGAGTGGCGAAAAAATGCAAGTACATTGTAAAAAATGGAAAATACATAAAATTCATACAAGTTTCCCCTATAAACCTGTTATACTTAATATTGCAAAAATACATAACTTTTAAGGAGGATTTTTTTTATGGCAAAGCTAGTAAACTGTAAAGCATGTGACAAGGAAATTGCAAAAGGGGTAAAGAAGTGCGTGCATTGTGGTAAAGATCAGCGTAATTTCTTTGGCCGACATAAATTTCTAAGCGGTATTGGGGCATTAGTCATTATAGGTATTATCATTGGAGCGGCAAGCGGAGGAAAAGAAGCTACTACTACATCCGGAACTGCAGTAACAGAGCAAGCAGCAAAAGTGTTCAAACTAAATGAGACATTCAAGGCTGATAATGTAGAATATAATGTTGCGAAGGTAGAAGAGAAAAGTGAGGTAGGGAACGACGTTATTAATAAGAAAGCGTCTAACGGCGGCACTTTCGTAGCGATAGAGTATACAGTTAAAAATGTGGGAACTAAACCGGTAAACCCATTCTCCATTAATCAAGCTCGTCTTGTAGATGAAAAAGGAACAGAATATAAACCTGATATCGATGCAACAAGCACTCATCAAACAGCAACAGGATTAGATAATTCTAAGTTCGCAAGCGACTTGAATCCAAATATCCAAGTCACAGACCAAGAGGTATTTGAAGTTTCCAAGGACGCTTATGCGGCTGGAAAATGGTATGTGCAGATTGGTGAAACAAAGGTAGAAATTAAATAATTACGAACCCTGCTCATCTGAGCGGGGTTTTTATTCATGAATAATATCAGTACAGTTCCTTACCATACGTTACATTAACGTATACAAAAAGAAACACGGACGAATACACTATTACATAAACTGTTTTTAGAAGTGGATTTTTGGTTTACATAAATACCGAACAGAATTAAAAACAGATAAAATGATGCACTCCTACATAGAAAAACTCCTGTATGAACGTACAGGAGCTTTCGACATCTAATAGTTTTTCTAGTTTAACAACCGCCGCCGTAACCTCTATGACCACTAAAGCAAGCAGCACCCACTATAATTAATAGGATAAATAATACGACGATTAGTGCAAATCCTCCAGCATAACCGCCACCGCCGTAACCACCGCCGCAGCCTCCATAACCATAACCACCATAACCGCCGTAACCATAACCTGAACCATACATGTGTTTATATGTCCCCTTTTCCTTTTTATTAGGAGAGAACAACTATTTGTAACGGATATAAGATATTGTATGTTTTAGGGGATTCTTGGAGCCAGTCTGTATTGTAAATAAATTAATTTGTAGAATGATCTTTTGATTAATGATAAATGAAAAGGTCCCCTCTGCGTAGGCGAGGATTTCGTTCGTTTATTTCACTGTAAATTCGTGCTTTCCAAGAACAAAGAACCCGCGACATTCCCAAAAAACAGGTTGAGATAAATCAAATGGTCCGATTTTGAGCTTAAGAGAACCATCTTCTCCACGCGTCACGTCGAAACCGAATCCTTTCTTGAATAAGTAGTCGTGTACTTCAAGCAATGCTGTTCCTGAAAAACCACCTGTATAAATAAACGCATGCGGCGATTCTTCTATTTTCGGCTTCCAGTCTTCAGCTTTTTCACGCGAAATCAGCTCATACTTATGACCATTTCCACGCAGGAATTGCTCACAATTCTTAAAGTTAGGCTGCGACGTATCAAACGGACCGATTAGAAACACAATGCTGCCGTCAGCTCCTCGCTTCACGTTGAAGCCGTGGCCGGTCTTGAACAAATACTCATGTACCTGTCCTAATGCTGCGCCGGCATAACCTCCTGTTTGGATGTGGTAAATGCCTGTTGGGAAGGTAGGAGATGCTGTCACTGTTGCAGTTGGTGTATACGGCTTAATTTTCTCGCCATCCACTACGTTATATAATTCAAAATGCGGATTATCCTGGAATGATTTCCAATCCCCTCCCCACTTGAATCCTTTTGCTTTCATAGCAGCGACAACTTTTCTAAAATTAGGAGTGACATCAAAATCAGCCGATTTTCCATCAGAGCTGTAAATAAACAAATCTACAGCCACGCCAAAATTATGATTGGATTGGCCACCTTTTGCATTCGTGACCACGTGCTTACAAGCTTTACCTGACGCTTTACAAGAATCACATTTAGCAGTACGCCCAATAGCATACACAGCATTTTGCTCTGCAATGGATCGGTATGCTTGTGCCACACAGACGTAAATACCCTGTGCATACATCTCCTCAATGACTTGACGCGTTTTGTCAGCAGTCTCAGGGTTCATTCCAGTAACATTTAGCTTCTTGTTCGCTTTTTCAAGTAACCAGTTTAAAGCAATTGTCATTGTACATCCTCTCCCTTGCTCTCTTTTTTCTTGTTTCGCCCTTTCAAAACTTCCACTGCATTCATAACCGGATCAGGAAGTTTCACGCCCATGCGTCCAGCGTTCTCTACAACAGACAATAGTTCATTACTCAAATAAAAAATGATGGTCGCATCTCGTACGGATGCAGAAAAGCCAAGCAAATGTAGGTCAATTCCCTGTTCAGCGATTGCTATATCCAACTGTGCGGCCAAGATAACAATAAGAAACATCATGACCTTTTTCGCAATACCACGGAATCCGACTTTTGACTTCAATTCCCCGTTTGCGCCGGCCGCCATGATACCAGAGGTGTAATCTACAATCGATGTAATCAATAAAAACTGAAGCAAATGACTCCACCCCCCAAATAAGAATCCAAAGAACGCTCCAAACCCTGCTGTAGACATTTTCCAAACTGTGCTGATATGTTCTTTCATGTTTCCTCTCCTTTCATGCGCAAAATAAAAAGAGCAGCCGTGGGCTACTCTTATAAAAAATATCTATATAAAAAGAGGAACATCTCTGCTCCCCCCTTTGGATTACTATAAAACTGTATTTTTAAAATAAAAACCTTTTTAGAAGACTTTAAAACGTGGGTTTATCCAATAATGAAGACTGTATAACCGGCTTATCTTCTAACCCATATTTCTTCAAAACACGCTCCACTAATTCCACAATCCATTTTGGTGCAGTTGGCGCTACATATACTGACTCAATTAGAGTTGATAAATCCACTGGAACATAATCACCGAATTCAAAAGGGTGCGCTGAGTAGTCAATCGCGTCTCCCTTTGTTGGGAATTCTGCGATAACCGCTCTCAATTCTCTTTCATGTTCAAATGACCGTCTTTTATGAAGAAAAGGGTGAAATGAGTTCTTTATCGGTATGGTATCACTAACATAATCAATGTATGCTACCATCCCAATGTAGACTTCCCTTTCTTCTGAAGAAAAGCTGTTACAAAGCTTTTGAAATGTAGATTGTATGGCGATTCCTTCATTACTTTTAAGATACAACTTCCACATTGCGTCAGATTCATACTTATTCATATGCCAACAATTAATGACTGTGCACTCTTTCATTTTGGCATCAGCAAATGATACGTGATTTATTAATTTTTCACGTAAATCCTTATCTACATGCTTCCAAGCGAAATTAAGCTGTTCATTTCGTTCTTCAAGTGTTCTTTTTGTAAGTACACCTTCAAAAGGATCTTCAAATTTATCAGAGCGAGTAAAAAAGATACTCTCTCTTTCTAGGATATCCACTAATTTCGTGAAATCCATATACCTCCAAATTTTAGTATTCTCATCATATGGCTTTTGAAAAACTGGATGTTCCACATACATTATTTATTTACCTCCCTCTTCATTTGAAAATACGGGAAGTGGGCAATATTGTCAATTCATTTTAGAACAGGCCTTGCACTTCATAACCCTTTCAAAATAAAAAGGAGTATCTCTGCCCCTCTGAATTGCTAACAAAGCCGTATTCTGCTCAACTATCGAACGCCGTTAGTTAGATAATACTTTCCCATCCGACTAGCCTCATACAATCTTTATATTCTTTTTCATTTAACCGTTCCTTCGCTTGACTACGAATGATTCTGACCCAACCTCTTTTTTCTTCAACATAAAATCCTCTTTGTCTGCAAAAAGCAACTTTATCAGGATACATACTCAATTAAATCACTCCTTTAAAAAGACTGGTATATAATACGTTTTAAGGATTGGAAAACTAAAATGTTTTATTGAAATTAAGC
Organism: Bacillus sp. OTU530; assembly: GCF_038440375.1. NCBI lineage: Bacteria > Bacillati > Bacillota > Bacilli > Caryophanales > Bacillaceae > Bacillus > Bacillus sp. OTU530. The sequence goes on from NZ_JASATP010000019.1 coordinate 62,198, forward strand.
CAAAGAATGCCGTTAATGCTACAAGAAATATAGAAAAAGCTGCCCATAGCAGCTTTTTCTTGAACTCAAATCCTCTGTTAGTCAATCATAGAGCAGGGCTTTACCACGGAAAATACAAGAAAGTTACGCTCTTACATGGGAGTTACTACTCCACTACTCTAACGCGCAGACTCCCCGTTTTTCCTCTGTAAGAAGCCTTGATATCTGTTATACCTTTTCTAGTACCTTTATATTCGCCAGGAGTTTTAGTTGGATCAACACACGTATAGTAAGATGGACCTATAACCCTGTTATCTTCTCCAACGATTAGGTCCTGTTTTATCTCTCGGTCCCATTTACATTCGTTTGTTACCTCTTCCCTTTTATCACCACAGATCCAATATGCTCGAAAATGTCTTGTTTCATTTAATGGGATATCTGTGGATATTAATACCCCTATATCAAGGTAACCATCCTCCTCTATTTTTTTCTTCTTTTTATCCTCCAAATAATCAGAGAAAAACTTTTCAAATTCACTCACTTCTCCTGAATATCTTCCCCTATCTTGCTTCCCCTTTGACCCATGCGTTGGCCTATTCTTATCTCCAAACCCTCCTCCTACACTAGGGCTCGTCGGTGGAATACGAATGTCATCACTCATACTTTTCTCTCCTCTCTTTTTCCCTTTTAATATCCCAAGGTTGTACTGAATAGCTCTAATAGCTACACAAATCATCCAAAATTTCATATTTTTCAGATGAATGATTACACTTTTTTATCTCCACTTTCTTCGGCTTCTCGACTTTTTCTAATCTAAATATTGACGCCAAATAAAGATACTATATAGTGCACACATCAATAAGAATATTAGTTAATCCATTACTCATTTTTTATGACCCCCATAAGAAATAAAAATTAATAACTGACTATTAGTTTTACTTATTATTTAAAAATCCTTTTTTTATTTTATAAATGATTGCCTTTGGCAATAAACGAACGCCGTTAGCAAAATAAAAAGCCTTCAACAGGCTTTATTATAAAGATATCTTTGCTTTTAAAATCATCAAATCCATACTAAGAGCTTTGGGTTCCTCATTTTCAATGCTAATTTTACCTTCCTCAATTTTAACTGCATGTTTTGCACCTTCATCATGCACCCTTACAAAAACAACAGGTTGTTGCCCTTTTGTAATCTCTTCATAAGGTACCTTAATCGTCGCTCCTGCAGCAATAGTAAAAGTGTATGTGCGACTTTGCTCTTCTATTTCTTTCGTCAACGATTCCTTAATATCTTTTTTTATGTCATTGATTTTACTATTAATCGCTCTTTCGGCCCACGATTTAGATAAAACTGACAACGCCCAACCTGCAGCTCCTATAATTAAGGTTAAAACTATTCCAAGAATCGTCCAAGTCAAGACTAGATTGAATTGAACAGTTTGTTGCCATGCATCAACTACCTCTTTTAGTCCTTCAAATTTAGCAGATATAATTTCAAAATTTTTGTTAGAATCGGATATTTTCGTATTCAATTCCGATACTTTTTGATTCAATATTTCCACAGAGGAATTCGTACTTTGGGCCATCCCTATCCACACTCCAATTTATTTGCATATGATTGAAGTGTAAAACATAGCCTTGTTTCAATCAAATAAAAAATCATTTTTAACAAAAAAATAAAAAGAAAGCCGTTAATTAAATATCCGATTCAATTTCGATCATCTTTAATCCTAGTTCTAGCAATACTTGTTCAGGAGTGTAAATATCTCCATCAAATAACCGCCGTTCAGGTGCTTTGTTAAATAAGGTTACTAGCTTGTTGTAGTCCTCTTCGGTAGTAACCCAACTACACCAATAATCAGTAAGGTTTACTCCATCATTTGAAACACCTGTGGTAAATGTAAACTCCCCACCACTTGTGTCTATGGTTGCAGCATCATTGTTGGCTTCGATTACAATATTTTTATCAACTACAATAATTGCCCTACGCACGATATGAGATACCCCACTTCCTTAAAAGATATCTTTCAACCTTTATACGATTTGCATTGCTTAGTTTATCACTGTACAGAATAACCTCTGCTATACTTCCCTTTAAAAATCGAGCACCATCTACAATATATCCCGCTCCAATACATCCCAATAATTGATCTGCCGCATTGCCCGCATATGCGCTAACAATATGCGAAAAGTTAGCCGCTACTGTTCCAACGCTCTTAGGGTTAAAAATATCTATGCTAGGCTTAGAGAATGGAATGCCTACGGATAAGCCTATATTCATCTTTAATACACCGCCAATATATTAGTTGCTGTTGTGCCTATGGCCCATACCCTCTTAACTGCAATAGGATGAATAGTTCCACTCGCTAATGCTGTAAAGGTAACGGTATTCCCGCTAGATAGAGTAACTTTTACATCGCCAGTCACACCAATGTATATACCTTTAGTTGGGATTTTTGCTAAATCTGCTGCATCATTCGGTGTAACCGCCGCCGCATCTGTCGCATTACTGCCCGTTAGCGACACTTGCTTTGCATAAAAACCATCTGGCTGCTTTACATATTCTCGTAATGATCCCACTTTTTCATCTGCCATAAATCTATCTCCTTTCAAAATAAAAAGGAACCTCGATTGGGATTCCTGAAAGCCACATTCGATTAAATAAACTTAGGCAAAGTGGCTTGGAATAAATATAATTCTGTTGTTCCAGCGTTATTCTTTTGGAGTCTGCCGAAAATTCTCCGCTGCGGATCTGCTGCATGTGGGCCGAGGATATTATAAAACCCTTCGTAGTTACCACCTGTTGTATCCATCCTCCAAATCTCATACCAATCTGTACCGTTTTCCGAAGCGTAAAGGAGTGCACCGCCTTCCCCGTTGCTTCCGTTTCTACACCACGGTACAAGAGTTGCTTTCAATGTATCAGAATCGACTTTTGAATACTTATTCGCAAAGAATTTAAATACATCGCTGCCGTCTAGAAATTTCAAATTAACGATATCTGCTTCAAGAATAGGAGCTCTTGTTTTATCAGTAGGTCGCTTCCAATACCTGAAACCATCTGGCTTTCCGTCCGTACAGAAGACAATCCCATGTGGGTAGGAGATGATTTGCGTATATTGAAAGTAGCTGGCATTTGTAGCTGCAACCTTAGACCAAGTGGCTCCCATATCATCAGAATAATACAGATTAGCATTTCCGTTGTCGCCCGTTGCGATGAGGATTCGTCCTGCATACGGATCATACTCAGCGTCATGAATATGGTTGTTCGAGCCGCCATCCGTAACGGTTCCGTATGTGAAAATCTTTTTCCAAGTCGCACCGCTATCGGATGACATATATACTTCTTTTCCACCAGTACCATAGGCGGTCATCAAACAAATTTCCCCACAAACGCGGAACCCCATCTGATAAGAAGTAAAGCCAGCGGTAAAAGTGAACGCAATTGCGAAATTTTGTTGGTTCACATCCGAAACGTAAACTTCCCCCTGCCCATTCGATAGCTGGTGACAAACTACCACTCTTCCACTTTCTGTTACGAACACTGCTTCAATACGGTAGTAGTTGTTTGTGACAGTAAACAGAGTTGTTGTTGTTCCCCAATAATCTGTACTCTTCACAATTGCCGCACCTTGATTACCATACATGTGGCCTGTTTTTTGATCCATATGCTTCGGAAACTTGCCATTTGTCACAAGGGTTAGGGTCGGATTCACTCGTGCAGGAGAAGGGTATTTTGGTATTTGTGTTACGCTTGCATTTAAGGTGTTAGCAACTTCGACTTGCAATTTTCCGTCTGCTGCTTGTTTGAACGGCTTCTTTAAATCGCCTATAACTCTGATCCAATCTCTTACCAAGCTCATCGTTTTGCCCCCAATGCAATTACAGATACTTGCCCAAGTGTTGGTGCAGCTCCGTTCGATCTAACTGAAAAACGCACCATTTTGTAAGACATATCAAATAACCCACCATATGTATTTAGCAGGTAGGGCTTCTTATTGGAATCAGGCGGAACAATAATACTGTCAGCATCCTTCCATTGTGCGCCATCATGTATTCTAGGCGTTGCTGGTGTCACATCATTTTCAATTGCAGGCTGAATAGTTACTCTCATGTCCTGATCAGTGTTATTGATTACCCAATAATAAACTTCTGCATATTGCGAAAGATCAGTAATAGGACTTGTTACTGACGCTGTATCTCGAATAGGGACAGCATTGATGAGTAGTAACTTGTCCATGCTATTCATCTTGTACATTTCCAAGCGTCCGTCCGTTGACTGTACAACCTTTTTTCCTTTGCTACCTAGAAAATTCATCCACGCCATAATTATTGACCTCCCCACGCCTGGACATTAACCACGCCGGAGGTTGGTGCAACGTCAGCTTTTATAGAAAATTTAACTTCTCTCAAAGGCATGTTGAGAAGGTCCAAATATGAATTTAGAGAAAAGTATTTTCCTAATGTGTTAGAAGGAATTGTAATTGTATTCCCCTCAACGAAATTTTCTCCATCCCATTCTAGGAAACTCTTTGCGCCATCACCTGCATAAAGCTGCAGCAGCGGCGTAACTTTTATTGGTTGGTCCGTTGTGTTCGATACAAGAAACAATGTTTTCTTATAGGCTGAAAAGTCAATAGCGGCACTTGTGATTGAGTTAGTATCCGCAATTGATTGGTTCCTAAAAATTGAAATCAACTCGTTTTTCGCGGTTGATTTAACATTGCCCGGGTTTCCCGCTGTAAATAAAGGATTCCCAGCATCGTCAATTGGCTTCGTTTTTAAGAACGGGTTAAGAAGATTAAATCCTGCCATAGTCATCCCTCCTTATAGAATGGTTGTTGTAGAAGATTTATACAGTCCGTTTTCATACGTTAAATCTTCTTGGATGGTTCTTCCCCCACCTGTTCGGGCAATTCTCGTACATACCCCGTTCGTGTAGGTATAAGTTGTAACGTATTGTGTTCCATGTTCATCTATTTCGGTTTCTGTCTCAATCTGCCCGTTTGCGTTATAAGTGGCAGACTGACTTGTCATTACAGCAACCTTTTCTGGCGTGACAGATCCAAGCGCTAACTTTTCTGTTGTCACACTTCCAGGAGTAGGTACCCCGACTTGCTCCTCAAGAGTTTCGACTCGTGTTGCTAATCCGTTATGGGCAGTTTCGATATCAGTAGTGTTTTCATCCATCGCTTCCCAAAATGCGACTCCTAACCCTAGATTCAACAACTTTCTCAGGATAAGCATGCTCTCACCTCCAATAAAAAAGAGCTTACTCTGCCGTATTTTCGGTCAAAATAAGCTTTTGATTGATAACCTTGTAATTTGTTAGTTCTTGCTTAACAGTTTCTAAATCTTTGTCGTCGATAAAAAAGAAATGACTGTACTGTTGAAGAGGAATTACACGTTCGCCAACCAAGCTGGCTGTGAGATTACCTTCTTCATCTGTATTACAAAAGAGTAAAACAGCCATATTATCCCTCCTGTACAATGTACCTTAAACTCCCGTATACATAATCAACATCATTTGCTCCATACATCCGCCAATATACTGCTACAAGTTCGCCTGTGGGGACGCCTAGATCAATTAAGGCTTCTTTTCTATATCCTTGATCATCATTCCATCTTGTTTCGATAAGGTATGTTGAACTCAAAATAATTTCGTCATTTGAATCTAAAACATCAAAGGCTATCGTTCCTAACATCCCATTTGTTGTTTTCATATTAGCAACTACATGCAGATATCGGCTGTCATGCTTAAAGGTATAACGCTGTATGTTATCACGATTTGTAGTACGCACTCGGTAAAATTGTCCTATTTTTTCAACACCTTCAGTTTGAAAAGGTGGCTCAGATGCCTGAATATTAAACCCGTGCTGTATGACTCCACCAATGATTGTTGCATACCCGTCCTCGCGCTCAACTCGGATTAGTCCCCGATGCACATCAATTCCACCGGCTCCAATGTGTACAAATCGATTTGGGTCTGTCGGATCGACATACCATACGCCGGATTCATCCGCATATACGTCTGTATTCATATACAGGCGTTTCAAAGCAAGAGTAAGATTCCCATCTGCATCCATAACCTGTTGTATTTGCTTCTGTGCAAATGCAAAATTAGCTGTAATCGCTGTGAAACTCTTTTTCTGTAAAGCTTCTCGATAATTTGTTAATGTGACTTTTGGTGACTTCATTGGATGTAAAGGGTAATCTACAATTCTGGCTGCCCTGATTTGAATATCAATATCCATCTTTTCATGTAACATATAGACATAATCGCCAAGGTCAAACTGATTTAGTTTTAATCCTTGTTTCTGCAATGCTACAATTTCAGATTCAATCAATACATCGGGTTTATCATTCAATTCTGCTTGTAATCGAGCATCTAAGGAAGCCGCATCGGTGTATTTTTCGTCTTTTACTGGGTCTTGCTCAATGATTCCGTAACGCGGATCACTCGCTAATGGAGAGGTATACGTTCGTTTCAATCCATCTTTTCCATACCCCTCAATATAGGTGAAAATATTTTTGCTATCGATGCTTTTCTTTAATGTTTTGAGATTATGATTATAACGAAACTGCGCTTCAGTATCCGTCCCAATTTCATTGCGAATGGTAACAGTTTTATTTTTGTTATCAATTGTGAATTCTGCTTCGAATTTATTTAATAGTTCTTGAAATAAGGCTAATTGACGCTTATCTCCCCAATTTTCGACCCTAATACTTGTGAATGCTCCTTGATTCACCCACGTCCATCCAGTGCCCTCAAATACATGATTCAGCGCCTGCACCATATTAACAGTTCCGTTCAAAACGGAATGTTGATAGATTTTTGCCATATCTATAAAAAATACATGAATGGATGAGACTTTTTTACTGGGTGCTTGCCCAATCATTTCTTCTCCTAGCTGTTTAATACGAAACTCATCATCATCAAGGAATATCGCCGCATCTTCTACAACCATAGGAAAAGAATGTTCATTTTTACTTGTCTTGAAGAGTGTAAATGACAAGTAATATTCACCGTTTACTACTCGGTCTCTCTCTGGAACCGAATAGTCCGTCAGTAATTCTTCGTTTCCGTTTAAATCTGATACATATAACATAAAATCACCTACAAATAATAAAACCGGAAGTCAAATGAAATAGAAAAAGCGCCTAAAGCGCCTATAATCTCAAAATCATTCCATCCCGGTTGTAATGTGATTGGTTTTCTATTCGTAGACTTGAAGATGCTACTTCCGTTTTTGAAGGAGCGTACATCATCCAATGTAATCGTGTCCCCAGCAACAGTAGTTTCGGTGCAATTCCATTCATCGCCTGTTGTGGTATTTCTGATGGTCAGGTTACTCGATGCCCCTTTAAAAACAACCTTCATATACATTTCAATATCTCGCGGATCTACCGTCACATCCCCTGCATTGAAAACACCGAAAGTTGGAGTATCGAATGTATATATGAGGTCCTGATCTGTAGGAAGGTTCATTCCAATCCCCCATAATTCAGATTCAAATGTATAGTCATCCTGAGTCGTCCCAAAACTCTCAGCAAACGGCCTAGCTGCATTAAATACCAGTTGCAACTTTGCTTTTACTTGTTTAACTTCATCTAGCGTATACGGATCAACTTTTGCAAACCAGCGTTTCCCAGGCTCGCGCTCATCTATAACAAAGAAGCTCTCCTTACTGTGGAAGAGTTGAAAAATCAAGTTTCGTAATAACACGAAATGATTTTTATCACGAGAGACTACATCAAATTCAGCAGGTAGCTTTCTTACACCAATCGTTGTGCCGGTGTCAATTGCGCCGTCGCGCCCTTCTATTTCCTCATATACGGTGTTGTACGCTGGGGATGAAGGTATGAAATCAATTAAACGCAATCCATAGTCTGCTGTATTATATGTCGTCCCATCTTGCCTTTGAATAATTAGACTCATAGATTCACCCCCATTATAAACATACGATTACTGAACCTTCTTTCTAACTCACTTTCGAGAAAATCAACCATTGCTAATAGATCTGTTTGACCTGCATTGCCGCTATAATTCAGCGTAACAGCAATAGGTGTGTTATTTGTTACATTGTTGGTTCCTCCTGTTGTGGCACCTAAAGACAGTGGTGGGACATCCGGCATCATCCAAGTTGCCATTTCTGCTGCTTTTTGTAACATTGGAATTTTTTCTTTATCGATACCAATCTGCCAACCTAGCATCATATTCTTTCCGACCATATCACGCATCCATCGAGAGGGAGAATGAATACCAAGCGCACCAGTGATTTTATCTTTAATGTTCCCTGCGACTTCTTGGATTTTTGATGCGACCGCACCAACCATTGAACCAATCCCGTTTATTAATCCTTGAATGATATTTTTTCCAACTCCAACAAGGTCAACAGCTTTTAAGGTATCAACAATTTTTGGAATGATATCGCTAGTAATTGTTGAACCAAGTTGTCCTGCTAATTGAAGAATCCCTTGGATAAGAGCTAAAATCAATTTAACCCCGGCATCTATAATCTTTGGTAAGTTTTGAATCAGCGCCGCTGCTACTTTGACAATTAAGTCAATCGCACAGTTTATGAGCTGCGGTAAAACTTGTACAATTCCATCAATTAGCGCCATTAAAAGTTCAACGCCTGCATCGATAATTTGAGGTAGTTGGCTAATTAGCGCATCAACTAAACTCACAATTAAATTAATTGCTGCATCAATCAATGAAGGTAACATTTGAATAATTCCATCCACAAGAGAAACCAAAATTTGCACCCCGGCATCGATGATTAACGGCAAATTTTGAATCAGCATATTGCTTATAGATGTAATCAGCGTGAGCGCTAATTGCACAAGCTGCGGAAGCATCTGCATAATTCCGTTTATCAGTGCCATTAAAATTTGGATTCCCGCATTGATGAGAAGCGGCAGATTCTGTACCAAGAAATTAGAAAGCATAGTAACGATTTGAAGTGCCGCATTTATAATTAACGGTAAGTTTTGCACCATACCGTTAATAATACCCATCAGGATTTTTACACCTGTATTAAGAATCAATGGAAGTAATGTGCTAATCGTTTGGGTAATAAAATTGATTATTGTTGTAAATGTCGAAATTAAAGCAGGTACAACAATTGGAATCGCTTGTGTAATTCCGTTTATTAAACTCGTTAAAATCTGAAGCCCTACAGAAATAACCTGCGGTAAAGCTGTAGTGATTGTTGTGACAAATTGGGAAACGATATTATTAACAACATTAGAAATAACGCCCATATTATTCACTAGAACTTGTGCGATAGCAGGGAGATAACGAGATGCCGCCAAGATAACGGAAGGAATTCCACCGATAAGCACCCCGATAATCATCGGTGCTATTTTTGCAAATATCGCGCCTATTTGACTGAAGTCACCTTGAAACGCGCTGGTAATTGCTGTTTTCAAGACAGAGAATCCGGCTGCTGCTTTTGCTAGTATGCTAGGGATAAATCCAAACACTTCTATTGCTTTTTGCTTAATCGCAGACCATGCCGAAAGTACACCGTTTCTGAACCCTTCATTCTGCTTCCATAGATACGTAATCCCAGCTGTTAAAGCTACGATTACCCCGGCCACAAGCAAAACAGTTCCGGACATTGCTGCGAGACCCGTAACGAGTGGTCCAATGATAGTCCATAGACTTGCGAATGCGGCTTGCATCCCTGCGACTAATCCAATCCCGATCGCCAACGGGCTCAAAATCAGGGTGAGCAGCGGAATAAGCATCAAGAACCCTTGTATTATTTTCGCCAACGTCGGATGTGCTTCATTGAATTTAATAATCATGTTCGCAATGGCGGTAATGAATTTGTATACAGGAATCATCACAGCTGCAAATACTTGCACCATCGGTTCGAACGCCTTTTTCAAGCTGTTTATCATGTTTGTGTAGGCTGCTGCGTATTGCGGATTCATCGCCATATTCGCTTTATGTAAAGCGCCATACAAAAGCACAGAAGATATGGCAGCAGCGAGAGCAACCACTTGGAACCGCATGAGTCCTTGGTTAATCATTCGAACCATGTCACTCAATTGCTTCATATTCGCATTTGGCCCCAACATACGAAGAGCTAAGACAGCCGCATTCCCATTGTTGGCGATACGATTGAGCGAATCTGCAACAGCAAGCCCCGCTCTATTTACGTTATATAGCGGATTTGCCATACGTTGATAATTGGCAGAGATTTTAGAGGCCTGTGAGCTCATATTCATCATGACACCAGCCGTTCTAATCAATGACATACGCGCCATTGTATCAGCCTTCATCATGTTTTCAGATGCCGTTTTGTACTCTGCTCCTAGTTGCTTCACCTGAGCCATAAATTCCGCATTGGTGCCAGTGAAACTTCCCATACTTGAACCAAGTTCGTGGAATTTCTTCTCCACTTCAAACATTTGCTTTTGAAATGGCATGAGCGCTTTTGTGTTTGCAAGCTGTAATTCCTTGCCCATATTGCTAATTTCACGTTGCAACTGCCTCAACTCTGTATTTACATTATTCTGCTCTATCTTGGTATCAATTCTAATCTGTCCATCAGATCCATTAGACACATTCTCACCCCCTCACCATCAGCGCCAGGGTATCCCATTTGGCATCGAGTGCTTTTATTGCATCCGCTTCGCTCTGCTCTTCCTGCAAGGCGTAGACTTTCTTAACTGCTATTACTTGTTTCCGATAGTTTGTATTGTGTTTATCGGCTGCTGGAATTTCCATCGTACGAATTCCAATTACTTCACGAAATTTAGTCCCTTCCGGTAAATGCGCTATAAGTTGACTAAATTTGTGCCAGTGGAGCTTCCCTTGTTGCTCAAATAAATCCATGTTGTAGGCATGCAAAAAAGACGCGTAGATAATCCCCGCGTCCTGTTCGAAATCGAATGTTTTTTTGTTAGTTAAGTCCTGAGGCTTTTGCAAGTCAATGCCAAGGAACTCTTTGAAGATGTATAGAAAAAGAGTATCTTTCTTACGCAAATCATACTCCTCAATAGAACGATACTCTTTCACCAACATTTCCAATGTGATATCCACTTTTTCATATCCGTGAAAGACATCGTCTTTGAATAGTTCGAATACACGCAGCACGTTATCAAAAGAAAGATCCAAATGAAGAACGATTTCCCCATACTCGAAACAATCTTCAAAAAAAGACGTGAGAAGAAAAGGCTTCATGCCCTTCCCTTCTTCACATATTTCTTACGAGCATCCTCTTTCACTTTTTCCGTTTTCTCAGCTACAACTTTACCTAAAAACAGAAGAAGCTGCATGTAATTTGCCGTGGAACGACCTGACAGTTCATACAATTCATCAAATGCACCTTCACCTAGAATCACGTCGGTAATCTCTTTCATGTTTTCGCGATTTTTATGAAAAATTGCGAGTTGCTCTTCATCCGAAAGAGTGTCAAGATCGGTTTTTTCTAGCTCTTGTGCTTCTTTGTAGAATTTATTGAATTTTGCTCGATACTCTAATGCTTTATCATCAGAGAAATCAACTCGATAGACCTTATCTCCAATTTCCACTTCTTCATATACCTTTTCGAATTGGAACTTTTTCATATTTTATCTCCCCCCTATATAGCTTCCGTGAACGCCGGTTTGCCGTTGAAGTGTATTTCGAATGAGATTTCACCTTTTGCATTTGCATCGCCACTTGGTCCTTCGATGTTCGCGATTGTGCAAGGTCCTTCGAACTTATCACCGTTTGGCAATGTCCAGCGGAATGTTGTTTTTCGTCCGTCACCCAATTCTAGCAATTTACTAAAAATAAAATCTTGTGCTACATCGCCTGTTTTTCTATGCCCGCTAAAAGTAAGGATTAACTGAGCTCCCGTGACATCAGAACTAGCAAAACCATCTCCGTCTAAATATGCAGTTTGATCTACTTCTTCATTGTTAGATGGTTCAAAATTGTTTAATCCTGCACCAACACGCGCATATGTCGCTGTGCCTGACGGAGTTGTGTTGATTTCAAATAAATGTTTCGATTGCAATAATAATCCTGTTTCGCTCATCTCATTCATCCTCTCTCAATTTCAGCGACAAAGAGCGCCGAATAAATATATTCATCATGGTCTGTCTTATCGAAAGAACTTGGAATAGTATTGACCTCACAAGAAATGAAAATGAAGCTTCCATCTTGACTTTGAATATCATCATTCTGCATCTTATCCAATAAATCAGAAATGATTTGTATCGTATTTGCCGCTATTTTTTGGTCTGTGTGCTTCGTATAAATACGAAAACTTATATTTTGCACACTACCACCATCAAGATATTTCGCATTAGGTGAAGAAGGAATAGACAGGATAGCGATACCGTTTGTTTTCGGACTCAAGACACCCATTTGTAAAGACGCATATAAAGTTAGGTGACTTTCGATGTAATCCATCATCCGATCATAGAAATCCATGTGCCATCCTCCTTCACTGGTAATTCTGATTGAATGTCTGCTGCGCTAATCGTACCCAATGGTCACCTTTTGCCGCTTTTGCGTATTCAAACCACAAACCAGAAGCGTTTGGGTTCTTATCCTGAGAAAAATCATACTCAGGATGGTGATATAACCGCCTTGCATACGGCGTATCCCATATAAGCAATCCTTCTCCGATATGAGAAGTACGAATGGAACTCTGTTCTAAGTTCGTAGTGTCTTTTGGAATGTAGTAATTACTATCCTTTAACACTTGCTGATCCAAAGCCATCTGTGCTTGATCTAAAGCTTTCTGAAGCTTTGCGGATACCTTATTCGGGTCAAAATCAACTTTAATATTCATCTTGATCATTGCAGCAACACCTCAAAATGATGTGGCGCATCTTCAGACGCATATTGTTCATTTACTCTTTGGACCATCATTTCTTTGCCGCCGAATACAATTTTTGATTTTTCCACAAATGTGATATCTCGCGGCGTTGAATTGGTGCAATCATAGATCATGAAAGTGTTGAGCCGCACATCTTCTCGTATCCCACGCCGTAAATAGCTACCTGGGAATATTCTGACGTTCTGTAAGATAACAGATTCTTTGTATGTTTCACCCCATCGTGCATTTCCTGTATACTCCTGATATTCAACAGAATGAATCAGTACTGCCAATGGGATTGGTCTCACTCTCATCGCACATCAACTCCTGCATATAACAATCCGGTCGGACGCAAAAATGCAATAGCATCAGGTGAAATTGAAGTGTCGCTGCCACCTGAATAGTTAAAAATACCGACTGAGACATTAGTTGGTGTAGTATCATTTCCACTATACAATCCATTCAACACTAAGAACTCCGTCTGTGCGGCAACCGCTTTTTTTACCTGTTTCTGAATAAAAGGGTGAAAATCAGCTAACTGATTTGTGCTCAAGGTAATCTTGTAGTGTGTTAACTGATCAATTACATCACAAGCCCTTGCAATAAAAGAAGGGAGCTCCGGCTCTCCGGTCACTCCCTTTCCTTTGTACTCCTCAGTGTAGTACGTTTCGTCAATGTAGCTCATATTGCCACCTATTTATTTTCGGCAGATTCAGTTTTAACAGCCGATTTTTTCAGCTTAGCAATCTCAGTTTCTAATTTCTTATTTTTCTCCTTTAAATCCTCTACTTCTTCGATTGCCTTATTGTACTCCGCTAAAGGAACTGTTTTTCCGCCTGTTGCATATTCAATAACCTCTCCGGACTCGCTATCAATAACATCGAATCCGTCTTCTAGATAGGTCGGAATGAAATCCTCTTTAACTTCTACTACTTTGTTTTCTTTCCTCATTTTTGCCACTGAAAATCCCTCCCTGAATAAACGAGAGGAGAGCTCAAGCTTCTCCTCTCATTTTTATTTTAATTAGACAGCCCTATTAATTTGGATACCGTCTTTTTTCTTGACGTTAACAAATACATCCCAGTACTTACGCTCATAATACAACCATTTACCACCAGTTTTTGCAGTTGGCTCATCTAATGACACAAACTCATATTTGTGAGGGGCAAAAACTGCCTCAGGATGAATTAGGATCATGTTGATTTGTTTAGCAGTTCCATCAGCAACAGCGCCGCTAGTGAAGTTGTAAAGTGACATCATTCGTGAGCTTGGAACAATAACAATTGTTACTTCATCAAGGCTGCGAACGCTACGATTAACATCAGAAGACCCACCAGTAATTTGGAGTTGACGTTGAATCGCAGTTGCATTTTTCAACAACGTATTCACAGCTGGAGTAACATAAAGAATACGGCCTTCAGTAGGCACTTCGGCTTCATCCATGTTTTGCATCATTTGGTCAAAAATCGTAAGCACGTTTGCAGTTGTCAATGCAGTTGTATCAACTGTTCCTCCTGCTGCAACAAACCCTGACAATAATTTAGAAGCCATGTACTTATCCATTTCAGGGATTTTTTGCTCTTTGTTGAACACTTGCGTTATATTCGCAATAGTAAGCGCCATGTTTGTTTCATCGATATCAGCAGGATCAACAAGTGTGCTAAATTCACGGTCATGAGTTAACGTGTAAGGAATCCAGCTGTTATCAACTTTACGAGAGAAAGTTGAGATTTGGTCACGGTTAACATCTACATAACCGCCAGTTGCGATGTTTGGCACTTGGATAGTTTTGGCACTAGTCCATTTCACCAAATTGTTGTTAGGTGTATTGTATAAATCAGTAAAACGTAAGCCGACTTTAAAAATTTGTTGCAAAGCAGCTTGATATTGACTTGCATAGTTTAATGTTGCCATGAAAAATCACTCCTCATTTATTGTGGTTTAAATGCATTTAACCAGGCATCCATTTCGGAAGCCGGTTGCTTTTGATGCTGGCCAGCAGAAAAAGATGGTTTTTTGTCTTCCGGTTTTGGTTGTTCCTGCTGCTTGAAATGCGGATACTTTTCAAGGACTTTCTGAATAGCTTGATCCATATCCACTTCATCAGAGACTAGGTTTTTAGCAAGAGTGACTACATCCTCGATGCTTTCTGCATTCACGCCTGCTTTCATTGCAGATAGGTGAGATTTCAAAGTCTCATTTTCACCTTGTGTTTTGCTAAAGTTAGTCTCTAACTGCTTAAGTTGCTCAACTTGCTTTTCTGCCTCTGATTTTTGTGACTCTTGCCACTCCTTAAACTTTTGCAGGCCTTCTTTTGCGCTATTGAAGTCCTCAATTCCAAGCTGTTTGAGCAGTTTTTCTTGAGCCTTTTTAGCTTCTTTGGCAGCAATGCTATTCACATCATCCTGCGAAAATGTTTTAGGAGGGTCTTGTGGTGTTGGGTCTGTGCCACCGCTGCTAGGAGGCGGTGTTGGATTTGGTGCTGGGTCTGCTGGTGGATCATTTGGAACTGGATCTCCTTCAGCGAAAAATTGTAAATTCAAACGTAAAAAACCTTCAGCTTTATAAAGGTGCTGATTCCCCATTTGTTTAATAAATTCCATGATTCAAACCTCCCGTAATGGGTATTTGTACTTTCGTTTCTTTAACGTCTTACCGAATAAAAGACAATAAAAAAAGATGCCTGAGCATCTGATTTACTTAGCTAATTCACACTGTAATTTGTAGCCCTCGAGCTCCCAAATCTTGTTTTCGATACGCTTCATGCAAATTTCAGCACCTAATTTTTCGTTGTAATTCACAGGTTCAATACATGCAGAGCTTTCAACAATAATAAAACCACTCGGCAATTGAGCTGTTACGACTGTACATTTATCAAAAATGGTTTTTACATCGATGATTGAAACTTCTAAAATAGCTGTTACTTGAGCCTGCGTCACTGTATTCTTACTCATATGTCTTATCCTCCTACAATTTGTTCTCTATCCAGTCTGCGTCTGCGGCCTGTCTCCTCCAAGAACATGCGCAACTGCTCTTGCTTTTCACGCACTTTCAATTTCGCCTCTTTGATTCCTTCTGGATTATCGATAGCTTCCATCATCGAAAGCTTTCTCTTTTCCTTACGAATCGCTCTCTCAAAAGCACGCTGCTGTTGGCTTTCCTTATAAACTTTATCGTTCTCGGTCTTATTGTATGGCTCATAAGTCTTCCTACTCTTGCCTTGAATGTAAGGATAAATGTTATGGCCGCAATTAATCCCCAGTAACCCGTCAGGCTGTCCGTATGAGGTCGTAGACCACGCAGGATACCGTTTACTGTTACCACTTCTGGAAAAGATACGCCCTTGATATGGAGCGCACTTCGGTCTTGCTCCTAAATGGCTACTTACTTCAATCAAGTCTGAGCCGTATTCGTCCATGCGAGCGAACTGCATTTCACTTGATACCTTTTGATTCATGGAACGTGTGACAGTGCTGACATAAGCCTCTGTACTCCATCTCCTACCGCCACGATCTATCAAAGCAGGAATACCGCGTTTTGCCCAATCAGAAAAAGTCTGTTTCAGTGCCTGTTGTGGCGTAATTACACCGGTTAGTACCTTACCTACCGTTTTGTTAAGAACGTCTATATACACTTGTTGGGACTGCTTAAGCAGGGTTGTATTAATCAGGTTGAATACATCCTGCGCTTGCTTCTCATAAGCTAGAAGAATATTAAACAAAGATTGGCTTTCTGTTGTAGGTGGTGCTGGTATCAAGTCCACACCTTCCAATAAAGCCTGTACAAAGAACCATTCATGTTGTTCTACCACTGTATATCCCGCAGTTTCAACCATCTTTCGTATTTCTTTTGCTGTTTGTCTTGAGTATTTTGCGATAGTTTTTAGTTGCTGTTGCGTTAAATTGTTCACCTTATTCAGTTGAACCAATCGCCAGTGCTGATATTCTGTTTCATCATCAGCTTGCAGCAGCAACTCCTTCCCTTGCCGGATAATCCTTGCCATATTGAGAAGCAATTCTTCCTCTATGCTGTTATAAATATCTATCAATGGAGCTGACAGCCGTTGTAAGTGTTCAGGAGAAAGAGGCATTAGGTTTCATCTCCTGTACCGAAAAGGTCCGATATCTCTGGAGTAAGAGTTTTATTCTCCTCTTGAATTTCAGCAAGTATCTCCTGTGCTTCTTCCTCTGTGATCCCTTGCACCTTCATAATGGCTCGTAATTTACTCTGCAATCCTGCAGTAACAAGCATAATTTGACGGTTTGCAATAGCACTTGTATCCTCTGCGATGCTGTCATCAAAGGTAACTGTCACTTCATAAGGTTCATCAGGTGCAGAAAACATCTCGTATAGTTCAGCGACTTGCACAATGGCTTCTATAAGCTCTTTAATAGCCGCTTCTATAACTGTTTCGTGTGCTTGTTTAGTCCGGAAAGTCTTACTGTTTTCACTGACAACTTCAGTTGCTGTTTTCATGCCCGATGCATCAAATTTAAAGGCACCAGGACTAAAGCCGGTTTGCATAGCAAGATAAGCAAGCATAGCATTAATAGCTGCTATATGCTCCTCTACTCGAAGAGTCACCGTCATCTCCTCTATTGGCTTTGTCAGACTCTCTCCAAGATTCATAGCTTGATACACTTCGTCGTTAGTATCAAAATAACGGACAAATTGCCCAGTTTCTGGGTCAACTACCGATTTCACAGCCGTTTCTGGAACAATGATTCGCTTCTTCCCAAGACGGAATTCTCGTTCAAAGCTGTCAAAAGCAGTATCAATCGCCTTTAACGTATCCAATGAATTTGCGTATAAAGAAATACCCAGCGGGCTTGTTAAATCAACATTGTTCGCTGTATTCGGTTTGATGTATACGAATAAAGGTCGATTAAGGTTATCGATCGGTGTTTCTTCAGCTAAGTCAGGGTACAAAGTCGTTAAAAGCACCCTGATACCTAATTCATTTTTATTGCTGCTTTTATACAATTCGTTACGAATGATATACTGCGTACCTTGCCAAGTATGCCATTCCAGCAATGTATAAGTATCCTCCCCTTTAACAGTTTGATTAACAAATACGCCGCTGCGAATCCCTTGATTATCCCATTCAGTTGGCAGGAAACAATCCGCATTGACATACGAAATTTTAATTTCGTTGTCAAAATACACCTTGAGCACCGAGCCGCCCATAGCAAAAGCATATTCAATATATCTCTGAAACTCTTTAATAAAGTTATTTTGAGATAATACGTTTTTAATATTCTCTGCTAATTTTTCGTCAGAAATGCTAATCTGGCATTTCTCATTAAAAACTAATGTTGCCATCTCTTGTGCAATCACTTTTGGCATGCCTAGCGAAGCCATACGACGTTTTTTCTGTCCATCTATAGTTTGGTAACGAATATCATGGAAAGGAAAATGATACCCTGCATACAGCTCTCTCCAAACATCGATCTTCTTATAGCTTTCCTCGCTTACTTGGACGGTAACAGCATCCGTCATCTTTTGAATCCCTTTTATAATATTCAATTTATACAACACCTCCTTTATCTTGGAGATAATAGTTTTAAACACATTCTCACCCCCTAAGAAGGCATAATAAAAAGCACTCATCATCATGAGCGCTTTCTTAATTCTCCAGCACATTTCCTAGAGCACGTTTTTGTCTTGCTGTATTTATTCACTTCAAAATCATTCCCACAAACAGCGCATTTTCTTTTTACATTATCCAAACCTTGCGCCCTTCTCCAAGCTGATTTGCAGTTATTAGAGCAAAATTTAATTCTACTTCTATCATGAGAAAGGAACCCTTCTCCACACTGCTCACACTTATGTTCAACTTTCTTATTTTGCCAATCACTTAAGTATTTGTACTGTTCTTTATGCCATTCGTGCCCTTCCTCTGAACCATGCCATTCACTAGCTTTAGGACGCGCATTTTCTTCGAGATTCTTCACTAAGTATTCATAATGCGTTAAACCTCTTTCTGCACTATGCATCGTAACATGCGCTTTCGATTCAACTAACTTTAAATTGCTTATATCGTTATTGCTTTTGTCGTGATCTATATGGTGTATATGATAGCCTTTTGGTATTTCTCCATGATGACATTCCCACACATAACGGTGTAACCTTTTTCGATGCGTCGAATTTAAATAATACCCTGTTTTGTCATCCCTTGTGAATTTCAAGCCATTATAGAAAATGTACTTCTCCATATAATCACCTCTTAATGATATTATACATAAAATATCTAATATCATCAATAATGATTATACGACGTAACGTTTGTAAAAATAATTTACGCTGTATCTAAATTCATCCATTGCGTCATTAAATTCATCTATCGGCTTTCCGTTTGCATCGCGGCAGTACATTCCAACTTCTTTCAGAAAATGATAATGGCCGTATGGTTCTTTCTCTTCAACCAAGCAGAAATACTTTTCTGTTATGGCGTTCTGCGCACGCTCAATACCAACCTCAATTCCTTTAGCAGATCCCTTCACATCTTTTGCATTATTATTTGCGATGCTCGTTCTAATGCCGAGCAGATGCAACTCTTCACGCAATGATTTACAAGCAGGGTCCACAAACACCTCAGAATAACGCATTTGAAATGTTTTAACGCACCATTCAATAAACTCTTTAATCTCTCTGGCATATACGCTCATCGCCTTCACTTGTTCTGTTTCTGCGCCACTGTGATAATAATGAGCAACACGATTTAAGCGATACTTTAGCTTCCCTGTTTCCTCATCCTTATACTGCGTCACGATATTGCACGAACAGCTAGTGGCGTCACTTTGGCCGCCGTCTGCGGTGAAATACATTTCAATTGGATTACCTTGCAAAGCAGGAAGGATATGTTTCTCCATATCAAACATTCCATAGATAACACCTTCAGGCATAACACGCTTACCTTCCCAATCTCGGGCAAGTAAATAAGGGTTTTTACGTAATATGTCATAAATCTCTTGCTTACGCTTTTCTGTAAGAATTGGGTTATCATGAGGCGTCCAATGTGTCCAACGTGTATTCTGTACATCGAACACTTCCTTAATAATCGGATGGTTTGGCGACGGAGGGTTCAGATCAGCAAGATGATATCTGTCTTGAGCAGCGAATGTACGCCTAAAACACTCTTGAATCATAGCCATATGAAGCAAATTAATCTCACAAAATACAACGCTGCCAAGCGACATACCTGTAACAGCACCGACACTATTACTCTTTCCTCCGCCTTTGTAATACACCTTTTTTACGCCAGCTGGAGTGTGTATTTCTAAGTGTGAACCGTGTTCATCGTGCTTTATATCGCACAAACCATTAAAAATGTGTATTAAGCCTGTTCCGTCACCGTCGATAAATAAGCGATAGGCTTGCTCCTGGTTGTAAGCAACTATTAAATGATTTGTATCACGCGTCATTGTATAATAATCAGCCATACGAAAATGTCCTGCTGTTGTTTTCCCGCTCCTTGGTGTCCCTTCAAACACATCAAATGTGTAATTATAAGGTCTGTAAATCGTCTGAAGTTGTTTTGGACTAAAAACGATGTTTTTACTCATCATTCTCACGTCCATTCATCATTTGTTCGTACTGTTTACGACCTTCGATAAGAACATTAAGCATGGAAGTATCTTTCTTATCTCCGCGAAGCTTAGCAGCACGCATTTGCGCGAAATCTGTTTCAGCTTCAGTCTTCTTAATTCCTAAACGCATTTGCTCAAGCTTCAAGCGGCGCTCATCGTCAATATGGGCCATTTCATCGAATTGTTTAATAAGACTCTGCAAGGTAGAGATTGCCCTAGACTGTGCATTTAAGAAAGTCGCATGCCTATCCCAAGCGAATTGGAATTCATACTCCTCTTCGGTAGTCATTTGCTCAAACCCGCCATCTTCTTTTGGGACAATTTCATACTTCCTCTTTTTAAGCTCTTTTATCATTTCTTCTTTACTTTCAACAAACATGATTTTTTGAGCTCTCGCAATAGCTGCATACTGGATAACGATATTTTCCCATATCATATCAATAGGGCTTTTCGTGCCTATCTCATCAACAATAGCCAATGTTTCCTCATCATCTGGAAAGATACGGCGGAAAAATCCGTGTGTTACAGCATTGCTATTACCTTTTGGTGCAGCTCCTCCACTATTGCCGACCGCGTTCTTATTTTCTTTTGGAGCGCCTCGTTTCGGAGTACTCCGTTCATTTATTTGGAGTACTCCGTTCAATTGTTCATTCCATTTATCTTTTACTTTCCAGCCGCCGATTGTTTTTTCTGGAACGTCCAGCAGTTCCGCAATCCTGCGATTTGTAATATTTCCGCTATGTTCTTTGAAGAGTTCAAAGGCTTTTTCGCGGTTTGGGCTGCGTTGTCTTGCCACTACATGTCACCCCACCTCCGATGAATTGGAATTGAGTTTGTTTTGTAAACTCCTCCTTGTGCTAGTCGCTTTGCAAAATAAAAAGCACCCTCGAAAGGATGCCTTTATAACTAGTCTATCCAAACCGTTTCAAATGCTGCCTTAAATAAGACATCGACAACATTAGAATCTAAATAAAGTTTTTTACCTTTTTGGATTGCAGGTAATTTCATTTCTATGTACGTTGGGTTATTAAAATAAATCGCTCCCCACTCCTCAAAATCTTGAGAAGAACTGCTGATTCTTGAAATATAAACTCCGATATATCCATTATCAGAGTTTTCGTGTAGCAACAACCCGTTTTTTCCTATAATAAACCTTGCTTCATTTTCTTCAATTCTAATTTCGCATACACCTTCATAATAGGACAAGGGTTGAATCAATCCCTTAAACTCCTCTTTAAAAAAATCAAAAACTTTCTCCTTAGAATCAATCCCTCTGCTAAATTGAATCTGTTTAACAGAGTCATACATTGCTTGCCGCCAATCACTCATACTCTCCTCCCCCTTCCACCTACCTACATTCGTCAAAAAAAGATAATATCCTTTCATCTAAATGTAAAAACCGCTCGCCAATAGGCAAGCGGCATGCATAAAAGGGGGTCAAAGCTTTCGCTTCATTCAACTCACTCTCTCTGATATTCGATCCAGTACATAACAGAAGAGAATGAGGTCAACAAAACGGGAGAGGCTGGGAACTCTCCACTCAAGCCAAAAGCATTTTCTGAAGAGTTTGGTTATTGCATTATGATTTTCAATTCGAATCAAATATTAGTCTTGATACCTTGACTAACGAACAAGTCAGCAGTTTCCGCTACTGCTTGTCCAGCACCGAATACAACATACATAGTATTCAAGTTCATATATAGATGGCAACCGTACGACAAAAAAGCGAGCTGCCGCAGCAATCCGCTTTCAAATATAATTCCTTTCAGAATCTAACATCTCTATGAATGTGAATAAAAAGGAATTAGTTTAGTATAAAGGTTGCTGCTGATGACAACTCGGGAAAGGACGTATATCTTGAATTTGCCGAAGATCATAGTGCTTCATAGCAAATTGAGTATGGTATAAGTACTCCATTAAATAAATGTACCCTCCATCTACGTTACATAAAACACCAGAAGTTCCTTGACCGTTCATCAAAGAAACACCAACGGGTTGACCTATCAAAGAACTCATATATTGTTGCCAAGGCATAAATGTATCCCTCCTATAGGATACTACTATACGAATTCATAACAAATTGGTTACTCATCCCTATGCCCATTTGATTATGCTTTTCTAGACCGCCAACTTGGACTTACCTTATATAGGTGTATAGGTGGCAACCGTACGACAAAAAACCTCATCCACAACACAGAAGAGGCTTCTTAACTTATTAAAAATATCTATTTTTCTATGCACGATTTTCCTCTCGCCATAGTTCTCTAAGATATTCCAGATACTCATATATTTCACTATCCCGAGGATTAATTGAATAAATATAATTTGCTGTACCTAACAAATGTTTTAAGTACTCATATTTCTCTCTTTTTACAGTCATTAAGTGGGAATCTAGTCCATATTTCTTTATGTAATAAATATTTTTTCGTAATTCCCTTCTCATTTCACGTGATACCTGAATTTTTTCATTAACTATAATTCCAGTTACCTCTTGCCTTTGATGAGGAAGCCGAACTCTTGTCTTCTCATGGTTTATAGCAAATCCTTTAGATTTCAGTACACTGTCGACAAACTTAATGACCTTTCCCTCTTGGAAGTCCCCAGAAAATGTTAAATCATCAGCATACCTTGTATACCGAATTCTATTTTCTCTAGAAAATGCTGCTATACGCTTATCAATATCTCTCATTACTAAATTTGATAAAGCCGGACTAGTAGCTGCCCCCTGAGGAAGTGTTCCCTTTAGAGTACATAAATTAGTTAACATGGCAGATACATCTCTTGAATAGCCTAAAGAGCTAAAAAAAGCATATATCTCTAAATCTTTAATTGTTCCAAAAAAATCCTTAATATCTATAGTCAACACCTTTTTTTGTCTGCGATGAAACCTTGCATTCTCTTTTAAAGAAACATTTTTTTTGTAAGCTTTAGCAAATTCACTTGTCTTACATGAGTATAATATTTCTTCTAAAATCCACCTTTGTATAGATTTCAGGTTAGGCAATGGCTCAGCAATACTCCTGAAGTCACCATTCTTCTTCGGTATTTTGAAATATCTATAGAAACTTTTTTGGGAATTGGATACCTTTAATAAATATTCAATACTATAACCAACAAGGTAAGAGAGGTGCTTTTGGTCATATATAATGGGAAGCCCCTGAGAATAAAGGAGGTGTGCTTTTTCAAGATTCTTTTTGATATATAAATCATCATGACCAGCTTTAAGAGCGGCATCTGTAAAATTTCTCCTGTACTTCTCCCAAATCATGCTTAATAGTCCCCTCTAAATAAAATTGACCTTTACAAAACCTACTACTATCACTCCATTATCCTCTACTCCCACCATGTTGACGCGCTTTTTGTCGACATGGTGGGAGTAAACCGTGGCGGAGCCTAAGGTTGTGTAAGACATTTATACAGCGCCTCCCGGAGCATTAAATGTTTTACACAGGGCTTGAAAATAAGTCCTTCTCAGCATGACGACTCGTCATACTTGGCTTAATAAGCCTTGAGTCTAGTAAGGTCTTTTGTAAAGGTCAAAAATATAAATTCAAGGTAAGTATACCTTAAATTTATCCCACTTTTCAATAACATATTCATATTGCGGACTAATCCATTTCTCAGAGTGATTATATCCAAGCTCTTTGTTTAATTTATCAATCATTTGCAATCCCAATTCAGTTATTTTTAACTCCTCATACATATCTGTGACTAATCCGTTCCTTTTGAGATGGCTTATATAACCATAAATTCTCGAGAAGCTTACATCTGAACTAATAATCCCTTGAACATTCCCATTATTCTTTACCAAATGTAAAATTACAAGTATCAATTTTTTGTCATGCTTAAACACAATCAATTTCCTCCTCTCGGAAAAGGCACCCTGCTCCCTTTTGCCTTTTCTAACCAATATACTGGAAACGTATTATTGGGTGTTCTGGCCAAGGTAATTAAGGCTTCTGAGCCTTTGTAACCAAACTTATAATCATCATGAGGTCCAACAATTTCCTCAATTGATTGCATAATATTTAGTTTCTCTGCTAATTCCTTAGCATTATAATAATCCGATAATGCCCTTTTATTTATTTTACTTGAAAAAATTTCAATATCGTTCTCCCTGATCAAATTGTACCCACTAAATAAAGAAACAAGCGATGCTATGATTATCCTCTCGCTTTTTATCCCCATTTTCTTATAGAAATTAAATGCATTTAAGGCCGTTTCACCCGTACCAATGAAATCGTCAACCAACAGTAGCCTGGTCTTCGGAGATTCATTTATTCTATTAACCTCCCTAGGAGTCAACTCATTTCTCACTTTAAAATCCAATCCAGAAATATTTGGGTTGTACTTTAACTGTGGCGACTGAAATAGATAAGCTACTAGTGTGGAACTCTTAATTTTGTTTCGATCTTTCTCTGGCACTAAAGGCATTACATAAAGAGTTTTTAGCTCTTTAAAATAATCTAATTTCTCCGTCATTTGATTTAATAGTTCGTTTATTAATTTAGTATAGTCATCAAAATTCACCTTTTGATATCTACGTGTTAAATCAATTATGAACTCTTGCTGCTCTACATTTAAACGACTTAACAACTCACAAAAACGACTAAACAAACTAGAGTCGTTATGTTCATCATCAATTACCCAGCCTTTTTCTTCAAACAGACTACCTAATTTATTAAATATTATTGTATTTATCTCTTTGTATCTCGATTTTTTTTTCATAGCAAGCACCTATTAGTAATGTATATTATTTGCAAAGAAACTTCTAAACCTTAAAAATATCAGCCGCACATTTTATAAGATTATACCACGTAATATACCTAAAAATGTAAGCAACTATATAAATGCGGTTTAATTTCTCAACATGACTATCTGTCAGTCGCTATGTCTATTAGTGCATTAGAACAATTCATACACCATATATATAATAAATCAAATATTTTCTAAAGAGTATTACAAATACAAGCTAACTGTATCTATTACACTTAGTTCCAACCAGACTTGTTATACAACGCGAACCTTCTAGCACGATTAGATGATAAAGGTTTCTGATTTGCCCCCAATCAGATTACGATTGTAGATACCTCATGTAATATTCTAATAAAAGTTACTAAAAAACCTCAACTGCATCGGCAGAAGAGGCTTTCTTGAATTTGCTTTTTAATTTTCTCTTCTTCTCACCCAATCATAATTTAGAGCACACTCTTTAATATTGCCACATAACACACAAAGTACTTATTTCAGGTCAATAATACTTTTTATGATAATCCTCTAAGATTTTACTAACAATCTTTGCCTTAATAGTAGGACTGCCAACGTTATTGGAACCAGAGAACGAATCTGAGTCCTGTGACAATTGATGAATGTAGGACAAAGATTCTAACAAATTAATTAAATAAAATATATGCTTTTTATCAGATGTGTATAAATCCTTAATATTAAACCTAAGCATTCCTACAAAAACATCTAGAATGAATGCGAGGAGCATAATACTTAACAGATATTGAACCGCACTCTCTAAACTTGAATTAAATTTAAAAATCCATGTATTAAAAGCTGACCAAGCAGGGATTGTAAATACTAAAAAGATCCCCGCGAGCACCTTAAAATTACTTGTATAAAGTTTCTCTTTTTTCTCCAGAAGGTCTATTAACCCATCTATCTTTTCCTTATTAGAGATACCTTTTTTACTCAAGAAAACGCTCAAAACTAATAAACTAAACATTTGCCACTCTTTATTAGCCCAATGTTTAAAGAATCTTTTGTCTATTGGAAGTCCATACTTATGCTGGACTACTTTTTTAGCTGGGGAATTCAAAAAAATATACGTACCAATAAAAACCTGTATAACATATAAAAGGCTTAAAATCGGAAATGGTGCCCGATAAATAAAGAAATAAAATAACGCTAAACCTACAATAAAAACTACTTGTAACAAGGTAAAAATGATTATATTCCTACGTAGATACTTAAGTATTAGATTTGAAGTACTTAAACCATACTTATAAAAATGGAACACTTGCTCTTCAATCATTATCACACCTCTATCCTAACTAAGAATATATTAGTAAAGTCATCTTAATTATATCTGTGATGGTCCTAATGTAGATATAAAAAATTTATTATATAAACAATTAATTATCCATGCAGGCAAAACAGACTTTCATGTACTTGCCTCTCGATTTTCTTTTCAGCACGCTCCACCATAATTTGTACTGCGCTCTTTGAAATTACTAGATAACGAGCAATCTCTCCATAAGATAAACAATACCCTCGGCTCATGAGATAAACTTCCCTTTCCCGATCTGTCAACGTTGATAGCGCCTCCTCGATTCTAACCCGGTCCCATTCACTTACTACATCTTCTTTCAATCCTTCATCCCAACCGTATTCTGTTTCTTGGCTCCTAAAGTACCGCTGCATGAGAACAGGATCAAGCAGACGATCTCGTTGATATGCTGCTCTTCGTTCGATTCCTCGACGATTCCCTGGCCGCCTTGCTGTTTTCATCCATTCCAACGCATACTGTAAATCACTCGCCATGCTGCCTAATATCCTTTGTTCATCTTCTGGTGCCGTTTCTTTCGCTTTATTTACCTGATACAACGCTTTGCTGTATTGCCGAATGAGGTCTTGCATAGCTGTTCCCCCTTCACTTCTGGCGCATAGCTCCTCTGCGGCGTTCATAACGAGGTGCTTTCATGCAATCTAAAATGTCACGACGGCTAAATTCTTTCTTAATCGGCTGTACTAGTGCTTCTACTTTCCCTTTTCGTTTCTTTTGCTTTTACGCTTTACTTTTACCTCAATAGCATCCTTCTTCCAACCCTTGAGCTTTTGTTTCTCCGTTTTCCAATCTGCCATTCTTTTCCCCCTTAACAAAATAAAAAGGACACCAAACAAACAGTTGTTACTGCTCGTTTAGTGCCCTCACGCTTTCGGTCTTGGACATAAATATATAAACATCTATTCCAAAAAATCAAAGTGAAATAGTCCTTGCTCGATCTGGAATCCAATCCTTTTAAGGATACCCAAGCTATACTGTTGCGGTGCTAGCGCTGGCCACCGCTAATAACTTTCTTTTATCTTCCTCTAAATCTAATGCATGCATTTTACGATGACAATTAGGACAAAGTGCTACTGTATTCTCTATCGTATCGTCTCCTCCTCTAGATAGCCAAACAATGTGATGTGTCTCCAAATAAGGTTTTTCTTTTTTATCCTTAAAGGGAGCTTTTTGCTCACACAGTTCACATACACCATTTGCCCTTCTCTTAGCAAATTCTGTAACATAGGCATTTCTTTCATATGCTGTAGCACTAGTATTACGTTTACTTGGTTTTTTACCAGCATACCTTGCTCTTTTTAATAATTCATCATAACTTAGACCTTCAGCTTCCTTTTCCTTCTTCTCTTCTTTAGCTAATAAATCTTTCTTTGGAGTAGTGTTTGTGTCCCCTTTGATTTTTACTGGAAACATCCAAACAGTTCTTAAGTCACCATTTTCATCTGGCTGATACTCTTGAAAGGGGACGGCTACTAGTTCAACTTGCCCCATAAATCTATACTTTTTAGGCGAAAACACCTCAAATAAAAAGATATCTACACCATTTGTATTGGATTCGTTTAATGTTTTATTTTGATCACTATTTATATCCTGAGGACCGATTTTCCCCATTCCAGTGTAATACAATATGTCTTCATCCCACTTGTCTTCATACAAAGACTTAAAAGGGTCTGAAATAATTATCAATGTATTTGTTTTATGGGAACGTCTCATCCCCCCCTGTGTTCCACATCCGAAAATTGAAGAAAGTTGATCATTAGTTAGTTCCTTACCAATCTGTAATTCTGTAATTTCTCTTCGAACCTCATTAAACCAATTAAGGGCTTGATCTAATTCAAACCACTTTTCCCTTTTCTCTTGAACATGAGGCATCCCCTCTTCAATCATTTTATTTAACGTTGTTCGGGACAAATTCATCTCCTGCATTAATTGTTTGATACTAATACGATTAGCCATAGTAGATCCCTCCTAATTTAAATTCTACTACTTTCTGCTTAAGCAACCAATCGTAATATCTTAGTTTTCTATATCAAATATCCACACTCAAATTTTACCCTCGCAGACTTTCCCTTAGCGGTTTCAATAACTGTTAAACCATGTTCTGGAGCTTCTACTTTTGTTGCTGTACCTTTTACACCGTCCAATATCAATACTAATACTTTCCCATTCTCCAGTTTTTGTTGAATAGACATGTCCTCTACATTAATTTTGATTACTTCAGGTCTTTTCACAGATAACATTCCTTTCCCAACATCCCTAGGGATACCGCGTTTATTTAAATAAAACTCCCATTTTCCGAACTGTAACGCCTTAACCTTATTCTGTAATTCTCATTCACCCTCAGACGGTTTAGTCTACAGTGACTTCATAAGCTTTGTATGTTCCAATGGTTTGCCTCCGACTCTTTTTCTCATTCAACTGTGAGTAAAAATCTAATTTCCTCATAAACTATTAATAAATGATTAGGGGTGAACAAATGAGGTTCTTTAGTAGCTTTTTGCATTGGCATGCTCAAAGATACGAAAAGCGTCGACTTAAAAAACAATCACTTGGCAAATGTCCAGATTGTAGCGGAAGTGGATTTATCTTCAGCACTTCTGCATTCGACATTATCTATATGGCGGCATATGAATGTCCTTACTGCAAAGGAAGTGGTTTGAACTCTGATCAGCCTGAACCCAAGCAATGAGTTTTTTGATAAACAGGGTACCAGCCTCGAAAATCTAAAGAGAGACTGGTACTCTTTTTTTGCTACAAAACAATCATTCTATTTCTTTCAATGCCTTCACCGCATCCCGAAACGTCTCTTCATCCCGTTCATCTAGCGCCTGATCAATTCTCATAAGTAACCAGAACCTGTTGCATTCCTGAAGCAGTTCCTCCCATGCCTTATCTTCATAGGGGATAAGTTTTTCTTCTGAGAGCCACTCAACCTTTACGAACCGACTCTTTTCATTAGCTGTGACTGCGCATACGTTCCCTGACAACTCATATCGAACCGCCATAACCATTAAGTAAGGCTGTCCCATTCCCTTCGCTTTCTGCCACTCAGAACAGGTTTCATCGAGCGGTATGACTTTCGCACCAGGTTTGATTCCCTCGAATTCAGTTCCCATAATTTACATCATCACCCATCCCCATAGACCGCCTCTACGAGGCTTGATTTTCCCCTCTTCTGCCTGATCCAAGACGAGAACAACAACCTCGTTTTGCTTGCGCTTGAGCTGCTTTGCGATAGCAGGAAGAGAAAGACCCTCTTCCCACATCTCACGAAACTTGAGTACGTCATCCTCATCCCATAAGAAATTCAGGTCTTCTAACGCGATATACGTTGCTCTCCGTTCCACTGCTACGCGTGATTTATACATCTCACTAACTCCTGTTCCGCTGCTGCCAAACGTATTTCAAACTCTGCCATTCTTTCCCGAGAGCGTGCTATGCCTTCCTGAGCCACTTCACAGGAGCAAGGGACGAATGATAATATCCCTGCGCCTAACAGCTGTATAAGCTTGCCTGTACCGTTACATTCACACATGCTTGTCATCCTTTCGTTCGATAATCATCGCCTGAAACAGCAACAAGATAATCCTTTGCCATCCCTTGAAGCCGGCTCCATGCTGCGTACCCAATCTTTTCCGCTAATGTTTCATCGTCCTCATTAGAACTGAAGAGAATAGGTTTTTTCTTGCGATATCGACCATCAATGATTTGGTAATACAGGTTTTCCTTTGCTTCTGAGTGTTTTGATTTCCCCATATCATCCCAAATGAGCACATCTACCGAAATTGCATATCCGAGAAGGCGATTCAATTCCTCACCGTCGTCTTTTGCCATCTTTGCTGCAATGAGGTCGTCCATAAAACTCGCATCCGCAATCATCAGTACACGCTTGCCTTCCCCCTGCTTCATTAGATACTTCGCAGCAGCTACCTGTAGATGTGTTTTACCGAGTCCGAAATTGTTATATTTCAGCTTCGCTTCTGCCCGTTCTTTCGGCGGAAGCTGCCGGATACGAAGCTCTCCAAACTCAGCCATAAAACCGAGTGAATTATGCCTTTTTCTTTCGATCTCAGGAAACGCTCGTAAATAATCAGCCATGGTTTTATATAACAACTGCTGCGCTGTGGTTTCTTGGATGTAGCTATCAAACCGAGCATTGGCAAACTCTTCTGGAATCAGAGCGTTTTGTAAGCGGCGCTCTAGCCTACGTTGATTCCGACAATCACAAGGCTCTCCCACTTCCACGTAGTACACTTTTTCCTGCCCTTCACTGTCATAGCGAATCTGCGGTTCTTTCCTGAAGACAAACTCGCTGTCTTTGCATTTCGAGCACTTATACCCGTTTGATGAAACTTGGCATGCTTCTTCGTCTGTTTGCATCTTCTTCTGCATAGCTTCGGCTCGCTGGAGAATAGCTTCCATAGCCACTCCGATGTGTTGCATTCGTTCCACCGCCTTTTTGTTGATCATCTAGCGCTTTAACATCCGCAAGAGTGCGGCATTGATTGTTTTTCCATTTCATTAAGGTGCTTTCGATATACCGCCAGAAGCGTTTGTTTTTCCCTGCCGCTCGTTTGATTGCTTCTACCATCAACTCTTCACCGAGTAAATCTAGAAACTCTCCAAATTCCTCGTGATAGATCGGTGGGAGGTCTCCTATGTTTTCTTGGTATATTCGAAGTACTTTTGCATATACTGTATCCTGCATGTAATTGGGAATAGGATGACGAGGTATATCGTCGTCCTCTTTTTTATTTGTTGTATTCTCTGTAGTAATCTCTGTATACGTCTCACGTTCTAGCGTGGGAGGGTCTCCCGTTTTATCGTGAGAGGGTCTCCCGTTATAACGTGATAGGGTATCACTTTTTAACGTGGGAGGTATCTCGTTTTGTCGGTAGAGGGTCGATATGTTCTTAATTACTTCAGCCACCGGCTCGATAAACATCACATTGCTGTGCGGAACACTATTCACAGAGATTGTTCGGAACTCCAGCGTGATATATCCGTTATCTTTGAGATACTTACAAGCATCAACTACTTGACGCTTCGTAAATCCAAACGAATCTGCTAATTGCTGATAACTCTTTTGAAGCCTGTCAGCCTTGAATTTTTGCTTGTAGGACACCTGGCTTGTTTGTTCATCCTTTACTTCTGTTGGCTTGTACCAGTAAAAAATTTCACCAAGAATTACGATTGCAACCATATATGGTTTCCCGTTCGGTAAGGTAATGCTCTTGAACCATCCATGGTCCATAACATTGCCGCGCAAATTAATTTGTGCAATTTTCATAACCTGTTCATTCATGCTGTTCACTTCCTCTCGCATACTGCGATATAGCATTCTTTGTTCTTCTTCAATTTCAAGACCTGATAATCTGGATATGCTCGTCCCATGTAATCAAGGATAAGTTGCCGAAAATGATCATTATCCTGTGCCTTCTCTCTCCAAGCTGAAGAGAGGAGCACATTATGAACAGGACGTTTATCTATCATTCTTCAATCGGGAACGAACCTTGTTCCGGCTCCAGCGGTTGTTCTTGGTCAACAATCTCAATATCCGCTTCGATGTATTCCGGTTCTTCCGTGATATCCTTGCGCACCACTTCGTCTTGCTGTGCTTGTGACTGTACCTCGATACTGATCGGTAAGTATTTGAACATATAACGAACTACTGTTTTCTTTGCCATTTCTTCATAGTCTGTTGTCCAAGGGCTATAACTGGAGTTTGCAGACGGTGAACGCTTGCGGCGTTTCTCAATTTCACTTTTTGGCATAAATTCCATCTGATGACCGCCATCTTTAAAATGAGCTACCGCGTACGCACCGATAAATTCTCCACGCTCTCCAAACGATGGCTTGTGTGTCAATTTCGGATGTAACCCTAGTTCATAATCGAATTCATCATTTTCATATACTGCATGAGCATAAATGCTTTGAATGTGTCCAGATCGTCTAGCAAGGTCAATCATGCCTTTATAGCCAATGATGAATGTAGCCTCTTTTTTGTACGGTAAGATATAGCACTGACCAAGCAAACCAGGTTCAAGACCTAATTGAACAGCTGACATTACGGCACCCATTAAGGAAGGGACACTGCATTCTAAAAGCTTCGGATTCGTACGAATAGTTGTAAGAGCAATACGACTCATGCGATCCATATTCATGTGTTTCGGTAGTACCTCCGCCATACGTGGCGCCATTTTCTTCATATAACCTTCTACTAATTGTTCCGGTGTAGCTGGTTTATCTG
The DNA here is from genome assembly GCF_038440375.1 of Bacillus sp. OTU530. Lineage (NCBI taxonomy): Bacteria > Bacillati > Bacillota > Bacilli > Caryophanales > Bacillaceae > Bacillus > Bacillus sp. OTU530. The sequence continues at coordinate 94,919 of NZ_JASATP010000019.1, forward strand.
CATTACGTTGTGCTAATTGACCTTTTAATTTATCGTTAGTTGCCATGGATTAGTTCCTCCTTATTTGACCAAAAATCGGCGCGAGTTTGTGACATTGACATACTTTTCATAGAAATCAGGATGTTCTTTTGCAAAACGTTTGCTGTCAAAGCGTTTAGAACTAACAGACTTCCAAGTAATCTGATACTTCTCTGTGCTGCCTGCTTCGTTTTCGCCAAGCATGGCCTTCAACTTGTTCTCATACTCAGCCTTTTGTGTTTCTAAGGCCTTAATCTCTTCATCAACTTGATTCCGTGCTTCAATGAGCATTTCAGCATCCTTACCTAAGCTAACAAAGCTATCTCTCAGTGATTCGGGATACATTGACTTAAGCAGCTCTGTTGAAGCTGGTGTACCATCAAACATCGGCGGTTCATTTTTCTCAATATGATTAATCCAAAAATCTTTTTCAATGTTTGTAATGTAATGAATGATTTCCTCGTCACGCTCAATGCGCTTGTAAACGAACTTGTTGCCACCAATCAACACCGCAATCCACCATGCCTCAAAGCCTGTAACTGCCATATAGTGCTGGCATTGGAGGAGGTAAGCCGTAGGAACCTCATCACCTTCCCACTCTTTTTTCATGTATGCCGATGTTGTTTTGCACTCTAAACCAACTTTTTCACCAACAATTAAACGGTCCACGTTTGCGAGCATCCAATAGTATTCGGGATGCTGCAGAATAGCGTTCCTGCGCTGTACCTTTAAACCTATTCGTAAGCTGAATTCCTTTGCTACTACTTCCTCTAGGACATTTCCAAAATAAGCAGCTTCGCTTTGCAATTCCTCTTGTTCTACTGCACCTGTTTTGTCTAAATACACACCAATTGGAGATTTCCATTTACTAAGACCCATGATTGCCGCTACATCACTGCCGCCGATGCCTTTTGTTCGATATCGCAACCATTCATCATGGTTCATGCCAAGCGTGTTCACTAGCACCTTTGCTTGCATGGTATTTCCTCCTTATATGTGGTAAACTAATCTAAACTGTTTTTTCTCAATGGTCTTCCTGCTGCAACAGGAAGGCTTTTTACTTTTGTACTGCCTGTAACACTTCCAACACTTCATCGATTGTTTCATCGATATCTTCCAAATCCTCAACACCAGGACATTGTGGAGTTTCTTGTAAAAGTGCCACTGCTTTTGCGATTGCTTCTTCAAGTGCTACCATACGCTCTACCACTGTCATTCGCTCACCTCCTTCAAGTGATACGCCCGAATCACATCGGCATTTGCTCCAATCTCCTCCATGCGATTAATCACCATCTGCACTTTTGTTCGTTCGTCTTTCAATTCATTCAGGCGTGTTTGCAATTCAATTTCACGAAGTTTCCAAATGCGGAATGCTGCGTTATCATCGTTATCAATCGCCTTCCACTGATGGCCTGACACATATTCCAATTCAGCACGGATTTTCACAGCTTCCTCCAGATTCTCCGGCAAAACCTGAGTGGAGAGTGAGGCACTCTTAAAGCTTGTTATCATGCTGTCACCTCTCTCCGAGGTATCCATCCTTCGATATAGCGAATAGCCAGCTGTAAATCTTTTCGTTTTAAATCCCGATAACTTGCAACTCCAAACCGGTCACGGATTTCTCTGTATAGCTCAGCGAACAATTCTGAACGACGAATTTTATCACTTACTTCTTCATATACCCGACTGGCGATTGCTTTCTGGACCCTACGCTGTTCACCGTGGTCGATAGTAATTTGCTCCTCAACTTTTGTTTCAAGAAGGTTTAACCGTTCCTCATGCTTCATCATTTCGGATGTCATCGTGTGAATCATTTGGAGCGGTGACATTGTTCGTTTTTGCAACTCCTCTTTCATGCGCCGGAATTCTTGTAGGAATTTCACTTTCATTTTCATGGCTTCCGGAGTTGTATACGCCATAGCGACAATCGTAAACGCATCTTCCGTCAAATTGTATTTGGGATACATCTGTTTATTTTGTTTGTGCTGATATTGGGTATGAGCAAAGTTGCGTAGACCCCATTGTTCTTCACCAACTTCTTCTAACTTTGCAATCTGTACTTCAATATCACGCATTACATCTGCATGACGCTTGTTGAAAACCTCCGCTACTGTAAGACTGTCAGTTACTGCTTCCCCATTGCTTACAAAAACTAAATCTTTGTCCATTCCGATTTCTCCCCTTATTTATTTGATATATTTGATGTATAACCAATGGAAGCTCCCTACTGTGACGACTGGCGCTAATACCAGCACATAAAGTAAAAACTCGAATGGGTTCATTAGCAAATTTCCTTTCCATCAGCCTGTTTTTCCATCCACTCATAAAACTTGTCACTAAGTACAATCCACTTTGTTCCTACCTTCATGGCTGGGAAATCCTTACGACGAACCAACTCATACATTTTTGTCATGCTCTGATGCAGGATGACCCCTGCTTCTTCCAAAGTCATAGTTGGATTCATGTTCCCTGTTGAAACTTTCCCGGCTACCGCTTCTACAATTTGAGGAATTGCCTTTTCAATGGCTTTCTCAACAATTTCTTGCATGATTTGCTCGTAACTCATGTTGTCACCTCGCTTCGTCAATATTTACGTATGGTCTCGAGTTATTCAGCTCATCAACTAATTTAAGTAAATCTTTTATTGCATCTTGTTTGCTGTATGCTGAGTCATCATGAAGATTAATAACAACATTCATTACGGAATGTTGAACTAAGAGAATCAAGCCTAACTCATGGATGTTTTTCATGGTGTCCTCTCCTTTTGTGCAAACTAATAAATAAGATACTTTTGCCAAAATGGCAATTTAATCTTCAAAAAAAAGCTCGCTCATACCAATGTTAAATACGTCAGCAACTCTTGCTAATTTATCGGCAGGAAATGCACATCTTCCTGTTTCTAAGTAATAATAACCATTAGGACTTCTATATCCCAAGATATTAGACATTTCCTGCAATGAAATCCCGGATTTTCTACGTAATGATTTGATTTTTTTTAAATCAACTTTTTTAAGCTTTAGCACCTTGCATCTCACCACCTTTGCCAAATCGGTAACTTATGACTTTATTCTATATTACCATTTTGGCAAAAACAACTGTTCTTTATCCGATTCGGCAAATATTTTTTTTTGTGTTTTACCAATGTGGTAAAATGTATTGACAATAGTACGGTGAAAGGAGGAGAACAAAATGGATGTATTAGCAGATAGAATTAAATCAATCAGAGAACGACATAATTACTCCCAAAAGCGCGTTGCAGAGGCACTGGGTATTTCGAATGTACAATTATCAAGATACGAATCGGGAGATCGTAAACCAGAACCAGAAACGATTAAAAAGATAGCTGACTTTTTTGATGTCTCTGTCGATTACTTATTAGGGAGGATAAATGTACCTAATACCTCTCCGGACCAACCCTACGACTCCCTCACCGAAATCACTAATTACTTAGAAAGTCTCGGCGTTAAAAGCATGGGCTTCTTCGATATTGAAAAATGGAAGAATCTTTCGCCAGAGGATGTTGAGGACATCAAGAGGCATTTCGAGTATACGTTACATAAGGCTATGGAGCGGAAGAAACAGCAGGAGAAGAGCTAAATACGAATTTCTGATACGTTATTTATATTACATACCGATGCATGTTACATAGGGCAACGGAGCGGCAAAAGCCGCAAATTTGATTAAGCATATAACAAAATTCACTGTTATTTAGGAATGCTTACAGACATTGAATACTGCACAGCGTCACACATCATGAATAGACATCACATGAAAACACGCTTATTTGGCGTGTTTTTAGTTCATTAACAAATATCTGAATATTCCTTATATTACGCATTTTTAGTCTAAACAGTATTTTAAGGGGGTGGTTACTATACAATAATTCAAATAATTACTATAGAAAAACAAAGGCGGAAAAACAAAATACAAACCACATGTTTCAAAGGCGCTATATGATGCTAATAAAAGTAAGGATCGCGATAAAGACTTGATTGCTTGTGAAAAATGATCACTTGTTTTCTAATTCGTCATCTTGGGAGACTACTCTTGGTAACAACCGTTCTCTAATAAGAACGAATGGCAGTGAAAAACGGAAAAGTTTCTTTTTAAAATTTTTTATGGTGCAATAAATAAATACAAATCATGAAAATATGTAGGAATAGAGGGTATTCCTAGGAGCACTTAGGAGAAGCTGCATCCAGAGGAACTTACATCTCACTTGATTGTTCCTGTTAATATATAAAACTATTACTAACAATGGAGGTTTTGAGTATGTTGTATGTTCCTATTTTGAAATGTAAGCAGGGCGAAAAGGATGCGCTTTACTCTTTGAAGGACAGCGTAAAAGATGAGATTGTTCCACTACTAGAAATCACGCCTGATGTCGTTGCAAAGGGGAATTTTAACGGCGTAGAAGATTTTTGGAAAGATCGTCCTTTTATCTTAGATATTTCCCCTGAATATCGCCAAGAATTAAGCGACGAAGAATATTATAAATTGATTGGAAAGTGTAACAAGGAACAAGCTATACCCGTCATTAAATTGGCCGATAACGAAGAGAGAATTACCAGACTAATCGCTGAATATGCTAACGGCGTGGCTTTGAGACTGTACCTCCATGAAATTCTTGATGACGATTTTGAACTCAATTATGATGAATTCTCAACAAAACTAGACCTTCGTAACACAGATTTGATAATTGATGTACAGCATGTTGAAAGCTCTAAAATCAATGAAGCCTCATTTTTAATAAGAGGAGCTTTAAATTTAATTGAGGGCATCGGTGGTGAGTACAGAAATGTAATTTTCTCAAGTAACTCTTTCCCCGAAACCTTGCAAGTTGAGAAATATGAACTTTCAGCTATTCCGAGAGTAGAAACAAACCTGTTTGAAAAAGTTAAGCCTTATTTTTCTAAGAAAAAAGTAAATCTAATCTACTCGGATTACTCAATCAACCACTGGAGTTTCTTTGAATTCGTACGCGGAATGCAACCATCATTTAACATCCGGTATACAGCCGAAGACTTTTATATAGTCTATAAGGGTGACACTGTTAAAAAGGGTGGTCTAAAAATTGAGAAGGTGCAAGAGGGGTGTAATCTTCTAGTATCCTCAATATACTTTAAGGGTAAAGATTACTCTTGGGGAGACAATGAAATCCATGAGAAAGCGACTGGAGAAACCACGAGACCGGGCGGGCTCACAACATGGCGTGCCATCGGTACTAATCATCATATCACTTTCATTGTAGATCTTCTCTCCAGCCAGTCCTAGTCTTTAACGTCTCCCTTGTATAATCTCTTAGATTCTTAAAAGGGATACTGTTTATAGCCAACTCCTTTAAGCCTGCTCTATCTTTATTGGAATACCCTCGTATTTTATTTTCTTTTAAATACGATTTTATTTCCGGATTCCAGAGCAGGTCTAAAAGGTTGGTTAAGATTATTTTTTTGTTCACCTTACATCCTCTTAATCGTTTAATTGAGATATTCCCAAAACGATTTATATATGCAACTTCTATCCCCCAATGATCAGGCACGACCTCTTGTATTTTATCAGCAAACTTCTTCCCCACAACTATAGTGATTTTATCGAAAGTTTTATCGTAACAAGGAATTTGGTTAGACAATCTATCTAAGCTATCGTGATCGCTTTTTATTTCAAAACCATGAAGAACACCATTAGCAACAACTACATCTGCTCGGGCTAAACCGTCACAAATAGCTAGTTCCTCAATGATGCGATAGTGCTTATCTTCGTTTTCTTTACGAAGTCTCTCTATTAATTTTTCCCTAATATCAAAATCAGTGAGCATAAAATCACTCCGATATTTATTTTCTTTTAAGATTCTACCATATGTTCGCCTTTTATGTACTAAATATTCGATATGCTTTAAAACAAACCTTCCTGAAGCCTTGAGTCTTTTTGCTCTAAAACGAATCTACATTTTAGATAAAATTTCTAAAAAAGCCTCTTTGCAAGCTTTTTCTTTTTATATTACAATAAGAACATAAGTTCGTTTTATATACATCTACGAGGTGACATTCATGTTTTCTGGCTATCGTACTACTCCACTTGAAGATTGGGTAACTACCTTTTACAAACGTATAGGTATACAAAAACCTTCCGATTTACAAATTGATATCATCGCTGAACATTGTGATGTCATTTTAATAATCGATGAGGCAGAATCCAGCTATATTATCACTGATCTTTTTCAAATCATTACATTGGATTCTCGCCTGTCACCTGAAAAACAAAAAGAAACATTCTTTCATGAGTTGTGTCATATCCTTCGCCATGAAGGGATGCAAGGAAAAATGCCGTACATGTTCCGAGAGTGGCAAGAATGGGATGCGGTAAATTTCACCAAATATGCGGCAATTCCAGCTCATATGCTACAATATATCCGTCTCGATCGAGACAGTATCGCCGAAATGTCTAATCTATTCAAGGTAACTCCTGAACTGTGCAAAGCACGCTTGGAACAAATTCGTAACAGACTGTATATAAGGGAGTGACATGGATGAAAGGGCATACTTACAAGCGGGGTAAAACATGGACATATGTCGTGGACACCGGATACGATGAAATAAGCGGGAAAAGAAAACAAAAAACAAAAGGCGGTTTTGCTACAAAAAAAGAAGCACAAACCGCACTAGCGAAAGTAGTTTCAGAAATATCAGAAGGTTCATATGTAGAACTTTCAAAAGAAACAGTTGAGAATCTTCTTGCCATGTGGTTAGAAATGAAAAAGGCTTCTCTAAAAGAAACAACTTTCATTTCATACGAAACATCCGTCAAACACATTGTATATCATTTAGGAAGAGTCACGCTAGAAAAATTAAACGCGACACAAATCCAGCGAATGTGTAACACGCTTGCCAATGACCTAAGCTCAACTACCGTCAATAAAATCCATAACGTTCTCAAACGTTGCTTAAGGTATGCTGTAAAGATTGGAATGATTCAGAAAAATCCAGCCGAGTTTGTAGACCCTCAAAAAGAAGAACCAAAGGAACTGGTTGTATGGGACGAACAACAAGCTCAACACTTCATGGAATTAACAAAAAAAAGTCGAAATCATATTGCTTTTGTGCTAGCACTCACGACAGGTATGCGAAAAGGAGAGATTCTTGGTCTCCGTTGGCAAGATATAGACTTTGAAAACAAGTCCCTATCCATTCGCCAAACTTTGTCACCCCTAAATAAAATCCAAACGGGTGGGAAGACTACGGCAGCAAGAAGATTCATTTCCCTTCCAGATATGACGTTAGATGCTCTAAAGCAACATCGACTACGGCTGAAGAAAGAAAAATTAAAGATGGGCGAAGCGTATACTGATAACGACCTTGTTGTTTGTACTCGATTCGGTAATGTTCTCGGTCATAATGATTTATCAGATAGCTTTCAACTCTATTTGAAGCGCTCTGGGTTACCGAAAATCCGTTTCCACGATCTCCGACATACACACGCTACGCTACTTCTGAAAGCGGGCGTTCATGTGAAAATTGTATCTGAGCGTTTAGGACATACGAATATCGCTATCACACTTAACACATACAGCCACATTATGCCCGGCATGCAAGAAGAAGCTGTAAGAAAGTTTGAAGAACTTTTTCAAACGGCAAAGTAACGATTGTTAGCAAAATGTTATCAAATCATAAAAAAGCATCGTAATCAACACTTGAAAACCCAGTATTATTGCGGGTTTTCAAGTGAAGCAGAATCATTACCTATGGTATCAATTGTACCGTCTGTATACATACTGCTCACTTGTCTATGCGTGATTGCAAACCCTTGTACCGTTTCCGAATCATCATGATGCTCAGCCGGATTGTAATGCAACAAATCCGCCATAAATAAGCTTGGTTTCTTTTCTGTCATATGGCACGTCTCCTTTAACTATTGTCTTACCTACTTTTTGTTTAAGTAGAAAAAAATATAATAGGAAGAATAATCCAATCCTCTTTATCAAATATCACTTGGTGTCTTTATATGAATTTTCTTATGTTAGATGTTTTTGAGGATAAATAAATTAAATACAGTAAATGAAATTTCATGTTTTTTTGCATCATCAAAAAAACGTTTCCACCGTTGAAGTTTCACACTCAAAAAACAAATCCCCCATAACTCACACATTGTATCGTTATGGGGGATTTGTTTTATTGTAAGCTTAAAAAGATTTGCTTATATTCTAGCTTTACGCAAAACTTGTGTCATCATATCTGCGTTAGGATAATCCTTTTCTTGATATTGTTGAATCACCTTTTCTATATCAAAACTCACGCGCTCAATAGATGTTCTAAAACCATCCTCCTGTATCTCGACAATACCATAGGAAGCTTTATTCATTCCATCGAAGGGCAAGCCAACACTCCCAATATTCATAATTACTTTACCATCAAGATAGCGAATATACGGCTTATGAATGTGCGCGTATACATACAGATTCGCTTCCACAGTTGACATCATTTTAGATTGTAAAGTTTCATCATCCGCGTTTGGCGGTATAATATCGAACAGACTGTTCGGCGTTGCATGAAATGCATGAAATGATATACCTTCGACTGTAGAATTTATTTCTGTAGGCAAGCTGTCTAAGTATTCAATATCAGCTTGGTCTAACTGGGATACAATCCAGTCACGTTCCGTGTTCATTAGTTGCAAAATCTTATCAGGCACTTCTCCCTGACGAACTCCACGGACTACCCATTCATCTGCATTCCCCTTAATAACCTCTGTATGTAATGAACGAATTAAATCAAGAGAACGCTTAGGTTCTGGACCACGGTAACAAATATCACCAAGCACATACACTTTATCAACCTGTTTTTTACTTACATCCTCTAATACAGCCTCAAGTGCAACTGCGTTTCCGTGGATATCAGATATAAATGCTAGCTTCATTCCCATTCAACCCCCATTCTTACTTACAACATCCCTTTTCAAAGCTATAAAGAATGATAAGACAAGATTACCTTGTTAACCATTTTTATTCAAGTTCAAATCGCACTTCTTTTGTAAAAGAAAAGTGAAGCTGATCATGATCCGAGAATAAAATATCATCCTTCCTCACAAACTAAAAAAATGAATGGGAGGTGAGTAAATGGGACTCTTTAGTACAATTTCTAACTGGAGAACCGCAAGTTATGAAAAACATAAATCTAATATGCAATCACTAGGTCATTGTCCTGATTGCAGCGGAGCAGGCATGATTCTTTACCCTGCACTCAGCAGCTCGTTTTATATTCCTACGTATGATTGCCCAGGCTGTAATGGAAGCGGTTTATACACTGACTGGTTTGAGGCCAATCAATAAATCTTTTATTAAAAGGGATATCTCGTCTCTGAAAAGCCCAAAGAAGGGACAACTGCTACCTTAAAATTGTTAAAAATTATCGATCTAGGCAGTTTAAAACAAGTTAAGTTTACTATTGAACTTAATTTGTTTTTTTGTTCATAAAGCTTCTAGTTTCGTGCTTAACGCTAACCTTTAGTAAATTTTATGATTTTGCTTTTGACGACATGATTGTGACAACTTCTATAGACAAATAAAAAAATATATCTATTTAAAAACCTCCCCCCTAAAAATTATCTACAGATTAGTTAGCAGGAATGAATCCCCTAAACAGCGAACTATACTAACGTACGTAGACTTTTAATTGGGAAAGGGGTAAAGATGATGATATTTTCCGAATGGGATGAAGCATTCAGCCACCAGGACCCGCAGACAGAAACAGAAGCAGTTTCTCAACAACCTATCAATGATAATAATATTTTGCTTTTGTTGGACATAGCAAAGCAGCTAGACAAATGCATTAAAAGTTTAGAAGCGGAATACGGAGCAAAAGCTACAAAGCTTGCAGAAATTCCATTTAATCAGCTAATAGATTATATTTTCAATATTTGCAAAATAACTCCCTCTATCAACAGCCGTAATATAAATCTTTCTAAATAAAAAGCAGTGCTACAGCTGCTTTTTTTTGTGTGCCGAACAATCTTCCTTTTGTTTTATAAACGAAATATGCACATATAAGTTAACCTTCGAAAGATAATGATAGTTACTTTTATCCTGATAATTAAGTGTAACGCTAGTATCTATAGGCAGGGGGCAGGGAAGGATGAAACAAAATTATGATGTCATCATTGTTGGAGCCCGTATTGCAGGGTCTACATTAGCTTATGAGCTATCAAAAAAAGGATATGACATTCTCCTCTTAGAGCGAAGTACCTTTCCAAGCGATATTTTGTCCACTCATAACTTTTTTAATAATTCTGTAGGTATGCTCAGAGAAATGGGTGTATTAGGTCGATTACTTGCAACCAGAACACCAACATATAAGCGAGCTTATATACAATTTGACCAAAATATAATTGACGGTTCCTTTCCTGAAGTAAATGGTGAAACGGATTGTTTATGTATACGTCGTACATATCTTGATCAGATTTTGTTCGAACATGCCTCAGAGCACGAAAAAGTCACTGCGATAGAAGGATTTCGTGTGACTGACATAGTTTCTAAGAATGGCAGAATAGAAGGAGTCATCGGAATAGATCAAGCAGGAAATACAAGCAGCTATATGACCAAACTCGTGATTGGGGCAGATGGCAGAAATTCCACAATTCGAAGATTAGTAAACAGTGAGAGATTAAAATCTGTTCCCACAGATTTTGCCTCCTATGTCGCCTATTTAGATCACTATCCCCAGAAGAATGAAATATGTACTGAATTCTATAAAATTAATGATAAATTATTAATTTCGTTTCCAACAAGTGATAATTTGTGCGTGATAGGCATTATGTTCCCACTAGAGGATATAGAGTGGAGAGAAACCTTTAGGAGCAACCCTGTGCTAGGCTTCCGCTCCCTCATTAATACCGAATTTAGCAATACTGATCTTCCTGCTCGAATGCAAGACGCCCGCTTCGTAGGGCCGATTAGAGGACTTTTAGGCTACGACAACGATTGGTATAAAGGGATGGGCAAAGGATGGGCCTTAATCGGAGATGCCGTGTCCTTTAAAGATCCTGCTGTAGGTCAAGGCATGCATGATGCGATCTATGAATCACGAATACTAAGTGAGATATTAAATACACATAGCTCTTGGGATGACAACTGGGAGGAAATGGCGAACACTTATCAAAACTTGATGGAATCAAAAATGAAAACACGATTTGAAATGGCATGCCAATTCACAAAAAATATTCCATTTTCAGATCAACAGCACTTCATAAACAGTATGATTGCCTCTGACTCTAACCTAACGCAAATGTTTCTCGGTGTATATAACTATACGTTTGAACCCCAAGATTTAGAGAATAAAATTAAAGAACTCATTGCT
>NZ_JASATP010000020.1:0-105120 GCF_038440375.1 Bacillus sp. OTU530
GTCTTGTTAGCTAAATTGATTCAAATTTATAAATCTCAATCAGGAGATAACAAAAGTCTTACCTTTACAATTATCTCTTATAAAAAACTCATGAATTATATCGATATTACTGACCAAAGGACTTTTCGTGATTGTTTAGATAGATTGTACAAAAATGAATTGATTACAAATGAAATAACCAGATTGCCGAGGAACGGAAAATTGACAATCTCACTTTCATCAACCGTAATTCCTGATTTAAATGAAAAGCAGTTGTTTACACAACTTGAATATGGAGTTATAAGCATGTCGGTTATTGAAAAGGTAGGACATACGGGGGTCAGGATACTGTATTACCTAAAAAGTTGGATGAATTATAAAGTAAAAGGAAAAGACCACTGCTACGCTTCTGTAGAACGTATGTCAAAGGATATAGGTGCTTCCGAAAAAACATTTATCAAGTATATAGGAATTCTTGAAGCGGCTAAATTTATTAAGGTTGTAAGGCATAATATACATTCGGAACATCAAGCAGATAAAAATGGGAATGAAAATTTGTTGCTGGATCGATGGAATAATCACTACCACATAAAGCACGAAAATATAAAAAAGTTTATAGAAAAAAGTGTCTCATTAGTAGGCTAAAAACCCACTAAAACACCTACATGTAAAAAATGCATTTAACAAAGAAGATTATGCATTTATAAAATAAAAAATTGCGTTTACTGAAGAAAAGTTTGCTACATAATTTACACACCAGTAAGAGTAACAAGAAGATACAATAACATACAAATAACATAAATATAAGATACAGTATTTACAATTCGCAAAACAAGTTTGCTCATTGGGGCAATCATCCGTTTATTGTTTTGCTCATATTCGAATTTTACATAGTTTACTTTTTACATAGTTTCACAATTAATCAATTACACAGATAGGGGATAAATAATATGACAAACTACAAATTTATAGGGGATATTAACGAATCATACAAAAATAACTGGGCTGGAACAAGTAAATATTACATTTGGGATGAAATCGAATATGCTAAACTTGTCATACAAAATGGGAAGAACATTAGCAATCACATGTTTAAGGATGTTTTTCTCTTAGCTAAATATTATCATCATGTTGAGAAGGTAGATGATGATAAATTAATAAAAATAAGATTAGAGAAACTGATAAGGATTGAAAGGTTTCCATTTGATGTACGCTTGAAGTTTAAGGAACTGATAGATGGTGCTATTAGCGGATCTAAAAAACAGCTCATGAAGATTTGTCATGAAATTAGGATTACTGAAAATGAGATTGAATTAATTAATAACTTACCAGATAATACAACACGAAAAATTGCGTTTACAATGCTTTGTATGTGGAAAGCAAATGGAAATAAACCATATAGAGCATCTATTCATCAGATTGCCAATGAAATAAGCGTTAAAGCCAATGGGAAAAAGTTGGGTAGTATTTTTCATTATTTACTCACTGAAGGTTACGTCTATCGATACAATAAAAAAGCTGAACGTAGAAGACAGATATTAGAAAAAATGATTGAAGTAGATAGTCAATATGGTCAATTGTTTATCCCGTACGACTCGCTTAAATATGCTGAACACTTGTTTAGACCAACTAGGAAAAGTAGCATAGCAATATGGAGGTATGAGCAAGATTATTACGAAACGCCTTATTTAAAGCTCCCAAGTTATTATGAAAATATGACACCAGCACAGAAAGAGGAATATAAAGCCAATCGTTATAGAGTTATTAAACATGAGCATTACGGTGATGTTGAGTACGATGAGTTTTTTGATCGGATTGATCGGGCATTTATAATTGAAAATATTGAATTGATTACACATTGTTGGTTAAAGGATGACTTCGCACATCTTATAGGTGGAGATGTGTTTTACGAGGAGCATGGAGCACATGACAAAATAAAGGTATTGGTTGTTGATAGCGATTGTTCAGATGGGATATTGATTAATGTTAATGAGTTGTCAAGAGAGTATGATAAGTTGTTTGGAAGCAATAAAGTGATATTTGGTAATTGTACTGAATGTGGATGCAAGATCGTTAAGAGAAGTAACAAGACAAAATACTGTGATGAATGTAAGGGTAAAGTGCGTAATCATAAAGTCAAAATGAATATGCGTAACATGAGGAGTAAAGAAAAAGAAAATTAGTTAAAATGTTATCAAATAGAAGTATGTATTCTATAGGTGGATACCTATGGATGATGAAATAAACATTCAAAAATGTGTGAAAATGCAATAAAAAGTGTTCAAAAAACGGCTGAAAGCCTTGATACATAAGGGTTTTCACGGTGTATATATAGTAACAGATTAGAGCGTATTTATCTAGGTGATACCAAGAAATGTAACGCAGAATTGATGGTGAGTTACAACATGATTTTTAATATCCTTCAGAAAAGGTTGATATATCAAGGTTTATCGCATGGAGGATCAATTGGAGATAATAGTCTATAAGGGGAAAGGGAAATCCAAAGTTTAGAAAGTGGTCATAATTCCTTATCCATCAAAGGAATAAGAGAAAACAGCGAAAAATGTCCTAGTTTAGAAACCTAGCAAACCCTTGATATCACTACATTCTTCTCTAACTTTGCAAAACGTGAAACTCTACATCCTTAGAGCCGCAAGGGATTCAGTGATTTTTAATGAATCCCCGTTAAAGGAAAGAAAACTCGATGTTCCAGTTGTTCTTAAAAATCCTTTAATATCAAGGCTTCTAGGCTATGGAATAATTAGAGATAATCCCCTTTAAAGGAGAAGAAGTGGTCATTGCTCATAAATGAAGTTCTTAGCGTGACACATTTTCACACTATAAAGCGTAAACTCTTGATATACAAGGCTTTGTGAGGTTTATATTTAAAAAATGAGATAATCCTCTTTTTAGGAAGAAAAAAGAATATATATTGCAATGGGTCTCATCCACCCAGTGTTAGTAGTGCTGACTACAGTCTAATTAGACTGTAGTCTTTTTTGCGTTACTAATATTTTGATGAGGCTGATTGGAGTGTATAACCAGATGATTATGCACTACTAACAAAAATAAAGGATGGATATTGATGAATAATAAATCACCAAAATACGAAGATGTAAAGCACGAAATGTTGCCACTTAGAGGATATAGTATTTATGCTGTTCACCCATATTTAGGGAAAATTTATAATAAGAAAACGAATAGATGGTTATTATCTAAAAACCCAAAAGGTGTAGGTGATAAGGGGTATTTACTAACAAAATTATTACATGATAACGGAGAATGGATTCCTCTATATGAGCATGAAGTTGTTTACGCTGCTGTTTGGGGTGAAGAAGTTAAGAGCTGGCGACTGTACGGTGAAAAACTAGAAATTGACCATATTGACAAGGACGTAAGGAATAATAATATCGAAAATTTACGATTAGGGACATCCGAGGATAATAAAAAGAATCGCAGTTATGATGTTGAAAAGAATAGGCTAACATTAGAAAATGCTCAAACGGTTAGAGATGAATTGGCAAAATGGAAAGGTAAAAAGACTGATTTCTATAAAACTATGGCTGAACGTTTTAATGTAACGAAAAGAACCATTCAGAATGCTGTTTTATCAGTTACTTACACGGTAAATCCAAATGAAGGATAATACTTACGAAAACAATGATGAATACATAAGTGGTACAAAAAAGGTTAAGAGTTACATAGTCAATGGTTCTGGAGTAGTTATAATTGTTACATACGAGGATGAAGAAAA
Organism: Bacillus sp. OTU530; assembly: GCF_038440375.1. Taxonomy (NCBI): domain Bacteria; kingdom Bacillati; phylum Bacillota; class Bacilli; order Caryophanales; family Bacillaceae; genus Bacillus; species Bacillus sp. OTU530. The sequence continues at coordinate 3,734 of NZ_JASATP010000020.1, forward strand.
TTAATACATAATTTACATAATACCTCATAGGTCTTACACTACTTATGAGGTGATTTATTTTGGATGATAAGACAATACTTAGAACAAATGAACTTGAAAATGCAATTGATTACTTAGGAAAAGCTGCTTATTACTTCAATAATCGTGAAGATAGTTATTGGTTTAAATGGCTGATGATCTCATTACATGGTGCTCTGTACGGTTTTGGTGTTTGTGCTATTAAAGGGACTAGTCCTAGTTTGAGGGTTTTAGATAAACCGAGTACTAAGAAAATAAAAGAACTTATACCTTTACTAAGTGAGCGATCTTTAGGTATGGAAGATCCTATTCCTAAAGATCATCTTGCGGTATTAGCTGATGAACATTTATTATCAGTCATTAATATTCTTGCTGAAAATAACTTGAATAAAATATGGGACATATTAGATAAATGTGAAAATCCAGACTATATGATTCAGTATACTGATAGCAAAGTCTTAAAAAGAACAGATCTACAATCAGAAGCAATTCAAAAGATGGTTGATTACAGAAATGATTTTGCTCACTTTAAACCAAAAGGTTTATCGATATTGATTGAAAGTGAAGAATGGATTGCTAAAGAAGTTGTAGATGTGATTAAGTTTCTTGCATTAGAATCAGGAAATGTTAATTATTTTGATGAGGGTAATCTTGATAAGGTAAAACTACTCTTTGAAAAGTTTTAAGCAGGAAGATCCTTTTGTATATCGAACTATAGGGATAGATGGGAGGTGGAATTATTGAATTTATTTTTAATTAGATATTCCAACGATAAGTATGTTGTAGAAGCCGATACAGCACAAGAAGCAATATCAGCTTGGATTGATACAAAAAACAAAGAAGAAGCAGATGTTTATGAATCCAAAAGAAAATTCAAACCTAATAACTTTAGCGTTGAAAGAATTGGAACATATCATGGAGTTATTAAAGCATCCGAATAGCATCGGGTGCTTTTTATTTTTGTATAGGAGTCGATATCTATGTACGAAGAAACAAAAGCCCATGTTATTAGGGATAAAGCTTATGAGGCTATAAAGAACGGAGAAAAAGTTTATAAATCAATATTCACAGAAGAGTATGCTGCTCTTGACGAAGACGAGAAGGCTTATGTGGCTGGTAGTATCATGTCTGATTTTGCATGGGATTTCAAGGGTTTTGTGGATTTGTGTATCAGTGAACGTACAGGTTCATCTTTATCAAGTACTTCTGTTGTTGTAAAGTAATTAGCGCGTTAGACAGTAATTGTTAAGAAATAAAAAGAACCTAGCTTGTGCTAGGATTAAAGACGTTCTCCGTACAGATTCTTCTCTATAGTAGGATGATTAAGAGCAAAAGACTGTGCGCAGAATACGAATCTTTCATTGACAGCAAACCCTGACTTGTTGAGAATTTCCAGTGTTCCGCGTGGTCCTTCACCGGAATATCCGCAGGTACAGCCTGTTAAGTGTAGTTGGTTACCTTTGTCATCTACAAGGATGAGATAATCGTTCCTGTCTGCATCTTCATTAATTATAGGGTTCTGAAAGTTTCGATCGTCGATTTTAGCTTCAATGAATTTGCTAAAGTTATGTTTTGTCTTTCCATAGAGACTAATACTTTCACGTGTTATACCTCGGTCATATGGGATATTACGAATGACAAAATAACCTCTTTTTAGATGGTCATCATATAGCTGATACTCTTCATACTTTGATCCTTCTACTTCACAAACAAGAGGTATTTTTGCGTTCTCGGATTGTGATTTTGAATTTCTGAACATGGTTATTCCTCCTTAGGCTAAGACTAATTAAGTTTATTGTTCTTTTTAATGGATTATTACAATTTTTAATACTTAAACTTGGTTACTTTTAATCTTGTAAGGCAATTAGCGATGGGGGGTGTGAGGCAATGTTAAAGAGTTGTAGTTATTGTGGAGGTATTCATGATAAGAAACATCAATGTACTAAGAAACCAGTAAGAAAGAAGAATACAACAGAAGTAGATAGGTTCCGAAAGCTTAGTGCATGGAGGCATAAGAAGCAACCGTACATTATGGAACGTGATAAGAGATTGTGTGTAGTATGTATGAGGGAAGGACGTTATACATTTAGAGATATACAGGTGCATCATATTGTACCATTGGTGGAGGATATGTCTTTGGGATTGGATAACTACAATCTTATTTCATTGTGTAGAGAGCACCATGAGGAAGCAGAGTGTGGACGTATATCAAGAGAAAAATTACAAGAATTAGCCAAGGAACAGGAAGATAAATATTCTACTATGTAAAACACATCCCCCGGTAGATTGATATCAAAATTTCTCAAACTTTTGCGACCGACGGAATTCCCTCATTCATGAAGTATTCCGAAATGGGTAGTTTTAAAGATGTTTACAAATTAAGGAAAGGTAGGTGATATTGTGGCACGAGCATCTAAACCAGTTGATTTACAAACAGCACACTTAACAAAAGAAGAATATAAACAAAGAAAACAAGCTGAAGAGAAATTGAAAGGTAATGATGGCTTAGTGTACAAGCCACCGAGTCACCTTTCCAAAGAAGAGAAGAAAGTATATAAGTTTATTGTTGAGGAATTAAGGTCAAGTCAAATATTAAATAACTTAGACATTACTATCCTTGAAACTACAGTTGATGCGGTTGTAAGGATGCAAGAATGTAAGAATATAATTAATGAACATGGACTTGTAACAATCAAGGAAGACGGTACATTAGTTAGGAATCCTGCAAGTATTATCTATAAAGATTACAACGCCATTTTTAATAAATGTTGTATGGAAATTGGCCTAAGTCCTTCTGCGAGATCTAAATTGGCAGTATTAAACGTTAAAAATGAGCAAGATAAACAAGATCCACTGTTGCAACTTCTTAGCGGAAGTGATGTAAATGGATAGTGTTAAAGATAGTAAAGCTTATCAATATTGCAAATGGTGCATCGAAGAAGAAAATAACTATGTAGGTGTATACGTCAAAAAACAAGCTAAAGCATGGCTGGATATTGTGGACGGTAATAATGATGAAGCCTACATAGATGAATCCATGTTTAATAAGGTATGTGGAATCCTAAAATTAATGGTACATCCAGACCTAAGCTGCTCTATCTATGAAGGCATGGAGCGCTATCAATGGTTCTTTGTTATTGCCACATTGTGTACTTTAAGTAAAGCAGATGGAAGCAAATATTATGAGACAAGCCTCTTGGAAATTAGCAGGAAGAATTATAAAACTTTTGGTAGTGCAATTGTATTTATCGTTGCTATGCTATTAGAGCCTAGATTTTCACGTTTTTTCAGTGTTGCACCTGATTATAAATTGTCCAGTGAACTTAAACTAGCAGTAAGGAAAATCATAAAATCTAGTCCATTGTTAGAGGGTAGATTTAAAGTGAAGCGTGATGTAATTGAATGTAAACTTACTGACTCTGAATATACACCTTTGGCTTACAGTAATGATGGTATGGACGGTAAGTTAGCAAACTTATACCTGGCGGATGAAGCTGGTGCCCTTGATGACTATCCCGTCGAAGCTATGAGAAGTTCGCAGATCACGTTGAAAAATAAACTGGGGATAATAATTAGTACACAGTACCCAAATGATAATAATGTAATGTTAACTGAAATAGACTATGCCAAACGGGTATTAGATGGGTTTATCGAAAATAAAAGATACTTTAGTTTATTATACGAACCTGACGAGAATATCAGGAAGCAATGGGAAACAAATGATTTGGTGATATACCAGTCTAATCCTGTTGCAGTAGACAATGAAAAAGTATTTCAAGCTATAGTTGATAAACGGACTATGGCTATTTTATATGAGTCCAAACGTGAAAATTATTTGTGTAAGCATAATAACATCATGTATAAAGGTTTGGGTGCAGATGGTTATGTTTCTAGTGATCAAATTAAGGCCTGTAAAGCATCGGAAGAATGGGACTGGTATGGTAAGAACGTTTGGATAGGCGCCGATGGAGCAGAAAGCTACGATAATTCATCAATTTCTATGATAGGGTACGATGAAGAAACAGGTACAGTACACTCAAAGACGTGGTGTTTTATACAAGAAGACTATGTGGACGAGAAAAGTAAGAAAGAAAAGTTTAACTACAGGAAGTCAGTTGAAGATGGAAACACGATAATTTGTGGTGAAACTGTACTTGATTATGCACAATTTGAACAATTTGTAGTTAATTTGCAAGAGGATTATGGAGTCAATATCGTTGCTATTGGCTATGACATTAGGAATCTAAGGAATTCAGCGCAAAAATGGGAACGAGAACATGGCTTATTAACTGTTGAGGTAAAACAGCATAGTAGTGTACTACATTCAACTATCAAGTGGCTTAAAGAGTTGATATTGGATAATAAATTCTCTTATTTTAATAATTTGGTTTATGAAAACAACTTTACTAACTGTAGATGTGTACAGGACAGCAACTTGAATCTCTATATTAATAAGAAAATATCCGTTAAAACAGCAGGAAAGGTCGATATGGTTTTTTCCACCATTAACGCTCTATACCTACTTCAACAAGACATTTACACTGGTGGCAATTGGGCTGCTCAGGTTATTTAAAAGGGGGTGAATAAATGGGATTACTACAAGCATGGAAAGAATTCAGACAGTATCAAAAACAAGAAGAAAGGGTAAGTACTCTTGAAGAAATTCTTTTAAGCGCAGGGATAACTGCTAATGAAATAACAAAGGAACAAGCATTAAACATTCCTGCTGTTAGTGCTTGTGTAGGTGTTATTTCGGATACAGTAGCAAGTTTACCTGTTTATCTCTATAAAGAGATTGATGGTAAAGTTACAAAAATAGAGGAAGATGTTCGAGTTAGCCTTTTAAACGATGACACTAAGGATACATTGGATGCCTTTCAATTTAAGAAGACATTAGTAGAAGATTACTTACTATGTGGAGCTGGTTATTCCTACATTAATCGTGAAAGGAACAACGTTAAAAGTCTTCATTATGTGAGTTATCCTAATCTTTCAGTCAATATTAACGCTGATCCAATCTTTAAAAGTTACGATATTTTGGTCAATGGAGATACTTATCGAGACTTCCAATTTATCAAATTGACACGCAAATCCAAAGATGGAATCACAGGTAAAGGTATAATCAGTGAAAATAACAAGATGCTATCTGTTGCATACAATTCACTTGTTTTCGAAGAGGTTTTAGTCAAAACAGGGGGTAATAAGAAAGGTTTCCTTAAATCAAATGGAAGATTAAGTAAAGAAGCAATAGATGAACTTAAGTTAGCTTGGAACAATCTGTACAAAAACAACAGTGAAAATGTTGTTGTTTTGAACAATGGATTAGACTTTCAAGAGGCTTCTAATACTTCGACAGAGATGCAGCTTAATGAGAACAAGAAAACCAATTCATCTGAAATTTGTAAGATTTTCCTTACACCTACATCAATTTTAGACGGTACTGCCAGCGATGAAGTATATAATAACTGGATTAAAATTTGTATACTGCCAATCTTAAAAGCTATTGAAACAACTTTAAACAAAGACCTGTTACTCGATAGGGAGAAGGGGTCTTTTTACTTTTCTGTGGATACGAGCGAATTGCTAAAAGGTGATATTGCTAAACGATTCGGTGCATACAAGGTGGCGGTTGAAGCTGGATGGATTAGCAAAAATGAGATTAGATACATTGAAAATCTCGAACCTATCGAGGGGTTGGATATTGTCACAATGAGTTTAGGTGAGGTCATTTACGACATTAAATCTAAAAAGTATTTCACTCCTAATATGGACAGTATTACTGGTGCTGGAATGACTAGTGAAAGTAACTTTAAAGGGGGTGAAAATGAAGATGAGAATCGAAATCCGACAGAACCAAGTATTACTTGATGGGTATGTGAATGCTGTTGAGCGACAGTCTCGTGTGCTTCCATCTGTACATGGGCGTTTTCGAGAAACAGTGAAAACTAAGACATTTGAGAAAGCATTATCGAAAGCTGATGATGTGGAATTACGCTTTAATCATGATCCTAGTAGGAAATTAACCTCCATTAAGGAAGGTGGACTTCAATTGTACGAAGACAACATAGGTTTACGTGCAATTGCAACTGTAACAGATGAAGAAGTCATTCAAGCGGCAAAAGAAAAGCGTTTGACAGGGTGGAGCTTTGGTTTCCGAGACAACAAACCGACATTTACAGATGGTTCAGACGGTATTCAACAAAGATATTTAGAGGATATTGACCTTTTAGAAGTGTCGATTTTGGACAAAACGCCAGCATACATAGCAACATCACTGGAAATGCGAGGTAATGATACTTACATAACCGAACAAAGAAGTGAAGAGTTTAAGGCTGAAATTGAAGATTTTACTACAACAGAAGCCGAAAAACGCGAGGAAAGTCAAATTAACTACTCAATTTACGAAAACGAAATCGAAATATTAAAATTAAAGAATGTGAAAGGTGGAAATTAACATGAAACAATTAGTAGAAAAACGTAATGATTTAATCGAGGAAATGGAAGGACTACTTAGCAAATCCAAGGCTGAAACACGTTCTTTTTCAGATGAGGAAAGTACAAGATTTGATGAAATTAAGAAAGAAATCGCTAAAATCGATAAAACTTTAGCAGCTGAAGAAGAGGCACGATCTTTTGAGAGGAAGGAAGTTAAAAAGGTTGCCGGAGAAGCTGAACAACGTGCTTTAGAAGAAGATAAATTCTTGCGTTTTATCAAAGGAGAACAACGTGCTTTAGACGTTGCTAACAATGGTGGTGTAATTCCTACTCATATTGCAAATAAAATCATTGAAAAGGTTAAAGAACTATCTCCAATCTATTCAATGGCTACTGTTTACAACGTAGGTGGTGATTTGGTATTCCCTGTTTATGATGAGTCTTCATCTTCTATCGGTGCTGCATACGTTGATGATCTTACAGAACTTACTGAAGGTACAGGTAAATTCACAACTGTTAAACTCGAAAACTTCATCGTGGGTGTTCTGGCTAAAGTATCTAAGTCCTTAATGAACCGTACTGACTTTGATCTAGTGTCTTTCGTTATTAACAAAGCAGCAAAAGCAATTGCTGAATTCTTGGAGAAAGAATTAATCGTGGGTACATCTGGAAAGATGGAAGGTTTATCTTCTACTACAAATCTAGTTACTGCGGCTTCAGCTACAGCAGTAACTGCTGACGAGTTAATTGATGTACAAATGACTGTACCTGAAGTATATCAAGGTAACGCGGTATGGATTGGTAACAAAGCAACTTTAAAAGCTTTACGTAAATTGAAAGATGCTGATGGTAATTATCTATTAGGAACAGCTTTAAACGGTTTCGGATTTACGCTGTTAGGAAAGCCATTCCATATCTCTGAAAGTGTAGATACTATTACTACAGGTAAGAAAGTATTGTACTACGGTGATATGAGTGGATTACATGTTAAACTTGCTCAAAATGTTGAGATCCAAGTTCTTATGGAAAAATATGCAACTCAACACGCAATCGGTGTAGTTGGATATGTTGAATGTGACAGTGCAATTGTTGAAACACAGAAAATTGCAGCACTAAAAATGGCTTAATAATTATTGAAAGGTGGACGGATTAACCGTCCTCTTTTTCTATTAGGAGGTGACAGTATGAAGGTAAAAGCACTTACTAGCTTCTCTGGAATTGTCACCATGACAAAAGGTGAAGAAGCAGAAATAAAAGACAAGGAAACTTATAATGACCTTTTAAACGCAGGGTATATAGAAGACGTTAAGTCTAAAAAGCAGGTGAAAGCTGATGAGAATTAGTGAGGTAACCGTTCAAGATTTAATAGAATATGCGCGTGAAGATATTGATGATCCAGAAGTAACTAAGTCATTTACTAATATCTTAGTAGCTTGTAAATCTTACATAAAGGGTTATACAGGTTTGTCTGATGAGCAAATGAATACTAAAGAGGATTTAACCATTGCTCTAATAGTTATTGCCAATGAAATGCATGAGAATAGAATTTTTACTGTTCGAGATGACAAGGTTAATGCGGTAATCAAATCTATTCTAGACATGCATTCTATTAATCTGTTGTAAATGTGGTGATAACAGAATGAATCCGGGGAAACTCAATAAACGTATTGTACTACAGAAACTAGCAACAGTAGATGATGGTGCAGGTGGTTCGGAAGAGAGTTGGCAGGATACTTCCAGTGTATGGGCGCTTATCCAGCCACTACAAGGACGGGAACTATATCAAGCGCAACAGATTAATACTGAACTTACTCACCGTATCACTATTCGTTATCGTGAAGATGTGAATGCAAGTATGCGTATCATGTATAATAATCGAGAATTTACAATTGATTCCATTGTTAATATTGAGGAGTCAAACCGTTTTTTAGAGATGACTTGCCGAGAGAAGGTGAAATAGTGGCGAAAGGAAATAAAGGTTTCTATGTTGATATGGACAAGGTGCAACTAGAAAATGCTATTCGTAAACTCGCATTATATCAGATTGAAAAACGGGAAGAAGTAAAAGAAATAGTCAAAGAAACGTCTAAAGATATACAAAAAACAGCACAACAACGGGTTTCTGTTGACGAAGGAGACACGAAACAAAGTATTAAACCTCGTTATTTTGAGGATGGTCTTGCTTCGACAGTGGGCCCGCGTTTACCGCTTGGATGGAAGGCACACTTTATTGAGTTTGGAGCCTATAACACATGGGCAAATCGTGAACTTCCTGCTCATCCGTTTATGACTCCAGCAGCCGAGCAACATCGTGCGGAATACCTACAGAAAATCAAAAAAGCATTGGGTGATGTTTGATGAGAACAGCCTTGTTTTCTCTACAGAAAGCTTTATATCAGCGATTAAAAGAGGATGTAGAATTACAATTGCGTGTAAAAGGTGTGTATGACTATGTGCCTGAAAATGCGCTATTTCCTTACGTGCGATTAGGAGAAGATACTGTTATTCCTGATGAAACGAAAACTTTTTATGGTGAGGAGATCACGCACACGCTTCACATTTGGTCGCAATACAAGGGTAAAAAGGAAGTAAAAGAAATCATGGATATCGTGTTGCAAAGTTTGCAAGATCCACTTTCATTGGAAGGTGGTTTTTCTGTTTCGTTCACACGTCCAGATTACATGGATGTTATTGACGAAGCAAGCGGAACAATACAGCACGGTGTAATTAGAATGCGTTTTAAAATTAAGGAGGGCTTATAATGGCAAGAGGAGTTAATTTTTTAATTTATGTTAATACTGGGACAACAGAAACGCCAGTTTGGACGAAAGTTGCAGGACAGCGCGGTGGTACGTTTAATCGTGATGTAGAAACGATTGATACAACTTCAAAAGATAGCACATGGTCTGAATTAGATTATGGTTTTGCAAGCTGGAGTATTGAAGGTGATGGCTTACTTGTGGAAAATGATGTGGCATTTGTAGAACTTGAAGATGCATTCATGAGTAAAACAATTGTTAAAGTTCGTTTTGAGACTGCGGCAGGAGCAAAATACGAAGGTAATGCACTTATTACAAGTCTACCAATTGAAGCTCCATATGATGATGCTGCAACATATTCTATTACATTAACTGGTACAGGCGCTCCTACAAAGACAGCAGCCTAATGAATGAAGAGAGTCGGATTTATGTCCGGCTCTTTTCTATTTAAGGAGGGAAAGTATGGCATATATCACATTAGACGATAAGTCGATGGATTTAAAATTTGGCTATGAATCTTATAAGAGATTACAAAAAGAGTTTCAAACAGATATTGGGGAACTGATTACACGTATATCTGCGCTTGATTTGGTTGCTACGGAAATCTTTGTTTGTTGCTGTCTAACTCAAGAAGCAAAGTATAAAACAGTCACATTAAAAGATGTAACGGGAATGATTGCAAATTCGATAGATAAAGGTGAACTTGGGATATTTTCGTTACGTGATTTAATTAACGCAACAATTGAGGAAAGTCATTTTTTAAAGCGGATGCTGGAAGAAATGCAGCAAATCATGGAGAAAGCGAAAAAAACGAAGGCAACGAACGTACAAAAGGAAAAATCGACTTCGACAAATTAGAAACATTTGCTTTCACAATGGGAATTCTTCCAGCAGACCTATATAAATTAACTCCTCGACAATTAGAGTTTTTATATGAGGGACAGAAGGTTAAAGAAATGAAACAAGCACATCATACACGCATGATAATGGTTGCACCACGTTTAAAGAAGATACCAAGCATAAAAGATGTTGCAGGGATACAAGACAAACAGCAAGCTAAAACGATATCTCCAGAGGAGAAACAGAAAGAACTTGTAGCATTAGAACAACTGTTTAGTGAGGAGGTGGAGAGAAGATGAGTGAAGTAGCTGAGTTATTTGTCAAAATTGGCGCTAATCTTTCTGACTTTGACGATGGCATGAAAGAAAGTCAAAAAGAACTTAATAAGTTTGGACGTAACATGACAAAACTTGGTCAGGAAGTTACACGAACAGCAAATGATAGTATGAAAAACCTGTCTAAAGAATTTGAAGTGTGGAGAAAGGAATCTGGTTTAGCTGAAGATAGTGTGGAATCACTTGCTAAAAAGTTAGAAATGCAAGAGAAAGCTTCAAAAGAATTAGAATCCGCAGCACGGACGCAAGAACAAATCTATGAACGTCTTGTTCAAGCATATGGAGAAACATCCAAACAAGCGATGAAACAAAGAGAGCGAGTGCTAGACCTCAAAAACGCTTATCAGGACTTACAAGAAGAGATCACCCAAACCAAAACTAAAATGGAAGGCGGCATGGATGCAAATGGCATCGAGGAAGCCGGAAATAAGTTTGAAGGGGTAAATGATGCTGTTACGGATTTGCTTGGGGATATCGAAGGGTTAGGTCAATTTGCAGGAAAAGGTGGCATAATCGGAGGGGTGGCACTCGCCATTGCAGGGGTTGGGCTTGCTGCTTTAAAGTCTGCTGATCAAGTACAACAAGCATCAGGAACCATTGAAGCGCGTTTAGGTGCAACAAAACAAGATTCTGAAGAACTCGCAGAAGCAGCAAAGGGCATTTATAAAGACGGATTCGGGGAGTCTTTGCAAAGTGTAGCAAAAGACCTTTCTATTGTTTCTGTGAACATGCGTAACATGCCTAAAGAGGAAATACAAAAGGTTACAGAATATGCTGAGACATTAGCAGAAACCTTTGACTCTGACGTAGTAGACAGCACCAAAACAGCAAACCAGCTAATGAAAACATTTGGTCTTACATCTGATGAAGCTTTTGACCTTCTTACAACCGGATATCAAAAAGGATTGGATTTTTCAGGCGAATTTTTAGATACCGTCAACGAGTATGCACCGCAATTTAAAGCGATGGGTATGAGCGCAGAAGACATGTTTAATGTCTTGATTGCTGGTTCTGAAGCAGGGGCATTCAACCTTGATAAAGTCGGTGATGCGGTCAAAGAATTTAATATCCGCGTGAAAGATGGATCAAAAACAACAGCTGAAGGATTCGGGCAGCTTTCCAAGGCAACCCAACAAGTTTGGAATGACTTCCTAAAAGGCAAGAAAACAGGGGAAGAAGTTTTCAAAACGGTAATCAATGAGCTAGCTAATATGGAAGATAAGGTAAAAGCAAATCAAATAGGGGTTTCCCTGTTCGGTAAATTGATAAAATTGTGCCGAAGTAAAATCGTTCAAAAACGGTGAAGGCTAAGTAAATTACAATAAATTCTAAATTTGTTATAATACACGAGAGGGTGGATAAGGGAGTCGTGAGCCTTATTGAAAGGTGTTTTCCCAAGCATTTCCCTCCATAAAGGCTATTGTAAAAGGTAAACCTATGGGAGGGTTTCTAAGTTATGCAAAAAATATGCACCCAATGTAAAGAGAAGAAAGAAATATCTGCTTTTTGTATAAATAAAAGCAGAAAAGATGGTTATAATTCTGCATGTAAAGAATGCATAAATAAAAAAAGGCGAAAGACACCTTTACCAAAAGTTTTTCCTACTCCAAAAGATGGTTATAAATCCTGTACAGACTGTGAAGAAGAAAAACCATTAGATGCTTTTGTTAAAGATAAAGGGAAATCAGATGGTGTAAGGAATAGATGCCAAAAATGTGAAAATCTTAAAAGAAGGAAAACGCCAATTCCACCAAATCCAAAGGATGGCTATAAATTCTGTGCAAAATGCAAAGAGGAAAAGTTATTGACGGAATTTAACACTCGTTTTCTTACAAATATAAGGAAATATAAACCATTCAGCTACTGTAAACCATGTGAACATAAATTGAATAACAATCGGTACGAACATAATTGCGAAATATGCGGAAAAGAGTATAAAAGTGGAAAAAGGGATTCGAAGGTTTGTAGTGAATGCCATACGAAGCATATTTTGTTGCCTAATAGTCCAATTGTTAAAGGAGAACTTGATTTTAGTGGTGAAAACAATCCAATGTTTGGAGTTCACAGGTTTGGTAGAGAAAATCCAAATTACAACCCAAATAAAACAGATGAAGAAAGAGAAATAGGTCGCTTGCTTGAGGGGTACGGTACTTGGAGAGAAATGGTTTTTAAAAGAGATAACTATACCTGTCAATGTTGTGGAGATAATAAAGGTGGAAATTTACACGCACATCACTTAGATGGTTATAATTGGTGTAAAGAAAAACGAACGGATGTAAACAATGGCGTTACTCTTTGTAATGATTGCCATACTAAATTTCACAAAATATATGGACTTGGAAATAATACAAAACAACAATTTTTAGAATTTATGAAAAAAGAGCACTTAGCCTAGTGCTCTTTTTATATTGTAATTTATATGTCGATACCGTGGTAAAGCACACTTTAAAAGGTGTGGCTCACCGTAACGCATAGGAGTTGAAACTGCCCAGCAGAATAAAATACTCCCACGAGTGAACGACAATCATTTTTTATGATTGAAAATGTATGCTGAACCGGGTACGAATTAACGTACTATCATGCGGCGAAAGCCTCGGAAGTAGAGGATAAAAAGCCTTTACGATAACAAGATTGACACAATGGGAAGACCTTGAAAAAGATGTTATTGCGGCAATGGGTACATCTGAAGATAAACTCGGTGATTTTGAAGGAGCAACAAAGAAAGTTGGTGATGCTCTTCAAGACAACCTAACTGCAAAATGGGAAGTTTTTAAACGGGAATCATCCGATGCTTTAGGGCAATTTGCTCAAAATATGCTGTTCATGAAGAAGGATAGTGCTGACTTTTGGAATGCAATGAGTAAAGCAGATCCTGGTAATGGTTTTTCAAAGTTTATGGCTGTGATAGGGAATATAAAAGGATTATTCACGGAATCCTCGCTCGAAGTAAAAGCTTGGAGTGCTACCTTATCCGAAAGCCAACAAAAAGCATTGAACAGCTACACAGAGCTTTCAAACGGTGCGACATTGGCTATACAAACCATGTTCATCAATCAAACTGCGTTAACTTCAGAAAACACTGAGAAAATCAAGGGCATGTACAGTCAAATGAATAGTGCCATATTAACAAACCTACAAGATAAAAATAATAAAGAGCTATCTATGATGCAAACCATGTTTGCGACTACCTTCACTCTAACAGACCATCAAGAAGCAACCATACTCCAAAAGATTGTCGAAGGAAATGCAAAGCAAACGCAATCCATCCAAGAGCGAGAAGCGAAAATACAGGAAATCTTAACGACTGCATCTAATGAAAAACGTGCTTTGACAGAAGCTGAAAAGACACAAATCCTTCAGTTAACTAACGAAATGAACCAGCAAATGGTTGATGCAATTGCTGTAAGTGTCTCTCAACAAAAGGTACTTCTTGAGGATTTAAAGAACAACGCTGGAGTTATTACAGCTCAACAAGCTGCTACAGTTGCACAAAATGCAGCAAAGCAACGTGATGACACAATAGCAGCTGCACAAGCACAATATGAGCAAGTTGTGGCAAATGCTATTTATCAAAGAGATGAACGTGGAACCCTTTCTGCCGATGAAGCAGCGCAAGTTATTCAAAGTGCTGAAGAAGCTCGTACAAAAGCAACACAAGAAGCTAACGGCACTTATACTGAGGTTGTTGATTTGGCAAAGAAACAAGCAGGAGAACATGCATCAAAGGTTGATTGGGAAACAGGTCAAGTTAAATCGAAATTCGAGGATATGAAAACCGATGCTGTTCAAAAAGCAGGGGATATGCATGACGAGGTTACATCAAAAGCAAGTGAAGCTGGAAAAGCAGTCGAAGCTATGGAATGGGTTTTTGGTAAGTTTATTCTCCCTAAGATACCTCAATTCAAATGGATATCCCGTACTATTGATGCTGTCTCAGGTGCTCTACCTCAAATAGGATTCGATTGGTTTGCAACCGGTGGTGTTTTTACGGGTCCCTCAGTTGTCGGATTAGGCGAGAAGGGTCCCGAAGCAATCGTTCCGTTACAAGGACACAGAATGACTCCATTTGCTGAAGCCATTGCCAGTGAGATGCCTAACAACGGTAAAACAGAACAGTCAGCTCAACAAAATGTAGTAATTGAAAATGTAATCCTAATGGATGGATACGAAATAGCAAGAGCAACTACACCACATATTGATACAATGCAGGGTAAGAATTTTACGTTACAAAACTACATGAGAGGAGGGAAGGAATGAATACAACAGTTGTAAGATTAGACGGTACAACATATGACTTGGCACAACTCGGCATAATGACACGGGATTTCAATCCTTCTTCTCCTTCTTATGAGCATGTGACGGAAAAGATAGAGGGACAACATGGTGAGATTAGTACCATGACAACTATTGGAACTCGTACTATTTCATGTTCTTTTTACTTGAAAGCTGTTAATTCAGAGGATTATGCATTATTTCGTGATGAGGTGTTTGCAATATTCCACAGTGAAGAAGCCTTTTACCTTATTGATAGTCGAAATCCCGGAAAACGATGGAAAGTAAAGGGGAATAGTTCATTTAGTGTAGAACAGACATACAAACATGGCTTCTTTGATGTGGAGTTTGTTGCCTTTATGCCATTTGCTGAGTCAGTTGGTACAACGCAGGATGATTTCACCTTTGACAGTGAGCTTTGGCAAATCGGGCAAGGGTTGTTAGTGGATGAAGAATCACAGAAGTACACGTTTGATAGTTCATCTTTTCGTGTTTATAACGCTGGAAATGTAACTGTAAATCCAAGGGAACTACCTCTGACAATTACGTTTACAGGAACTTCTAGTACACTCAAAATTAAAAATACTACTACCAATGAAGAATGGCAGTATACAGGAACTACAGTGAGTGGAGATACAGTTAAATTAGATGGTGTGAAGTCACTAAAAAACAATGGCAGTATCTTTAAAGATACAAATTATCAATTAATCACCTTAAAACCGGGTTGGAATAACTTTGAAATCACAGGCGCTTCAGGCGCTTTTTCTATTTCATTTTTATTTCGCTATTACTACTTGTGAGGAGGTGTATAGATGCTGATTATTAAGAGTCTTAACGGACAAGAGGAAATGTTAACAGACTATACACCCCCAGAGCGAAAAAGGCGTGTGAATGGTGATAACACCCTTTATTTTAGTGCTATTGATACAGAGAGGAATAGTCATTCTTATCCTCTATGTGAAGAAGAAGCGGTTGTTATGATTGGTTCCGATGAGTATAAAATCAAGTCGGTAAGGAAATCAAGAACAGGTCGTAAACAAGTCGATTGCGTACATATCTTCTTAGATGACATGATTAATGCATGGCAGTATGACAAAATAAACGGCTATACAAACTTTGTACAAGCTCTTAATCATGTATTTGCTCCTACCTCGTGGGAATGGGTAAACCAAACCGCGACAGTAGCGACAGAGTTTGAGAATTGGGGCGATGATAATTGTTTATCCTTACTGCAAACACTCCTTGACCGCTATAAGGTTGAGTTTGAAATAGATAATGTGAATAAGCAAGTGTATTTCAAAACAGCAATCGGTACAGAAACAGATGCACAGTTTAGATGGAAACACAATATCAAGTCGTATGAGTATGAAGTGGATACGAAAAACCTTTCTACCATTATCAAAGGTTATGGAAAAGATGGTATTACCACAACATACCGTTCTACCACTGCTGATCTATACGGTGAGAAACATGCCAAGCCGCTTCGGGATGAAAGATATACAACTGTTGAGACGTTACTACAAGCCTGTAAGGATTCTCTTATTGATGTACCAGAACTGCGGTTAAAAACCGATATTGTACAGCTTTATGAGAATGGATTACCGGTACATAACTATGATGTTGGGGATTATGTATTTGCACTCATTGATCCGATTGATTTACAAGTGAAGATACGAATTATTGAAATAACAGATTATCCACTCAATAAAGAAAAATCCCCTATTGTAGAACTGAGCAACCTTCATTTGCTCCGAAAAGGTATTACCTCGGTCATGACAAACTTTGCACAGGTACAAAAGAATGTGAAGGATTTGTTAGACGAAAACGGGAATCTGCAACTTAGTATCAAGAAATTGTACCGCAATAGCAATCACTATTCAGATAATACAGGTGATTGGTACATCAGTGAGGATGATCCAAATGCCTTTGTTCACATTGGAGCTGGCGGTTTAGATATCCATAAAGGTCTTGTGAGAGTGGAGCGTGACGATGGTTATGCAACAATTATTGGTGGAAAGTTGCAACATGGACTTGCGATACAATCCAGTAATCCTGCTTTCCAGACAACTGGCGTTGAGAAATTCGGTTCTTGGTATCGCACATTATCGACAAGTCGATTTGAGAACGTTGACCGCTACACGTTGAAGCACGATAGTAGATACGTCCATGTAGTTGTCGATATGTTTGTTGATGGTGGAATTACTGGCTATATCACATTCGATGTTATTGAAGAAGATGAAAGTGGTGTTGAAACAGTAATTTCATCTTCCACTGTTACAGAGACAAGGCACAGTACAAACCAAGGATACAAAAAGGATATTCTAATTGATTTAGGTGTTCCAACAGGTAATTTGAAGACAATTTATTGGCGGCAATATGGAAGCGTAGATACTTATTATGTATATGGGAATGTTCGCTTTATAGAGCAGGAAGGGTGATAGTATGGGTGCATTGTTCTTTTGTAATGTAGACGAAAACGGGGGAATTATTGAGAGTTTAGTCGGTGAACGAGTGATACCAACAAAGCAGTATGAATACTTTTTCTACTTGGCTAATGCCAACACAGAAGAAGTATTTACAAATATACCGCGATATCGCGTAATAAATCGAGAGCTTACATTAGTGTAGCTCTTTTTTTATTTGGAAAGGAGGGTAATTTCATGGTAAAGACACTCGGCACAGAGTTAAATCGTGCTTTCCTAAACGATAGCAATGATAACTTCACTGAGCACGAAACTGAAATTGGTGGATTGGAAGAACGGGTTACCACACTTGAGGAACAAGTAGGGACACCCACACCGGGAAGTGTGACAACAGAAAAGTTAGCGCCTGGATCTGTCACGTCAGAAAAGGTTGCTGTAATGACAAGCGGCTCTGTCACTTATAATGCAAGTGGTCAAGTCGAGACAGAAACAGAGACAGATGAACACGGGACGCAATACGTTACAACCTACACCTATACGAACGATGTATGCACTAGGATTACTCGAACAGGTGGAGGAAGAACCATCGAAGAGGATTTAACGTATGAAAGCGGACGATATAAATCTTCCGTAACAACAATTCTATAAGGAGAGATGATTATGCCAGGGTTCAATATTCTTAACCCATTCTTTAAAACAAAACCGATTGACGATACTGGGAACCCTTTATTTACAGTAGGGAATCCCGGTAATGTTAAAACAACAGCGAAAAATGAGTTGATTTCAATTTTTAGGAATCAATCAATCGCGGACACAAACCCAATTTCAAGTGGAGTTATTGACTTGTCACCCTACAAAAGAACATTGTTCCTTGTGTCCAATGCAACTGATCAACCTGTAAAAGTTACGCCACTTCTACAGCTTTACGCAGGTGATGGGGCAAAAAGTTTCTTTGAATGGGATGGAGAAAGCTTTGTCGAGAGCAATACAATTACTATTCCATCTAATACATTAGGAAAATACTTTTCTCTAAATTCATACTTGGACATACTCAACATGCCTTTAAGAGAAGTTAAATTCTCTATAAAAGCGGACGTTGCGCCAACCACTGGCGTTGTTAATGTCCAAGCCTTGGGAGGTCAATAACATGAATTGGTTGTACGTATTGGGGAACAAAGCGAAGAAATTAGCACAAGCTACTGACGGACGTTTAGAAATGTACAAGATTAATAGCATGGACAAGTTACTACTCATCAATGCTGTTTCTATTCGGGATACAGCGTCGGTAACAAGTGCTATTACTGACCTCTCGCAATATGCAGAAGTTTATTATTGGGTGATTAATAACACAGATCAGGATATAAAAGTTACGATTCAGCCCGCTGTTGAGAATGATGTCTCCGCAGCCACACCGCGAATTTTTGATGGTGTCCAATGGAAAGATGCTGATAGTCTCATTATTCCACCTGATTCAAACAAAAAGCCATATCTTTTAAACACGGTTGGTGGCCTTTTTGATATATCTTATAAATTAGTGCGATTTTCAGTTAAATCGAATGGAGCTGCCCCAACATTAGGTGCAGTTTCAGTCATTGTGTTTGGGGTGAAGCGATAATGTTTAACAAAAACTGGTTTCGTGTAATTGGAGATTCAGGGAAAGTAATAAAGCAAAATGCAAATGGGCAATTACAAGTTGAGGTTGCAAACACTTTAAATGCAACTGTAGCGCAGACTCCCAAATATCCCACTCCTGCACGGGTAAATCCGAATTTAACCCTTGTGACAAATGGAAAGTTTCCAAAATACATGGATCAAAAAACAGGTCACATGTACGGAAATCAAAGTGCGGCAGTTGTGAAAAGTACGGATTATTGGGAAACGACAACAACTCTGTTTACTATCACCAATAACTACAACCGTATTGAAGCAGTATTTGTGACAGAGAGTGGAAGAGTAGTAGTTTGTCACCAATTAGCAAACGGGCAGGGGGAAGTTTATGTTTCGGATGTGAACCAACAAAATTTCGCAATAGCGTTCACATTTACCACTGGCTTTACTTCTTATCAAATGGGTTTTAGAGTGTGTGGTGAAATTGTTCTTATGACCGCATATGGAACTGGCGGGAAAGAAGTATATATGTCATCTGATAGCGGTGCGACTTGGAAAAAGATTTTCACATACGGAACAGTTACGGATGTCGGTTCAAACAATCACATTCATGACGCTGAGTATGATCCGTATAGTGGTAGAATCCTTATCGCAACTGGAGACAACGGAAATGCTAACCTCTATTATTCCGATGATATGGGGAGTACTTGGACTAAAGTTGCGGCAACAAACGCTAGCTTCTTCCAATACACGCAAATCATCTCTTATGCTCATGGTGTTGTATTTTGTACCGATGGAAAGCCTGATGGGTTCCGTTACTGGAAGCGTCCTTCAGGGCAAACACGAGCGCCTATTTTAGAGGCTGACATTGTTAACTTGAAACTGTTAGACGGTAGCGACGTATTTAAATTCTTTGCAAATAAGTACTCAAAAGTCGACTCTGATACATTGAAAGCAACTCTTGTACCGTGGTGTAGAAACGGAGGCAACGGGGAAGGCGGTGCACTCCTTTACGCTTCGGAAAACGGTACAGATTGGTATGAAATCTGGCGCATGGAAACTACAGGCGGTAACTACGAAGGATTTTATAATATCCTCGGCCCACATGCAGCTGATCCACAGCGACGTATATTTGGTCGTCTTCAAAAGAATAATGGCGGAGCAACTGAGTTGTATTTATTCCAGGCTAGTTTACCTAAGTTCATTTAGGAATCTCAATCGAGGTTCCTTTTTATTTTGAAAATTGACTGATAATATGGATAAACTTATCATAAATACAAAAGTAAGAGAGCGTTGTTCAAGGGTAGGTGACTTTATTGGACGAACTGAAAGTATGGAGAATTGATTACGATGGTTTTTGTCGACATTGTTATCGTAGTTTTAAAGAGGAAGAGGGACTTTATAAAATAGCTGAAACAATACTGTGTTTTGAATGTGCTAAAGATATAAGAGATGCCTTAAATCGTTTAATAGAAAATGGTGAGTATGAAGTATAAGGGTGTTATTTGTTAACAGACTAAATGGTTTTGATTATAGTACAAAAAACCTCTCAATGGTATAGTAATAATAAGTTACGTTTGAGAGGGGATAAAATGTGATTCCTAAAAGTTTAGACGAATGGAGCATTGATGTAATAAAAGAACTACTAATAAAGGGATATCGAGAAACGGAATATTTTGATTTTAAAGAAATGCTCCCTCATCCTAGGGAAGAAGCAGGGAAAAAACGATTGAGTAAGGCATGCTGTGCTTTTGCGAACAGTTCTGGCGGATTTCTAGTTTTCGGGATTTCAGATAGAGGTGAAGTTGATGAGCGTTTAGTTGGAATACCGAAAGATGTGGATTTCCCTGAACATTTTGGCAACTATCCTAATCGTTGTCGCCCAATGGTCGATTGGCAATTTAAGAATCCAGCAATTGAATTAGAAAACGGAAATGTAATTCATGTCATACACATTCCTAAAAGTTGGAACGCTCCACATTGTTATGGGGATGTTGAGTCAGGATGGTTTTTTGCCAAGCGAACAAATAAGGGTGATGAAGGTATGAGTCCAGAGGAAATTAGAACTTCTTACTTAGGATACTATGAGAAAAAGCTTAAGCTTCAACTGTTGAAGGCTGAACTTTATAACATACAAAGTGATGCATCAAGTATGATAATGCCTGAGGAACAAATAGGAACACATTATTCACTCAGCAAGTATGAATTAAGTGTTTTGGAATCAGTATTGAGTGATACCTATACGATTTTAGCTGATAGTGTAGATTTGTTATCTCAATTGTCAATTCTTCGAAAAAAATGTAGAGTCGCGAATACGCAAATCGAAATGTTTCACTCAAAAATGGTTATACCAATTACCAATAGAAGTGAAATTGTTCGAGCGCACAATCTTGATATTAGAGGGAGAGCAGAGGAAATACTAGAGCTTTGCCATAACACATTAGAATTGTTATCTGAATTATAATAAATTTGCTAATGGGTACTTTAATCAGTAAGCCAGTAATGGCTAGAACGGTTATCACCACATATCATTAAAGAGAGCTATCCCTAAGGCTCTCTTTTTGTTTTGTCATAAATAGGTCTATCCGAGAGAGCTTATTGTAGCGCTCTTTTTCTTTTATAGAGAGGAGGGTTCATTATGGATCAAAAGGACTACGAGCGTCTTGCGAAGTTAGAGACGCAGATAGAGAACTTAACAACATTAGTTATTGAATTAAAAACTCAAATATCATCATTTACTCAGAACTTTCCTACACGGCTGGAAGTAAACGAAATGTTCCGTAGTCGTGACCAAGATATTCAAGAGACAAGAGAAGAATTAAAAGAATTGAAGAACGACAAACGAGCAAGTGCAGCACAAGTTGCATCATGGGCAGGTATCGGGGTTGCTATATTGGCTCTGTTTGTTTCGTATTTCAAATAAGAGGAATTGCAATGAAACTTACAAAAAAAGAAATTATTAAACGCCTTCGCAACTGGAAAACAATTGTAGCTATCTTCTCTTTGATTGGTTTAGTGTTAAAAAGTTTAGGGTATGCAGATTTAGAAGGTCAACTTGGACAAATTCAAGATGCAGTTTATACTGTTGGTGCAGCACTTGGTATTTGGACTAATTACCCTTCTACAGACAACATGAAAGAAGGTACTGAATAATGACTTTTACAATGACATATGACAAGCGGAATAGAGAAAACTTAGATAAACTTGCACCAAATACAAAAGCGGCTGCTTATAAGTGGTATCAGTGGTGTATTGATCATGAGATTGATATTTTGATTTATGAAACAATCCGTACAATTGAGAAGCAAAGAGAAAACGTTACAAAAGGTGCTTCTCAGACAATGAAATCATACCATTTAGTAGGTCAGGCTTTAGACTTCGTACCTATTATTAATGGTAAAGATGTTTGGGAAAGTTCAGCCTATAAGAAGGAACCGTTCATTTCTGCCATTCGCTATGCACAATCTATTGGCTTTGAATCAGGACTATTCTGGAGTGGTTTCATTGATAGCCCCCATTTACAATATAATTATCGAGGGTATGGCACAGATAAGGTTTTAGATTCTCCTACACCTGAACCTAAACAGACATTACCTAATGGTATTATTGGGGTTGTTCGTGTAAAAGTTGATGGGCTTAATATTCGTACGGGTACTGGTACTCAATACCCTTCAATTGGTAAAGCGGTAAAAGGTAGAATGTATAACGTAACCGCCAATGTACATGATTGGCACAGGGTTCTTATTGACGGTGTGGAAGAAGCGTGGGTATTCGGAAATGATGGAAAATACTTAGAGTTGGTTCGTTAAAGTAAAAAGCTACTTCATACGGAGGAGGGGTTCTTCTATTCTTATATATTCTTATAGTACTTCTTTAATAATATTGTCATAGCAATCTAATAAATTTAAATATCAGGAAAAACAGTCAGACCCTCCTTTTGTTGTGGTAAAATTTAACTGCCGCATAATAAAGGAGGGAAATGAATGAAGAATTTCTTTTTACTCTTAGTATTCTTATCTATCTTTGCTGTTGGATGCAGCTTCAATCAAACATCTAATTCTAATGCCTCAGTTCAAGGGGAGACTGAGACTCCGAAAAAGCTTGCTACTCTTTCTGAAATTACTCCTCTCGTTAAAGTTGGAATGGGAATGGAAGACATTCATAAAGCAGAGGATAAGTTAAAGGAAAACTCAAAACACTTGCGTGAAATCAGTGATGGATATAAATTATCTGGGGACATCTGGAAGGCTAAAGATGGTTATCTTGTTCTTTTTTATGAAGCAAATGTTGTAAAAGAAATCAAGACGTTCACATCAATTGATGAATTAAATTCTTATGTACGGGATTTAGAATTAGCAGCAGTGCAACAAAAAACAGTAGATACACAAACTAGAACTTGGAATCCCCAACCTGTTTCAATTGGTATGACTAAAGAAGAAGTTTTAACAGAAGGATGGGGTCAACCAAACAAAATAAATCGTACAACAACTGCTAATGGTGTTTCTGAACAATGGGTTTATGCTGGATACAGGTATCTTTATTTTGATGAAACTGGAACCTTAGTAACTATTCAAGATTAATAATTTTAGGTTTCCTAAATAAAAAACCGCTCCATTTCGGGGCGGTTTTAAATACGTTTGAAAACATTAATATTCTATAAATATTATCTTTATCATGTAATATTTAGTTTTTTTGTCGTGAATCTAGAGTTTCAAATTGCTATAATTGTTATATAGTGAAAAAATGGGAGGTTATGGTTATTGAAAAAGGTGTGTGGGGTTTTATTTTTTATTTGTATGGTATTTGTTTTATCGAGTTGTAGTAATGAGACATTCGATAAGGCTGTGGAGAAGGGGAAACTTGCTTTAATTGATGAAGATTATTCTAAGGCAGTGGCATCTTTTGAACTAGCATTAGAAGAAAAGAAAGATAGTAAAATACAAGTTCTACATAAACAAGCAAGTATGATGGTGAAAGCCTTGGAACTTTCTAAACAAAAAAAGGTAGATGAAGCTATTGCTACATACGAAAGGGCATACGAAGTAAAGAATGGTTCATCTGTTGTTGTTCGTGATGCAAAAGAGAGAAAACAAGAACTTATTCAATACAAAGAGAATACGGATAAGATTGGAAAAGAACTTGTTAGAATCCAAGAACTCATTACAAATAAGTCATTTGCGGAAGCCGAAACAGCATTAAACACTTTGCAGCAAGAAACTACTAAAGATGAATCTTTACAAGAAGAAAATCAAAAAGTAAACCAAACAATGGAAAGCTTAAAAACAGAAAAAACTAAATTTGAAGAAGAGCAAAGAAAACAACAAGAAGCAGCGCAAAAAGCAGCGGAGGAGGCAAAGAAGGCAGAAGAAGCAAAGAAGGCAGAAGAAGCAAAAAAGGTAGCGCAGAGTAATAACGAAGAGAACAATAATACTTCTAGTGGTACAGGGAATATTACAAAACAGCAAGCTGAAGAAAATGTAAGAAAATATTTAAATTTACCAGATAATCCAAATGTATTTGTAGAATATGATCATGATTCAGATGAAGGAAATTACATTATACACGCATACCAAGTTGTAGTGGATGATCCTAAGGAAGGTATTGGGCACACTGCAACGTATGGTTGGTATGGTGTTTATCCAAACTCAGGTATTGTTTATAAGGTTGAATTCTAATGTTTAGTTTTCTTCTTGTGTCTCACACAGATAATCTACTTTACATTTAAATAAGGCATAAAGCTGGTGCATATTTGGAGATGAATCACAATTTTTACTAGTGAATCTCTTTCTTGTTTGGTAAAATAAGGTTATCCAAACTTTAGGGGGGCGATACTATGTTACATTTTGCAGGTGATCCAAATCCCGGTGGTGGAATAATTTCTGTTTCAGGCGACCCAGATCCAGATCCGGGTTGTGGAATAGTCTCAACTTTAGGTGATCCAGACCCGAATCCGGGCTGCTAATTCATTGAAATAAACATTGCATAACATGAAAAAACCGCCTCTGATAAAAGGAAGCGGTTTTTTCATGTTATTATGTAATTTTTATTTGTTAGTTCTAATAACAATATGTCCTTCTAATTTATAATCCGTCTCACCAGTTTCAATCTTTTCGTCATATACATTAATCTTATACTTACCGCCTTTTAAGCTGACATCGAGGTAAAGGTTTTCTTCGTTTGAAATTTTATTTAAGATATATGCCTTGCCTCTTTTAAAATTCTGCTGGGGTACGTATCCAACATGTAAGCCATAGATATACACAGCAATGGCTTGTGGATCATGTTCGTTTTCTGGTTCAGGTTGCAAAGAACACTCAGAGAAGGTATCAGTATTATCGTATTGGAAAATGCGCTGGTCAAAGGTCTCTTCTAGAATCTCTTTATTTGTCATTCCTTGATATTGCTCATCAAAAGATATTCCGCCCTCTTGCTCCAACTTGATTGCTTTCTTGATTTCTTTTTGTCTAAATGCAGTACCCGCTATGTAAAAATCAATATACTCAACATATGCATTCTCTTCCTCGTAAGTTCGAGAATAAGATGTTTCAGAAACTAGAACAGGGGCTTTTCTTTTTTGCACTAAAGCTTCTGAATTGACTTGCGATTCTTCTTTACTCACTGGTGCGCTCTCTTGAGTGATGATTTCTTCTTTCACATCTTCGCGAACATTAGTAATAGGATTTTTAGTAACTTCAGATTTAGTTGTTATATTCGTAACAGTCTCAATAACAGGTTGATTGGTAATACTTTTAACTTCTTTCTCCTTATTTTTTTGCTGTTTCTTATACTGCTTAAATTCTTGTTTTGTGACTCTAAATTTTTCACCGGTCACAACATTTTTAACTAAATAAGTTTTTGCAACACCTTCTTTGATAGCTAAATAAATGAAAAATAACCAAAAGGATATTGTAAGAGTGGGAAGAAATAATAAAATTGCAGCTACTGCCAACCCAATATCTAGTCTAGAGAACTGCCGTTTTAAAACTAATCTCTTTCCAGTGGCAGTTTCTGCTTGTTGTATTTGTTGCATCCCGATAATATCAAAACTCACTCGAATTCCCCCTTATATATTGTGATATTAAGTATAACAGAATAAAAAGGTAAATTTTACATGTTTTTGATATTTTACTAGAGATAACAAAAAAAAGGGGAGTTACATTTCTGCACCCCCTTTGACGTAGTTCTCATTTCCCCGAAAAAGAAGGGAGGAGGCAAGTGTTTATGTTGGTTGCTGTAAATCACATTTACGTTCGACCTCCGTTTTTCTGTTCGGGAGGATTAACTATATTGATTATTTTATGACCTAGGTCATAATCTATCTTTGTATTATCATGTCTAGTATTTGACAAAAGAATGACAAACATTTTTTTATTCCAATTAAAGGTATTCAGTGAAAGCATTCCTGAGATTACTCCTGCATTATAATAACGTTCGGGGATAATATAGTAGCCCATTCCATACGTGTGTTTAACAGGTGTAAACATAAGTGCAATACTTTGTGGGGATAACAATTTTCTGGTAATAATAGCTTTGTTTAACTTATACATATCATGCGTCGTCGAATACATGTTTCCGCATCCATATGCCCAAAGGTCTAAAGGAGCACCCATCGAAACAAGTCCCTTTTCTGTTCTTACATATCCTTTGGAGATATTTAGAACATCTTTTTCATTTGTTAAAATCCCAGAATTAGTCATTCCAGCAGGGGTGAAAATGTGTTTTGTTACGTATTGCTTTAATGATTCACCCGATAGCTTTTCCACAATTGAAGCTAAAATAATATAATTCTTATCACTATATAACCAATCTGTCGATGGAGGAAATGCGAGATTCTGCTCCCCAATCCATTTCACTAAATCCGAAATAGAACTTGGCTTAAAAGATTTCTCACTAGAATTATCCCCCTTTATTCCTGATGTGTGAGTCAACAATTCAAACAAAGAAATATTTTTATCTTCTGGGAAAGAGGGAAGGTACTTGTGAACATTATCATAAATATCTAGCTTTTTTTGTTCCTGAAGTTGCAAAATGGATACGGCTACGACCGTTTTTGTAATAGAGCCAATATAATACTTTGTTTGTGCTGTATTTTGAATTTTTTTCGTAAAGTCTGCATAACCATATCCTTTATCAAGTATCGTATCACCATTCTGAATAACAAGAGCGGTACCATTAAATTTTTGACTTTGCAAATATTCATCAATTTTTTGTGTAAGTTCCTTTTTCCTCTCAGCTGGCGGTTTAATGTCGTCAGCCACACCAGCTGCACTTATAATATTGCCTTTATTTTTGGAATATGTGAGATAACTAGGGAATTTAATAAAAAAACACAAAGTGGCTACTACTAATACAAATATGGCACCTGAAATACTGACTATTTTGTTCATGAGCGTTTTCTCCCTTTGCAACTTATTTGTATCTTTTATATGGGGATAATCTTAATTATAATTTTTTACTTTGGATGTACATAAATGATTATAATATAAAAAATATTGCCCTCATAACGTTTATTAAATATTTTGAGTGACAAAGGATAGTGGAAGTTCTAGAAAATAAGTAAGATAAGCTATGTTGTAGCTTCTAAACTAAGGTGATCCTTATGCTCTTTTAGAGAGGAGTTGCATGTTCCAACATAAAATAAACTAAAGAATTATAAATCAAGGCATAGTCAGTTAGTAAATGTCTATAGTTATTTTTTTATTGCATGAACAAAATCTTTGACATATTTTTAATTTCTCTTACCGATGTGTAAAATACGTTAATTATTGAGAAAATTGATAAAGAGGATGAGAAAGCTAAGACTGCAAGTAATTCTCTTCCCTCCGTAGTTGATGAATTGATAAAATTAAACGATTTAGTAGAACAAGGTATCTTATGTGAGGAAGAGTTTAAAGTACAGAAAGAAAAGTTGATGCCTATCATAGTTTATAAAAACAAAAAAGGAAACGATATACGGGGACGTGTATTTCTTTCTTCTTTGTTTTGTGTATTTAGACTCTATTTATGTCATTTATAAATTAATGTATGTTTATTAAAGACGATAATTTAAAGACAGTTAAAGAATTACCATGCTATTACAACCTCTATAAATGTCATTATTAATTAGATAAATACCCTATATGACTAGTATAAATCGGTTTCGCGCTTAAAAATTGTACCTGAGGAGAGATATTGGCGCTATGTGTGTTTAAAATTCGGGTGATTAAAGTCTAATTTCTGTACTTATCATATAATTTATTTATAAAAAACAGAATATTTTGACAATTTAAAACTCATGTTATACAATGCCTGTGTACCATATTTATTTAAGGAGGATATATCATGGCAAGGAAACCTTGGAAAAAACCTGAGGAGGAAATTTTAAAAGAATATTTTGCTAATGAAGAATGGGAACAGCTTTTAAAAAGATTGCCTAATAAAACAGAGAAACAAATATTAATGAAGGCAGATAGAATGGGACTAGAAAGGGAAGATGAACTAATTGAGATCTATTATGACGAAGAGAAAACTGCGTGGGTTGAATCAAAGAAATCTTATTCAAGCGATCGTATTTGGCGTACAGATTTAATATATCCGTGTAGCAAGGGTATGTCGTTTACTGAAGTACAGGAACTTTTTGCTCTCCATGTACAAAACGTATTTTATGATCGTCTCGTTAAAGCAGAGTACATGAAGCTGCTACAACTCTTTAATGTTGATCGGGACAAAGAACTATTACAGTTTGTTTGGGACGTAGTGCTTAGGAACTTTGTAGGTAAGGAACTTGAAAATCATGAGGAACGTCTAGAAAAGGTTATTGAATCAATTAGAGCAAGGAAGAAAGAACTAAAAGAAGAAGCAGAACGAATGAACAATAATGTATAAATAATGAAATATCATATAATTTATTTAATAGAAATTTAAGATGTTACTACTTAAGATATTTCTAAAGGGAGGGGTATCTGTGAAAAACAACATTGAGTATAAGATTAAAGTGGAACCTGCTGAACCTGATCCTAAGACTGGTGAAGTTCCAACTTTTGAAGATCTATTGAATAGTGATGAATTTAAAGAAATCGTCAAAAAAATAATCTTTAGTTGAGGTATAGTACCACTTTCTTTTTAGCAAAGAGTTAAATTGAAACGGGAGGAAATAGTAATGACTAAAGTAAACAAACCAACTGAATTTATAATTAAACCATCTTCTAATTCAGCCAATTATCAGAGATTAAGAAATATTGTTAAATTTATGATCATCGAGGATATTAAAAGAGATTTGGCAGAGGAGAAAGAAATGGAACGGAGGAACAACAATAAACAAGATAATATCATATAATTTATTTAAATAAATTTAAGAAGATCATCACAGATGTGTATGGTCTTTTTATTTTTCATTTTCATTCTATAAGTATCAAATATTCTTTTATTTAGAAGGTGTTATAAACAAGTTGTTCAAAACCTCATAATATAAATGCAATAAATAATAAAAGACCACTAGGATTAATGTTCTTAGTGGTCTTTTTGTTGCTGTATATGGACTATTACATCTTCAATACTACAATTCAATGTTTCACAGATATCATCAATAACCTTCATTGATATAAACTCATCTTTGCTGATTTTAGCGATTGTAGCAGAGGAAACATTAATTAACTTTTGTAGATCAGTTTTTGACATCTTTTTTTTATGAAGAGTAGCCATTAACGGGGCATAAGAGATCAAAACACCAACCTCACTTTCTATATAGATTATATAAGTAAAACCTTTAGAAAAGTATACTATATCTTTAGAAAAATAAAAATATGGTATTGACATGTGTGTTAGCGAAAGTGTATTATATCTTTAGAAAGTTAAAGGTTACTTCTGTAAAAATAAATATAAGGGAGAGGTTGGAATGGAGAAAACTAAATCCGTTAGAAACAGAGGTTCTGTCTACAACTTACATTTGGTGGAGCTAGGTAAGGAATTCGAAGTATATGCGGATATTACATTGCCAATTTCAATCAAGGTACACGCTAAAGATCATGAGAATGCAATGGAGAAAGTTATGTTAGAACTAGATGACGGCTTCATTACACATGCAATGCTCACGTTAGTTATGGCTGGTGGCAAAGTGATTACACCTAATGTTCATGATGCCAATGTAGAATTTAGCAGCGTGGAAACAAGCGTGTTCTCAGAAGAGGATTAATTAATACTACATAGTGGATTATCACAAGTTTAGGGTACATCTTTGAAAAATCAATAAAGATGTACCTTTCTTTAACTATGCTCAAATTCAGGGAAGGGAGGATATCAAAATGAAGCCGGGACATATTGAACAGTTTGAAGAGTTTTCACAATTCCGTGACCTTAAAAATTTCAATGACCATATTGAAATGTGGATGACAGATATAAAAACAGAGTTTACAAAGTCTGAATTAGTGGCTTTAAAACGTCTTATTCGATTCTGTGCAAAAGTAGCTGGTGTATGCAACGCTAAAATCCAGACAATTGTAGCTGCAACCCATAAAGATGACGTAGGCATTTCTAGATCATCATTTGAGCGTATGCTTCGGAAGGCAAAGAAGTGTGGTATGGTCACGATTCATAACACTTTTTTAAAAGGGAAACAAACTCATAATGTATACGTGTTTCAACCTTATCCAGTAAAGGAAAATCCTCATTCTATTCACTCTGACGTACAGAATGCAGAGAAAATTGAAGGAGCAGAAACTAGACATCTTTCTAAAACTAACAACCAAAATATTAATAAACGTAAAGAGGACGTTCCTGTTCACAATAAATCAGGAAATTTAGAACATGCAGAACTAAATGCTGAATTTGTTTCTGATCGAGTGCCTAAACAATTTGTGGACTTAGCTAAATGCTTTTGGAACAACGCTAAGACAATTGAATCATTGTGGCAACGTGTAGAGGTTTGTGCTTACAAAAATGCGTATGAGCATGATATTGATGTGAAGGTTGATACGGGTATCCAAAGCCTGAAACAAATGGTGAGAGGGCTTAAAATAAATGCTATTAGAGGTGATTACAAGGGATATTTCTATGGGATTATGCAGAAGAAGTTTGAGGAGCGATATTTCGAGGATATATGGGAAATGGAGAATAGTTGTGCTTGAGTCGTGAAATAAAAAATACCACTGCTGAATTTTACCTCAGAAGTGGCATGTCAAAAGGGTATATGGAAACCTTAGACAACTCCAATAACCTTATTTTGCGGTCACAAAAATGATCACAAAATGCTTATAATTGCTTTAGTAACGCTGTTTTATTGGTCACAAAATTGGTCACATTTTAGGTCACTAAAGCTACTTTTGAGTGCCCCGAAACCCTTTAAAATCAAGCCCTCCGTGTATGATGCGTATACCGGACAAACGCGCGATGTAAAAACACTATCTGGCGGCGAAAAGTTTAACGCATCTCTTTGTCTGGCGCTCGGGATGGCAGATGTGATTCAATCTTATGAGGGAGGCATTTCCATCGAAACGATGTTTATTGATGAGGGCTTCGGATCTCTTGATGAAGAATCGCTTGTAAAGGCAATCGACACGCTAATAGACTTACAAAAGTCGGGTCGTCTGATTGGTGTAATTTCCCACGTGCAAGAGTTAAAACATGCGCTTCCAGCTGTTTTGGAAGTAACAAAACAGCTGGATGGCTGTAGTCGAACACGGTTTGTGATACAGGTATAGTCATATGCAACAGAGGTACACAACTAGACCGCACAACAGTTTAATAAGATATTTACTACTCCTGGGAATTCGTAATGTTCGATGAATAACGAATAAAAAACTTTATCCATCTTGTAAATGAATCCTTCTTTTGTCTATGTTTTGTTTTTTAATTAGAAATAAGATGAACCTTGCCATTAGTTGGCAGGGTTTTCTTCATCTATCCATATATCCTCCATATGCATTTCTAATGCTTTAGCAATACGCATACATATAATCAATTCAAAATACACTAGTGTGAATACTTTATACAACTCCATAACACATCAAAGGGAGTGCATCTTATGAAAAGAACTGCTGAACTTGTTACTGGATTGATTGGTGGAATTTTAGGATTACTTATAACGGGATTCTTATTCTTAATGCTTATATTTGACCCGTACATTTATTCAAATGATGCCGATACTCAATTTGGTGTGCTAATTCTAATTTTTGTGTATTTTATAATGCAATCTGCCTCAATAGTTTTAAGTTGCTTTGTCAACAGAATCAACAATGTTGTTTATGGAATCATTATGATTGTAATTGGTACGATATTATTGATTTTGTCTATGTTCGTTATGTTCATCCCATCATTACTACAGATTATTTCTGGATGTGTAGCATTTAGGACGTTGAGAAATAAGGAGAATTCTAATGATATTCAGTATTAATTAAGTGAATAAGGCTTACAAAAGTCGGGTCGTCTGATTGGTGTAATCTCCCACGTGCAAGAGTTAAAACATGCGCTTCTAGCTGTTTTGGAAGTAACGAAGCAGAAGGATGGCTGCAGCCGGACACGATTTGTTATACAAGTATAATCATACTGACTTACGTAACCGCTTATCCCTAGAATGGATATTATTAAAAGGAAACAAATCAATAAAATCAATTACTATTTGGTAGGCAAGAAATATTAAATGAGGAATGAGTTTACAAATCATTTCTAACTGATTACTCAGGAGTAGTGCTTCTCTGGAGCTCATCGATGAATCCTGCCGTCAAACCTAATTTCAGCAATACGCATACACACAATCAACTCAAAATACTCTATTCCAGACTGATAATTTCTTGTCGTTTCATATATCAATATATAACTTGTTTTTCAATGTTACACTAGAGATTGGCAGAAGGATAAGGTATGCTGAAAGAGAGTACAGCCTTTTTATATTTAATGATTGATGTTATTTCATAGACAGTATTTAAGAAAAGCACCTTACTTTTTTACGCTTTAAGAAAGTATAAATTCCCAGCTAGAAGTTCATTCGACGCAGTGAGGAATTTTAGGAACAAAGTATAAGTGCAACTACGCCTCTGTCTTCGCCCGAGAACAGGGTTCGCCAATCGACGAGTTTTCTTTACACTGTAAGAAAGTATAAATTTCTAGCTAGAAGAGCATTCGACATAGCGAGAAATTTTAGGAATACAGTATAAGTGCAACTACGCCTCTGTCTTCGCCCAAGGGCAGGGTTTGCCAATCGGCGAGTTTTCTTTATAACAAGATAGTGAAGGACGAGGGCTGCGGTATTACAAAGGAAAAATTGAGTCGTCTTGGGGAACCATTTTACTCAAATAAAGAAAAAGGTACAGGTTTAGGTCTTATGGTATGCTTTAAAA
Organism: Bacillus sp. OTU530; assembly: GCF_038440375.1. Lineage (NCBI taxonomy): Bacteria > Bacillati > Bacillota > Bacilli > Caryophanales > Bacillaceae > Bacillus > Bacillus sp. OTU530. Next base: position 36,733 of record NZ_JASATP010000020.1, read on the forward strand.
TTATTGAAGAGCATAAAGGGAGAATAGAAGTTGACAGTGAGGTAGAAAAGGGAACGACGGTTACGATACATCTGCCAATAGAAGGAATGAATTCTATAAGGGAGAATTAGAATTCAGACATTGTATCTGTAGCCGAACAAGGTTTGTTATATACATGAAAGAAAAGACTTTTAATTATAAACCGTATGTATATGTAACGTTACTATTTACTTATTGCGAAACTCCTTGTAATCTTATGTTTGAATCATAAAACTTTTAAGAAAAACAAAAGAAAGAGACAGGAGTATACGACGATGATTAAAGCAATCTTTTTTGACCTTGATGATACGCTTCTTTGGGATCAAAAGAGCGTAGCGGAAGCTTTTAAGGCAACATGCCAAGCCGCACAACAAAAATACGGAATCGATCCTGAGGCGTTTGAAGAAGCGGTTCGCAAGGAAGCAAGAGAGCTGTATGCCTCTTATGAAACGTATGAATTTACACAAATGATTGGTATTAATCCATTTGAAGGACTATGGGGGAACTTCCTAGACGATGATGATAATTTCCGTAAAATGAAGGGAATTGTTCCGACATATCGAAAAGATGCGTGGACGAAGGGACTTCAAGCATTTGGGATTAATGATCCTGCATTTGGTGAAGAGCTAGCGGAAATGTTCCCTGCACAGCGCCGTAAGAGTCCGTTTGTATATGATGAAACATTCCAGGTGTTGGATGAGCTAAAGGGAAAATATCAGCTACTATTATTAACAAACGGCTCACCGGATTTACAAAATACAAAGCTTGATATTACGCCTGAGTTGGTTCCTTATTTTGACCAGATCGTGATCTCTGGTGCTTTTGGAAGAGGTAAGCCAGATCCATCCATTTTTGAGCACGCCTTAGAATTAATGGGTCTTCAAAAAGATGACGTGATTATGGTTGGCGATAATTTAATGACAGATATTCTTGGAGCGTCTCGCGTTGGAATTACGTCCGTTTGGATTAATCGTCATGATAAAGAGCGAAACGAAGTAATCCCTAGCTATGAAATTAAGCATTTAGAGGAATTGTATCCTATTCTTGCTGAGCTTAATAATAAATAAAAAAACGAAAGGACGGACAGGCTCGGCAACTGTCCGCCTTTTTGTTTTTCTATTTTACACTGTAAGAAAGTATAAATTTCTAGCAGGAAGACAGTTTGATGTAGTTGGAAATCTTAGAAATCAAGTGTAAGGGCAACTACGCCTCTGTCTTCGCCCAAGGGCAGAGCTCGCCAATCGGCGGGTTTTCTTTATCCAGTTCGCTTTTTGTCTAGCTCCTGAAGTCTTGACACTAGCTGTTCAAATAACAATCTATCATTTTTGTCTAAGGCTTCGTCAATTTGCCGCTTAACCCTTTCTATTTCCTGCTCATGTGAAATTTTTTCAATGAGGGCTTCAGCTGCTCTTGCGTGACGTTCTGATTGCTCGTACAAATGAATGGAATCAGCTTCAGGAGAGTCTAGCATTTGTAAGTAACGATGATTTAATAATTTTCCGTAGAAATTTAAAATGAGATTTACCTTTTCAGATGGATTGAGCGTTAAGTCATGTAAAGCTTGTGATGCATCTTCTGTTTTTCGATAACGGTCGTAAAAGGCAAAGCCGCTTTCATCTGATTGCATACTTGAAACAACTATTGTTTTTTCGCGAGGCTTTATTTTATCAACAAAGGAGAGGTTCTCCAAAAGATGAGGACGGTGTATGATAAATTCCAATATTTTGCGTGCGTCCGTAGATTTCAGGCGATGATTGTCTAAAAACCATTTTAAGAAATTGCGCTTTTCTGTTATTGATATCCATTTTCTCATACAAAATTCACCTGCTTTTTTAGTTTGAATGATAGCTGCAAATAGGACTACCTAAAATGATACCATAAATTGGTGAATTTCGTGATGGAAAAGTGAGGAATAAAAAGTGCTTTGTTTCAGTACATTGTTGGCCCGGTGCAGGGGAAAGGTCCTCCGAGCAATGAAGTAAAAGCAATTCATCGTTCGGAGAACTGTCCTCGTTTGTTTACACTGTAAGGGAGTATAAATTTCCAACTAGAAGTCATTCGACGGAGTCGGAAATTTTAGGAATATAGTGTAAGGGCAACTACGCTTCTGCCTTCGCCTAACGGCTCGCCAATCAGCGAGTTTTCTTTACTGAATCAGCTGTGATCCTATCGTGCCATTTATTGAATAGCTAACCGAAATATCCGCGTTCAGTGAATGGGAAACAGAGCAATATTTATCTTTTGATAATGTAATAGCCCGCACTACTTTTTCTTCGGGCAGCTCTCCTTCAAGCGCATATAAAATATGAATGGTTGTAAAGCGTTTTGGATGCTCCTCTGCTCGTGTACCATCTATTTCTATACGGAAGGAGCTCGGGTTGAGACGCATTTTTTGCAAAATAGAAATAATATCAATGCCGGTGCAGCCGGCTACTGCATGTAAAAGGAGTTCTGTAGGCCTCGGACCGCTGTTTTGTCCTCCTATGTCTGTTGCTGCATCCATTTTAATTTCATGTCCTGATGGAGCACTGCCAGAAAAGGACATTTGCCCAGTCCAAGTTATGTTCATTTTCATGTGATTCCCCCTGTTACACTACGTAACATAGTGCTTTACTTTCGATTTCTGTCTGACCGGAGAATCTCGCTGTTTGTAGGTGCGTTCAGAGCGTAATTGCCGTTATTATCGATTGTCACCGTCTTTTTATCATATTCACCGTCTGCATGCTGCTTTTTCTTTACAAATGGATCTTGATTGTTTCCCATGTGTATCACCTCCTGTAATACATAGTATTTGTCAATCATATGTAAGTTTGTCAGGTGAAGATGGCGTAAAATATGGAAGTATTCTCCGTAAACAAGTACAATAATAAAAGCTAATATAAATAAAGGAGATAAATTCATGGTTAAATTTGGTTTAGTTGGTACTAACTGGATTACAGAGTCGTTTCTGCAAGCGGCGAGTCAATTGGATGATTTTTCCCTGACTGCTGTGTATTCCAGAACGAGTGAGCGGGCGACGGAATTTGCCGCAAAGTATGGCGTAACATTAACATTTACTGATTTGGAAAGCATGGCAAAAAGCTCAGAAATTGATGCAGTATATATCGCTAGTCCTAATTCATTTCATGCAGAGCAAGCTATTCTTTTCATGAATCACGGCAAGCATGTATTATGCGAGAAACCAATCGCATCGAATGCTTTTGAAGTAAAAGCTATGATTCAGGCAGCAAAGGAAAACAATGTGCTGCTTATGGAGGCGTTAAAATCTACGCTTGTTCCGAATTTTAAAACTGTGCAGCAGCATATACATACAATTGGAAAGGTTCGCAGGTATGTGGCGAGCTATTGCCAATACTCTTCTCGGTATGATGCGTATAAACAAGGTGTTGTGTTGAATGCCTTTAATCCAGCATTCTCAAATGGTGCTTTGGTAGACATTGGGATTTACTGTATCTATCCGCTCGTTGTATTATTCGGTAAACCGCTTGCGGTACAAGCAAACGGGCTGCTTCTTGAATCGGGTGTTGATGGCGAAGGCAGTATTTTGCTGAAGTATGAAGAGATGGAAGCCGTTATTATGTATTCGAAAATTACAAACTCCACAATTCCTTTTGAGATACAAGGAGAAGAAGGAAATATAAGAATAGATAAGGTAAATACACCAGAACAAGTGGAAATTTATTATCGAAATGGAACAGTAGAGAATATTACACAACCGCAAAAAGGTGATTCAATGTTTTATGAGGCAAAGGAGTTTATTGAACTGATTCAAGCAGGGAAGCTGGAATCTTCCACAAACTCTCATGCTAATTCGCTTGCTGTGATGGAAATTATTGATGAAGCCCGCAAGCAAATTGGTGTTGTGTTTCCGAGCGATAAGAAGGAATAGCTTTATGCTATTCCTTTTGTTTTGAATAGACAGGTGTTTTATTTGCCCGGCAGGGATAGATACGGCGCTGGTTCGTACAAAAAGTGCAGCAGACATTTTGGTTTATACCGTATATATGTGTACGATACTATCTAGAGAATATATCCTTCTAGGTCGCTTATATGAGAAGCTAGGAGCTCTTTGGCTAAAACTGCAGTGATAGGATTAAAAAGAAACGATACACCGTACGGAGTTATATGTCGGAGGGATTGTATGAGAACTTTTTCCAAACCAATAGTTGTAGTAAGTAAGTGTCTAGAATTTGATGCATGTCGTTATAATGGCGACGTTATCTCAGATCCAATTGTAAAAAGTCTAATGCCGTATGTGCGGTTTATCCCCATTTGTCCGGAGGTGGAAATCGATCTCGGAACACCACGGGAAACCATTCGCATTGTGGAGGAGAAGCAGAGTGGGATGCAGCGGCTTGTGCAGCCATCAACTGGAGAAGATGTAACAGATCGGATGCAGCAGTTTGCAGAACGTTTTTTAGGCTCTTTGCCTGATGTAGATGGCTTTCTTTTAAAAAATCGCTCCCCAAGCTGCGGTACACGCGATGTTAAAATATATGCTGGAAGTAATAAATCTCCCAGCAACGGCAAAGGCAGCGGCTTGTTTGGCGGAAAGGTTATAGAGCGATTTGGCCATCTTGCGGTTGAAGAGGAGGGAAGGCTCAAGAATTTTACACTTCGGGAGCATTTTTTTACGAAGCTCTTTACAATTACTGAGTTTAAAGTCTTGAAATCGCAACCAACTATGAAGCGTCTTGTGCAGTTTCATGCGGATCAAAAATATTTGTTTATGGCATATAACCAGACAAAGCTAAAGGAAATGGGTCGAATTGTCGCAAATCATGAGAAGCGTCCGGTGGCAGAGGTGTTTGCTGCTTATGAACAGGCTTTATATGCACTATTAAAGCGAGCGGCGCGTTATACATCCAATATTAATGTTTGTCAGCATATTTTTGGGTATTTTAAAGATTCGCTTAAGAAAGAGGAAAAGGAGCATTTTCTGTCGCTTCTCCAAAAGTATCAGGAGAAGAAAATTCCGTTAAGCAGCGTGTTGACTTTGCTGCGGTCGTGGGCTATTCGGTTTGAAGAACAATATTTACTGAGACAAACATATTTCGAGCCGTATCCTGAGGCGTTGGTGGAAATTACTGACTCCGGAAAAGGACGCGACTACTAAATAAGAAGAGTATCGTCCTTTTAAGTAATCCTGCATTGTTGTAGAACAATGTAGGATTTTTTTTAGACTATTGTACTAGCATACGCTTTACAATAAACTAAGGACATTTTTGCTCAAATTATCTGTGTTGGGGTTCGTTATCATATGCTGTTATGCAGAAATGATAAGGGGTGTGAACGATGGATTTTTCATTAACGAATGAGCAGCAAATGATTCGAGATATGGTTCGCGAGGTTGCGGCAAAGGAGATTGCGCCAAAGGCAGTATACTATGATCAAACGGGTGAGTTCCCGCAAGAGACGTTCCAAAAGTTAGGGGAGCTTGGACTGCTGGGGATTCCGTTTCCTGAAGAATACGGTGGTTCTGGCGGAGATATGATTTCTTATGCGCTCGCAGTAGAAGAAATCGGTCGTGCTTGTGGTGGCACAGGACTCAGCTATGCGGCTACGATTTCTCTCGGAGCAGCTCCTATTTATTATTTTGGTACGGAGGAGCAAAAACAAAAGTATCTGGTTCCAATGGCATTGGGCAAAACCTTGGGGGCATTTGGATTGACAGAGCCTAACGCCGGGTCAGATGCAGGAGGGACACAAACGAGGGCGGTTCTGACTGGTGATGAATATGTAATTAACGGAGAGAAGTGCTGGATTACGAACGCAGAGTATGCCGGGACTGTTATTGTAACCGCTGACAGCGGTGTAGACGAACGAGGGAAAAAACGGATTTCCGCCTTTATTGTGCCCACGGATAGCAAAGGATTAAAGATCTCAAGTCCGTACGACAAAATGGGAGTTCGCGCTTCTAATACTTGCGAAATTATTCTCGACAATGTACATGTGCCGAAGGAAAACATACTGGGAGATCCGTTAAAGGGCTTTAACCAATTTTTGTATACACTAGATGGCGGACGTATTTCAATTGCCGCATTGGCCGTCGGTATTGCGCAGTCTTCTTTTGATAGGGCACTTCAATATTCGAAGGAGCGAAAACAGTTCGGAAAAAGCATTTCAACATTTCAAGCGATTCAGTTTAAGCTGGCGGACATGGCAATGGAGATTGAACTTGCACGGAATATGGTATATAAGGCAGCTTGGCTGAAGGACCATAATAAGCCGTTTGGAAAAGAAGCGGCAATGGCGAAGCTTTTTGCATCAGAAACTGCAAGCCGGGCTGCGAATCAAGCGGTGCAAATTCATGGAGGATATGGCTACATGAAGGAATATGAGGTAGAACGCCATATGCGCGATGCTAAGCTATTGGAAATTGGAGAAGGGACGTCGGAAATTCAACGCTTGGTTATTGCAAGGCATCTCGGGTGTCGATAGGAGGGATGGAGATGTTTTCTAAGCTTCTCATTGCGAATCGGGGTGAAATTGCTGTTCGGATTATCAAAACATGCAAGCGTCTTGGGATTACCACCGTGGCTGTGTATTCAGAAGCAGATGTATCCGCTATGCATGTGAAGCTGGCAGATGAAGCGTATGAAGTTGGAGGGGCGCGTGTACATGAGAGTTATTTAAATCTTGAAAAAATCATTGAGATTGCCAAAAAAACGAGGGCCGAGGCGATTCACCCTGGTTATGGATTACTGTCGGAAAATCCAATCTTAGCCGAGCGCTGTGAGGAAGAGGGAATCGTCTTTATTGGTCCTGCTGCTGATGTGATAGCACAGATGGGAAGCAAAATTGAATCACGCAAAACGATGATACAGGCGGGCGTTCCTGTCGTACCAGGTATCGTTGCTCCTATTCCTACAGCGGAGGAAGCGAAAGAAATTGCAAAATCGATAGGGTATCCCCTTATGCTAAAGGCATCTGCCGGCGGGGGAGGGATTGGAATGCAGGTTGTAGACAATGAACAAATGCTTATCCAAGCGTTTAGAAATAATCAAACACGTGCAAAAAATTTCTTTGGAAACGATGAAATGTACATGGAAAAGCTTGTGACAAATGCGCATCATATTGAGATACAGGTGTTAGCAGATTCATTTGGAAATACTGTATACCTATGGGAGCGCGAATGCTCGGTGCAACGCCGGAACCAAAAGGTGATAGAGGAAGCTCCATCTCCGTTTGTCAGCGAGCAAACGCGGCGTAAGATGGGAGAGATCGCTGTCAAGGCCGCAAAGGCAATCGGCTATAAAAATGCAGGAACAATTGAATTTTTAGTCGATGAGCAGGAAAACTTTTATTTTCTTGAGATGAATACGCGTCTGCAGGTGGAGCACCCCGTTACGGAAGCAATTACAGGTTTAGATCTTGTGGAGCATCAGCTTCGCGTTGCATATGGAGAAGCCTTATCCTTTACGCAGGGGGAAGTAGACAGAAACGGTCATGCGATTGAGGCGCGCATATATGCGGAAGATCCAAAGACGTTTTTTCCTTCACCTGGTGAAATTCAGTTTCTTCAACTGCCGTCATCCCTTCGTATTGACCATTTCCTAGAAGAAGGACTAAGAATTACACCATTTTACGACCCGATGATGGCGAAAGTGATTGCACATGGCGCAAATCGAGAAGAGGCAATGCAGCAGCTGCGAGCGGCTCTTGAAGAAATAAAAATAGAAGGAATTAAAACAAATATTCCGATGCTTTTGCAAGTCTTGCAGGACGAGGTGTTTAAAAGCGGAATATATACAACAAGCTTTGTTTCGAAGCGACTTATCCAAAAATGAATCTATTGAACCGCCCCATTTATAGATGGGGTGGTAAAGCCTATTTTGATTTGAAGAGGGGGTACAGTATGGCAAAGGTATATGCACCAATGGCAGGGAGTGTATGGAAAATTGTTGTAAGTATCGGAGATAGGATCGAAGAAGGTGAGGATATTGTCATTCTGGAATCTATGAAAATGGAAATCCCGATTACTGCGGAGCAATCTGGCAGATTGGTTACATTATTTGTAGCCGAAGGGGATTTTGTGAATGAAGGCGATGTGCTAGCAGAGCTCGAATAGGCAGGTGATAGAATGCTTGGATGGCAGAATATTCGTTTAGACTACATTGCGCCGCATATCGCAACGATTACTCTGAACCGGCCGCAACAGGCAAATGCGTTGTCGATCTCCCTGCTAGAAGAACTGCAGGCTGCCTTGGGACAGGTGAAAGAAGAACGGAAAATTCGTGCTGTTATTATAACAGGGACCGGAGAGAAGGTATTTTGTGCCGGCGCAGATTTAAAAGAAAGAGCTAGAATGAATGAAGAACAGGTACGTCAGGCAGTTTCGATGATCCGCTCGTCTATTAATATGATAGCTTCGCTTCCGCAGCCTGTGATTGCGTCAATTAATGGGATTGCATTAGGCGGGGGATTGGAATTAAGCCTCGCGTGTGATATTCGCATTGCCTCCGACACTGCAATTCTCGGACTTACTGAAACTTCATTAGCCATTATTCCAGGAGCTGGGGGCACACAGCGTTTGCCGCGTTTAATCGGACTTGGCCGTGCAAAGGAGCTTATTTATACTGCAAGACGGATATCGGCAGAAGAAGCTTATCAATACGGATTAATAGAGCATGTTGTATCTTTGGCAGAACTCGAGCAGAAAGCAATGGAAATCGCCGAAAAAATTGTCATTAACGGCCCGATTGCTGTCAAAATGGCGAAACGTGCCATTTCCCAAGGAATCGAAACGGACTTACAATCTGGATTGGAGCTGGAGCGAGAGGCGTATGAAGAAGTAATTGGGACAAAAGATCGGGTAGAGGGACTGCGAGCGTTTAAAGAAAAGCGAAAACCGTTGTATAAGGGGGAGTAGCACATGCTAGAGCAGCAAAAACAGATGACGCTGAAAGAACGAATAGAGAAAACGAAGCAAGGCGGTGCAAGTAAGTACCATGAACAAAATAAGGAAAAGGGAAAACTATTTGTTCGTGATCGGCTTGTATTATTGTTTGATGATCAGGATTTTACAGAAGATGCGATGTTTGCAAACTGCGATAGTGAAGATCTTCCAGCGGACGGTGTTATTACGGCAATTGGAAAGATTCATGGTCGTACTGTTTGCGTAATGGCAAATGACTCTACTGTCAAGGCGGGTTCTTGGGGATCTCGTACAGTGGAAAAAATCTTGCGTATTCAAGAAACAGCAGAGAAGTTGCGTGTTCCTCTTCTTTATTTAGTTGATTCTGCTGGGGCGCGTATTACAGATCAAGTCGAAATGTTTCCAGGTCGACGAGGTGCAGGACGTATTTTCTATAACCAAGTAAAGTTATCAGGTAAAGTGCCGCAAGTTTGTTTGTTATTCGGCCCGTCTGCAGCAGGAGGCGCATATATCCCTGCGTTTTGCGATGTCGTCATGATGGTCGAGGGCAATGCATCAATGTACCTTGGATCTCCGCGTATGGCAGAGATGGTTATCGGCGAAAAAGTAACACTTGAAGAAATGGGAGGCGCACGTATGCATTGCTCCGTATCTGGTTGCGGTGATGTGTTATGCAAAACGGAAGAAGAAGCGCTATCACTCGCCCGCCAGTATATTGCGTATTTCCCAAGTAATTATTTGGAAACAGCACCGTCAGTAGCTCCCCAAGATTCGAAAATATTTGAAAAAAACCTTGAGCAGATCATTCCACAAAATCAAAATGCTCCTTTCAATATGATGGACCTCATTCACCGTATTATAGATGAAGATACATTTTTTGAAATTAAAAAGCTGTTTGCGCAGGAACTTATTACAGGCTTAGCACGAATTGATGGAAAACCGATTGGAATTGTAGCGAATCAATCTCGCATAAAGGGTGGTGTACTGTTTCAAGATTCTGCGGATAAAGCTGCTAAATTTATTGCGCTTTGTGATGCATTTCATATCCCTCTTTTGTTTTTGGCTGATGTACCAGGATTTATGATTGGTACGAAAGTAGAGCGAGCGGGTATTATTCGACATGGTGCCAAAATGATTGCCGCTATGAGCGAGGCAACCGTGCCGAAGATCTCAATCATTGTCCGTAAAGCGTATGGAGCCGGGTTATATGCGATGGCCGGTCCTGCATTTGAGCCAGATTGCTGTTTAGCTCTTCCGACAGCATCGATTGCCGTGATGGGGCCAGAAGCAGCTGTAAACGCTGTGTATGCAAACAAAATTGCTGCTCTTGGAGAGGAAGATCGAGCAGCTTTTGTAAAGGAAAAACGAGAAGAATATAAAAAAGATATTGATATTTATCATCTTGCATCTGAGATGATTGTTGATGGCATTGTCCACCCCAACCAACTGCGAGAAGAGCTTATTCGCCGTTTTGATGTATATAGGAGCAAATATCAAATATTTACAGAACGTAAGCACCCAGTATATCCAGTATAAGCAAGTCCTCTCTCCGGACTTGCTTTTTCACACTATAGGAAAGTTTAAATTTCAAGCTAGAAGTCATTCGACATAGTCGGAAATTTTAGAAATACAGTGTAAGTGCGACTATGATCTAATGGCTCGCTAATTGGCAAGTTGTCTTTAAAGGAGATGGGGAAATATGAATAAGGCTGTTTGGTTTCCGACAGAAGAATACAAGTCATCCACTCGCTTACATCAATGGATGACATCACTTGGGTTTACTGATTATGAGACGTTTTATAAAAAATCGATTGAAGATATTTCTTGGTTTTGGGGGGAAGCGGAGCGAGCCATTGGTTATCGTTGGATGAAAGCATATACTGAAGTGCTGGAGTTAGAAAATGGTATTCCTTTTCCAAAATGGTATGTAAACGGTACGTGCAATGTTGTGGAATCCGCGCTAGACCGCTGGATAAAAGACAATGGAGTAAGAACAGAACCTGCACTCATTTGGGAAGGAGAGGGCGGAGCAAGTAGAACCTTTACCTATGAAGAGCTGGATGAGTGGGTGAGTCGTGTTGCTGGCGGCCTGCAGCAGCAAGGAATTCAAAAGGGTGACCGTATTACAATTTATATGCCGATGATTCCAGAAACGGCTGTTGTGATGCTGGCTGCTATGAAGATTGGAGCGATTGTGTCTCCCATCTTCTCGGGGTTTGCGGCAGCGGCAGCGGCAGCACGCGTACAGGCAGCAAAGTCAAAGATGATTGTAACAGTGGATGGCTTTATGCGCCGGGGAAAAGTAATACCATTAAAGGCTGAAGTGGATCGTGTTTGTGAGCAGTGCGCAACAGTAGAAAAGGTTGTTGTTGTCCGGTATGCAGGAAATGTATGTCCGCCCAAAAAATATGATCTATTATGGAATCAATTAGAGAACGCAAAGCCCTTGCGCCAGTCACTTGAGATGAAAAGTGATGATCCGCTTATGCTGATTCATACATCCGGTACAACTGGGAAACCGAAGGGGACGGTGCATACACATACTGGCTTCCCTCTAAAGGCGTCCTTCGATGCTGCATTTGGCATGAACGTGCAAACAAGAGACCGTCTTATGTGGGTAACAGATATGGGATGGATGATGGGCCCTTTCCTGCTGTTTGGTGCGCTTATAAATGGAGCGACAATGGTGATGTATGATGGAGTGCCAGATGCTCCTGCAGACCGTCTGTGGGAAATGACGGATCGCCATCGAATTACGCATTTAGGCATTTCACCGACCTTAATCCGTTCTCTTATGGCAAAGGGAGATGAGTGGGTCATGAAGTATTCTCTAGCAAGCTTACAGGTAATTGCTTCTACCGGTGAACCGTGGAACTTGGATCCTTGGATTTGGTTATTTTCTACTGTTGGAAAAGGAAGACTTCCGATTTTTAATTACTCAGGTGGAACGGAAATCTCTGGTGGTATTTTCGGCAATGTTCTTGTAAAACCGATTGCACCGATGGGATTTAACTCACCACTCCCAGGAATGGCAGCCGTAGTATTAGATGGAGAGGGTCGCCCGCTTGTTGGCGAGGTAGGGGAGCTTTGTATTGAAAAGCCATGGGTGGGCATGACAAAGAGTTTTTGGGAGGATAATGAGCGGTACATCCACACGTATTGGTCCCGGTACAAAAATAAATGGGTGCACGGTGATTGGGTGAAATTTGACGGAGAACAGTACGTTATTACCGGTCGTTCTGATGATACGCTAAACATCGCTGGAAAGCGGATCGGACCAGCGGAATACGAATCTGTTCTCGTGCAGCATGCCGACGTAGTGGAGGCAGCGGCAATTGGGGTACCAGATGAAAGGAAGGGAGAGGTGAGTCATTGTTTTGTCGTACTGAGCGAAGGAGCCATTTATACAAAGAAGTTACAAGAAGAGCTGCTGTTTCTTGTCAGCACGCACATTGGTAAGGCGCTTTGTCCGAAGGTGATCCATTGCATTGCTGATCTGCCAAAAACACGCAATGGAAAAGTAATGCGCCGCGTTATTAAAGCGGCATTTTTAGGAGAGGCTCTTGGGGATTTGTCCACCCTTGTGAACCCTGAAATTGTTATAGCTATTCAAGCTTTAGCAGTGCAAAGAAAGAAATAGCGGGCAAATGGGATAGCAATCCGGCATTTCTGGACTTTTGTATTCATAAATTTATCCAAAGATATTTGCAAAAAGATATTTCCGTCAGTGTAATGATATGAGATGATAAGAATAAGATAGGAGTAAGAAATAAGAGGGGGATTCTTAATTGGGACTTTGGGATAGGTGGTTTGGCAGTAGAATGTCTAACACCGTTATTGTGCACACGCTTCATCTTTGTCACGGGTATAAACAGCGGATTTGGGAAATTGGTAAGGACGTTGATGCAAACGCTATTAGCAGCAAGGCTGATAATAACGAATTGTACGTGCTTTATTCCTATATAGACGGCGAAGAAGTGGAACACATTACAACAAAGGAATTATTTAAGGCCGCGCTCGATCAGTATGAAGAGATTGAACAAGGTGTGGAAGAATCGATTCAACAAGCTTTTCACTAAATAGATGCTGACCTTTGGAAATAAACCCTTGCATAAGCAGGGTTTTTTGTTTTGCACTGTAGGAAAGGATAAATTTCCAGCTAGAAGTGAATGTGCCGCAGATGGAAATTTTAGGAATGTAGTATAAGTGTAACTACGCCTTTGTCTTCGCCCAAGTGCAGGGCTCGCCAGTCAGCGAGTTTTCTTGAATGCTTACAAGCTGTAAAAAGCCTGTTGCAAACATTTGTACAAGCACCTAACAAATAGTGATTTTCTCTAAAGAAATAAGAATTTATTGTTTTTGCGCATGAATTGGATTTTATATGGAAACATATGTTGGTATGCATACGGTTTGGAACACTTTATCTTTCTGCTGTGAAAGGAGAATATTGTATGGAAAAAATTGAAGTAGGCGAAATTTTTACTCTTAGCGATGAGGATGATCAGGAGCAGGAATTTGAGGTTCTGGGAATTATGAATGTCGAAGGAATGGAATACGTGGCTGTTGGTCTTGTGGAAGACATTCAACAGGAAACAGGTGAAGACATTGATATCTTCTTTTTTAGAGTAGAAGAAGATGGGAATTTGTCACATATTGAGAGTGACGAGGAGTTTGAACAGGTGTCTGCTGCGTTTGAGGGGAGTATGGATGAGTAAGATGCCTACATGTTATACATTACACCTAAAAAACCTTGCTGCGTAGCAGCAAGGTTTTTTAGGTTATCTAATCAGGAACATTTGAATGACTTTCCCAATAAATCTCCTATTGTAGCACTCCGTCAAGGCTTCCTTGTTAGATAGAAATGTTAACTTATTGTATAATCCACCAACAAACGTCAACATAGAATCATTTTTGCTTTGAGAGTATGTAATTTTTTTAGGTTGATGGTCTAATTTTTAACTTAGCCCTATAGGATTATCAAAGATTTTCTTATGAATTGCACTATGTAAAAGTTCATTTTTGTTGTAACACAAAAAAAATAAAATTAATTTATAAAAAAGTTAGCAAGAAGCTGACGATAAGTTTTTGGGAGGTGGCTATAGCAAGATGAGCAAGGAACAGGGGGATGCATCAGTGAACTTAATTGCACAGAATTATACTTCGTTATTTTGAGCAAGCAGAAGCTGAAAATAAGAAATTCCAATCAGCATAGTAAGCTTTTATAAAGTGAAATAATAGAGAATGGAAAGGTGTGTTTCTTTATATGCAAAGGATGAAAGCGTTATAAAAAATTACGTTGCCCTAAACCTATATATTACTCAGTATTTTGAAAATAGCTAAATTTGAAGAAATATAAAGAGAGAATATTATATTATAAACTTTTCTTATATAATTTTTTGTTTCAGTTTATGAATAAATTACATTGTTTACAAATCGTAATGAACCCGGAGAAACATTGATATTAAGGTATTGTAAATCGTAATGAAAATAATAGATAGAATATTGACAATATTTTTTACCTTTGCTAAATTATCCATGTGTTTAACGTTATGTCCCAGTAATGACACTATAAGGTATTGGTTTTTGGCATTCTCATATTGTTATAAAACTAATATCTTTTGGTTGTTATAATAAAATAATTAAAATCAAGGGGGACTTGTTATGAAAGAGGTTCGCACCGTATTAGAGAGCTTGAATAACGTTGGAATCGATCCGGTCAAGGCTGTAATTGGATCTGTTTCTGACGTATTTCAATGGGAGGAACAAAAAGTAAACGAAATGAAGGGTTACTTGCTGTCAGAGAACTTCAGATATCATTACGAACACAATGCGTATTATCGAATGCTTTGTGACGACAACAATATTACCCCAGCGGACATTCAAGACTTCAAAGACCTACATAAGATTCCTCTGATTCCAGTCACCAGTTTTAAAAGACCAGATTCTCATCTTTTATTATCTACTTCATTAACCAACATTGAATTTGAAATGCGCAGTACAGGCACAAGCGGTATTCCTAGTATTTCTCGCCGTGACCGTGAGACAGTTGACCGAAGTATATTCAGCCTCTATGCGATGTACAGGGACATCTTTATGTTTTCCAGGGGCGCTGCTTTATTTTTGTTCCCTTCACCAGAGGAAATACCAGAGATGGGAATGGTGAAGGCTTTAAACATGCTTTCGGGTCTATTCGATGCGACAAAATGTCTAGTAAAGCGTGCTTCATTTAAGCCGCAAGAAGCTATTGAAGTCCTGGAACGATGGGAGAATATGCATACCCGTCATATCATTGGCCCTCCTTTCCTTGTGTATAAACTTGTTAAGTATTTGAAGACAAATGCTATCCGCTTAAAGCTTGATAAAAGAACCATGGTAATAAATCTTGGAGGGTGGAAGAAGTTCTCTGGTATGGAAATTCCTCGTTCACAGTTTAATGAAGACTGTGCCGAGTATCTAGGCATCCCTAAGGAAAATGTCCGTGATATGTACGGTCTTGTTGAAGCCAACTTATTAGCAATTGAGTGTGATAAGCAATCTAAACATGTACCGCCATGGGTTCATTTTTCTCTTCGTGATCCAAAGGATTTAAGCAAAGAAGTTCCGCAAGGCCGACGCGGTGTTCTGGCAATTATGGATCCAACATCTTTGTCATATCCGGGGTTCATTCTAACGGAAGATCTCGTTTATTTAGAAAAAGAAAATACATGTGAGTGCGGTCGGAATGGACAAAAGGTTGTCTACATTACCCGTGTGCCAGGTGCTGAAATTGGTTGCTGTGCCATTAACCTAGAGAAGCACATGGATGAAGTAGAAGCTCAAAAAACTACTGTTGCACCTTAGGAGGTGAAAGAGGATGTATAACCCAACCATTGTAGCTCATTTCAGTAATCCTAAACATTCAGGTGAGTTGCCAAATGCGAACCAGGAATTAAAAATTGGCAATTCAGTTTGTGGAGATACGATTTTTTTAAAGTTACGCATTGTCCAGGAAAAAGTGGAGGATGCAAAATTCACTGCATACGGCTGTGCTACATCTCTTGCCACAGCAGATATTTTTGCTCATTATATCATCGGAAAGCAACTATCAGAGATTATAGCCACACCTATTGATATACGTGAAGCAATGCTAGGGGAACTAGAGCCTCCGCAAATGCATTGCCTGTACATTCTGCACGAATTGTTTACTCAACTTGAACAAGTGGCTGTGTAGGAGGCTCTCGTTATGATTGGCAAATACTTTGATTACAATGCCACCACTCCTCTTCGTGAGGAAGTGGTGGATGTTTTAAAAGAGCATATTGGTACATTTGGGAACCCCTCTAGCATTCATTCTCTTGGCCGAATAGCTAAAAGCAAAGTGCAAGAAGCGAAATTACAAGCTTGCAAGCTAATTGGTGCAGGGGAAGACAATCAAATTATTTTCACATCAAGTGGAACAGAGGCGGTTAACTTTGCTTTGAAGGGATATTTGCATGCTTTTGAGGAGGAAAATGTCCATATTATTACTACGCAAATTGAGCATCCAGCTACTTTAGAAGTGTGCCGCTTCTACGAGAATAGAGGAGTAGAGGTCACATATTTACCTGTTAACCAAGAAGGTATTGTTCAAATTGAAAGCTTGGAGCAAGCAATGCGTCCGAATACGGTGTTGGTCTCAGTTATGATGGCAAATAATGAAACGGGGACTATTCAACCTATTAAGCAAATGCTTCAAACGATAAAGGCTATCAATCCCCATGTTTTCTTTCATGTAGATGCGGTGCAAGCTGTTGGGAAAGTTCCTGTACATGTAAAGGATTTAGGAGTTGATGCGCTATCCTTTTCTTCTCACAAGTTATATGGACCGAAGGGGGTCGGTGCTTTATATATGAAAGACTCGACATCCTTGCAGCCTTTAGTACATGGGGGAGGTCAGGAGAATGGCTGGCGTGGCGGAACGGAAAATGTGCTGGGGGCCATAGGATTTGGAGTTGCTTGCAGCTTGGCGTATGCGGAACTGCCTGTACAATACGATAAGATGATAGAATTGAAGGCTTATTTGTTGGAGAGGTTGCAGACGTCAATAGCAGATTTCGATGTAAATGGAACAATAGACACCGGTCATAGCTTACCAGGAACGTTGAATGTGGCATTTGCTCATATCCGTTCCGAAGCATTGGCGGCAATTTTGAATGAGATATACGGCATAGCAGTTTCTGTAGGATCCGCTTGCAGTTCAGAGAAAGTAAAGCTGTCCCATGTTTTGCAGGCATTAGGACATTCTGAAGATAGAATTAAATCATCGCTGCGAATCAGTTTTGGAAAGTACACAACACGAGAAGATATAGACTACCTGATTCGAAGTTTATCTCAGTCTGTATATACGCTGCGACAGATGCTTCCGCAAGTAAAGGAGAAGGTGTAGATGTTAGACCAATTAAAGCTTGTTGCGCCTGTACGATCCAAGTTTATGCTGCAGGAAATGTTAGAAGCTGGAGTTGATGAAATTTATGTCGGTGTTCGACATCCATTGCTCCAGCAGCTTTCTTTTGATAATCGTTTCCAAACCGTCGCTGGATATCCAGCGCACTTTGAAAACTGGGAATCGCTTCAAGAAGTGATGGATCTTGCCAAGAGGAAAAGCGTTCAGGTTATCTTTATGGCGAATGCATCATATATTCCACGGGAACTTGAGCAGCTATACATAGGGCACGTGGCCCAAGCTGTTGAATTGGGAGTGGATTTTGTGACTGTCTCTTCGTTTCAAACGCTGGAACTTTTAAAGGGCTTTCAAAAGCGTGTAGCCTTCATTTCTGGATCAACGATTGCTCCCGTAAATAAGTACGCAGTCCGTATGCTTCGCGAAAAGGGGATTGCTCGTATTACAGTAGGGCATAGTACAACGCTTGAAGAAATAAAGCGCTGGAAACAAGAAGGTCTTGAGATGATGATAACCGGGAACTTTGGTACCGGCAGCGTGCCGGCAGCATGCCGGCTGTGGGAGAGTCCTAATAATGCTGAAATAGGCGAAGGGATACGATCTGGTTATCGTGTAGAGTTTCCAGGCGGCAGTATAGTGAGTCAGATGACGTTACTTGATAGTGCAACAGACTGCAGTTTGTGCAATTTGGAAGAACTTGTGGAGGCTGGTGTACGCGCCATTAAATTTATAGGCAGAGAAGCCCCAAACCCTGTTTCTCTTTCTCTTGTAGTAGATGTATTCCGGCAATGGAAAGAGCTTGGACTTGAGAGCGTTTCTATTGCAGGCAAGAAGGAAGTCATGGAGCAGGAACAATTAATGTGGGTTATGAAGTGGGTACCGAGGTTTTGTGAAAAGTGCCGCTGCACATATCTTCCTACGCGCACCAATCAAATGTATGTATAGGAGGGCGAAGCTTGAATACTTCCAAAAAAGAACTCAGAGTTCATCATGATCAGCTGTATACATTATCGAGTCTTTTCCTTGAGGATTATGACACTATTTGCTTGGGACATTCGGGTTGTATTCATAAGATGGCGGGATTGACCGAAGAGCATATTCAATATATTTTACAACAAGGGAAGAACGCTAAAATTGAACTCCCTATCTTGTTTGAAGCCCATTTTGGGCGTGTAATGGAAAAGGTTCAGCAACTCTTTCATCTTCCTCTTAACATTGTAGTCAATGACTGGGGAACACTTCATTATTTGGTGTCACAACAAAATCCGTCGCATGTTTCTTTTTCATTGGGAAGACAGCTTGTATATAGCTTTATAAATTGCCCATGGTACGAGGATATTTTACAAAACGAAACTGCTGACATTAGGCAAATGTATTTTCAAGTAAATGTGGACTCTGATTCAATTATAGTGTTGCTCCAGCAATATGGAGTGCAGGAAATTGATCTGGATATAGGACCGGGAATGCAGGAGTCTATTCAATCGCTTCGCAAGGAAGGCATTGCTGTTAATGCTTTTTTAGGCTATGCGATGGCATCAATGTCCCGTTCTTGTCATACAGCCCGTGCTTATAATGAAACTGTCGGAAATTGCGGTCATTTATGCAATGAAGCGATTTACATTGAGCCTCGTCAACGGTGGAATAGATTTGAAGATACTATGATACGAATTGCAAAAGAGAATCGCCAAAGGTTGGGTGAACTGATTGTATACGGCAATATCGTGGTACAAAACAAAGAATGGGCTGGAGAGGAGTCGTTTGAAGTTGACTCCATTTGCGATGATTTTCGCTTTTCTCCAAAACAAATTAGACAGGAGGCCGTAAAGTGAAGACACAGGAATTGCAACAGTCACTCTCGGATATTCTGGAAAAAGTGGACGATGTTGTAGTGGATTACCTCATCCCTAATGCGAAAAAGTGGGATACGGAACGAGCATTTCCAAGAGAAAATCTGGCTGCGTTGGGAGAAGAGGGGCTTTTAGGTCTTATGATTCCAAAAGAGCTTGGAGGAATGGGAGGGACTCCTCGTATATACAAAGAAGTTGTAGTAAAGCTAGCACAAGCATGTGCATCGACAGCCCTTGTTTATGTGCAGCATACATCAGCCGCGTCTATCATGTTATATGGTAAGCAGCAGCCATATATATCAGAGCAGCTAGGGCTTATGGCACAAGGGAAACGTTTGGCAACCATCGCTTTAAGTGAAGCGGGTTCTGGATGTTATTTTTTCCTACCAGTCAGTCAGGCAGAAAAGATAGATAAGAATTTCCGGCTAAATACGAATAAAACAATGGTAACAAGTGCGGGAGAGGCTGATATATACGTAACGAATTCCAAAGCCACTTTCGCAAAGAATTCTATGCAAAGCAATTTTTATGTGATTCCTAAGGAACATCCTGGTATTACCTTAGGGGGGATTTGGGAAGGGATGGGATTGCGCGGAAATCAAAGTGCTCCGATGACTATTGATTGTCAGCTTGATGAAGAGATGCTCATTGGAAAAGAGGGAGAAGGATTTAAAATCGTAAGGGAATCTCTGCTTCCGATGGGACAAATCGGTATTTCTGCGTTAAACATCGGAATTGCGAAAGCAATTTATGAAGAGTCCGTATCCTACGTCAAGAAACGTTTTTATGCGCATATTAATACGAATCTATCAAATTTTCAAAGTATCCAGCAAATCGTGGGAGAAATGAAAATTATCTGTGATCAGGCGGAAAAAGCGTTAGATACAGTAGTGCTGAAATTAGAACTAAATCAATTGGATATGGTAAGTACATTGGAAATCAAGGTAATGGCTTGTCAAGCTGCCATGCAATTGGCTGATTTAGGGCTAAAGGTATGTGGTGGGTACGCGTACTCAGCGCATTCTCCGATTGAACGCTATATTAGGGACAGCAAAGCAGGTTCTGTAATGGGCCCTACACCTGAAGTGTTAAAGGAGCTTATCGGTAAGATTGTATTGGATGTTCCAACGCAATTGTAAAATGGAGGGGAAAGGCTATGACAAATCAACCGATAGTACAATACGGTGGTTTGAAACAGGTATTCGCAGTCAGTCTTGGCTTATTTCTTGTGTTCTTGGACAGCACAGTCGTAAATATAGCGTTGCCAACCATTATTGAAGATTATGGTATCACTCTAAGTGTGGCATCTTGGATCATCAATGCGTTTGTTCTTACATTAGCAGTTTTACTGGTTACCTTTGGGAAGCTTGCGGATATGTTTGGAAGGTCGCGTTTCTTTTTGATAGGACTTGTCATTTTCACGATCAGTTCCTTTTTTTGCGGAATTGCACCAAACGAAGAAGTTTTAATTGTCGCCCGGGTGCTTCAGGGAATTGGAGGGGCTATGATAATTCCTGCTAGTATGATGCTTGTGCGTACAGCGGTGCCGCCAGAAAAAACAGGCTTGGCAATGGGGATTTGGGGAGCGGTAGGAGCATTGGCAGTCGCTGTTGGACCGAGTCTAGGCGGAGTAGTAACCGAATATATCAACTGGAGATGGGTTTTCTACATTAATGTTCCGGTTGTCGTTCTATCATATCCTTTCATACGGATAGCATTTAAGGGGCATCACGATGTGCGGACACCGTTTAGCCTTGATTTTTGGGGAATAGCGACACTTAGTGCAGGCTTATATTTTCTTACTTATGCGATTCTCCAAGGCGAAGAATTAGGATGGACTTCTCAAGTAATTTATCTGTATTTTGGGATAAGTTTAGTGTCGGCACTATTATTTGTATTAATAGAAAGAAAAGTGCGTCAGCCCCTGGTAGACTTCACAATTTTTCAAAATCGGCATTATGTCGGAGGAATTCTGTCTAACTTTTTGGGTGGTGTACTCTTGATGGGAACACTTATCCTGCTGCCAATTTATTTTACGCAAGTCAAAGGATACGACACTTTACAGTCTTCCTTTCTGATTACACCACTCTCGGCCGTTATGCTTGTGGTAGCACCTATGATTGGCCGTTTGATTGATCGCATTGGTTATTTTATGCCAATGGTTTTGGGATACATATTTACAGTTGCAGGCTTTGCATTGTTAGTTAATTTGGATGCGAATGCATCCCTGAAACATCTTGTTTTTGTAATGATAATGCTCGGTACTGGGTTAGGTATTATCATGGTTACGAGTGTGACAGTTTGTACGGCTTCTGTATCAGACAAACACGTATCGTTAGGTTCGGGCATTTTTGCAACATCACGAAATATGGGAGGCGCAATCGGAGTATCGTTATTTGTATCTCTCACCCTGAGCTTTTTAAATACCTACTCTTCTGAAATAGTAGATCAGGGGATAACACGTTTCCAAAAAGCAGAGTTACCTTCTCAAGTGACAGAGCAAGCCATTGCAAGACTGGAGAAACAAAGAAGCAACTTCTTTGAAGAAGCGAAAAAGCTGGGGGAATTTAAAATATCAGCTGAATTGCGTCAACAGACTATTGTAAAGAAAAAACAAGAAGTTCTGCAAACATTGCCACAAGGAACTCAGCTGCCACCACAAGCGGAAAAGGAAATTGAAACAAAAGTGGACGCGGAACTGCAGAGTATTGAAAAGGAAGTAAATGATATTCAAGGTGACATAAGAGATGATGCGGAAACATATTTAGTAAAAGCAATGACGAAGGCCTTTTGGAGTGGCTTAATATTGGCTGTTGTATGCAGTGGAAGTTTGTTGTTTTTACGGAAGCGTGCTGTAGATGCAGCGCTAGATACAGCAGTAACAGAATAATCCATCAAAGATCGGTGAAAGCCGATCTTTTTTTACAGGATAAGAGAGTATAACTTTTCGGGGTGGTGTCTAGCTCCCAAGGCCCAAAATGGCAGCGTAGGACTGAACCTCCACAAAAGGAAAAAAGCGCCTTTTACTCCGGCCCACCCCTACGCTGCCATAAAAGGCGGACCTTGTCTTCTTTTCTTACACTTTAAGAAAGTATAAATTTCTAGCAGGAAGACAGTTCGACGTAGTTAGAAATTTTAGGAACAAAGTATAAGTGCAACTACGCCTCTATCTTCGCCCAAGGGCAGGACTCGCCAATCGGTGAGTTTTCTTTAGCGGTCTCGTACAGCTGCATTAGTAATTGAAATCCTAATTTTTGGTCGAAGGAAGTCCTTTTGAAGAAAATGAAGCTAGATAAGCGAGTTCGAGTATTCTGGGAACAGTGAAATTAAATGCATGTCACAAGTATCCCTCACATATATTGGGATAAGCAGAGGATTAGGAGGATGTTATGGAAGATGTATACATAGGAATCATTGTATCTTCTATATGTACTATATTAGGAGCTGTTCCTGCCGTGTTTTTACAAAACATTTCGCATCGTCATAAAGATAACTTGTTAGCTTATACAGCTGGAATTATGGTGGCTGCCGCTACGTATGGATTAATTCCTTCTACACTAAAAATTTCTAATTTATTGGTACTTTCAATCGGGATTATTTTAGGAACACTAGTGTTGACACTTTTAGATTATTATCTTCCTCATATAGATTTAGATCACTCATCTACTGTATCATTTCAAACAAGTGCACCCTTGTTATTTATCGCCATAGCTCTTCATAACGTACCTGAGGGTCTTTCCGTTGGTGTAAGTTACGCGAGTGATTATCAAGATTTAGGACCGGTTGTTTCCTTTGCAATTGCACTGCAAAACATTCCGGAAGGGTTTTTAATAGCTTTATTTCTTATATCAAATTATGAGAGCCGCTTTAAAGCCTTTCTATATACTGCTATCACCGGGTTAATTGAACTTATTTCGTCAATGATAGGCTTTCACTTTACTGGTGCGTTTTTATTCATTGTTCCTTATGGACTAGCTTTTGCTGCAGGTGCAATGCTATTTATTGTATATAAAGAGCTGATTCCAGAAAGCCATGGGGATGGAAATGAAACAACTGCAACCTTTTCCTTTATTTTTGGCTTACTTTCTATGATAACATTAACAAATTGGTTTCGATAATATCTGAAGTGAAGTTATTTTGTTAGGTACTCTTGTCAGATTTTCCTGAGGAGCACTTTTACTTGTCTGTAACAAAACCAGCCTCTCTCATTCCTTATAAAGGGGCTTGGCATAATCGAAAAAGAACATAGAAAGGTTTCCTATGCTCTCTTTTCTCCCGCCTCTTTGTCATTGTTCTGTTGAGAAGGCTGCTTATTGTTCTGTTTAATCGGTTTTTCGCGCTTGTCAGTTTGAGAAGATTGCTCATGGTTCTGTTTTATTTGTTTTTCAGCTTTGTTCGTTTGAGAAAGCTGTCCAT
Organism: Bacillus sp. OTU530; assembly: GCF_038440375.1. Classification (NCBI taxonomy): domain Bacteria; kingdom Bacillati; phylum Bacillota; class Bacilli; order Caryophanales; family Bacillaceae; genus Bacillus; species Bacillus sp. OTU530. The sequence goes on from NZ_JASATP010000020.1 coordinate 60,311, forward strand.
TGTTCTGTTTAATCGGTTTTTCGTACTTGTCAGTTTGAGAAGATTGCTCATGGTTCTGTTTTATTTGTTCTTCAGCTTTGTTTGTTTGAGGAAGCTGTCCATTATTCTGTTTAATCGGTTCTTTGTGATTGTCAGTTTGAGCAGATGATTCATGGTTTTGTTTTATTTGTTCTTCAGCTTTGTTCGTTTGAGAAAGCTGTTCTTTATTCTGCTTAATCGGTTCTCCATGCTTGTTATCTTGGTACGATGATTCTTTTTCCTTTTTCACCTGTTCTTTTTCTGTTTCTTCTTGGGTATCGGAATCGTGCCGTTCTTCTGAAGGAGAAGGTGCTTTCGGGATGAGCAAAGGAGATTTCTCAGTTTGCTCTTTTTTCATATAAGTACCGGTGCTCATGTTTGATTCCTTGGCGTTTTCCCTCATTTGAATAGTCCCCTCTTGGTGCACTATCGATACACTTTCCTTCGCATACTTTGTTCTTACCGTTTGTAAAACGGGTTCCAGCTTTTGTTGAAACGCCTTATTATTGTCGGCTACAACAGAGGTAAGGGCAACCTGTGTCCCTTTTCTTAGATATCCATCTAGTTGGCATTGATTTATAACCTGTTCAATAACATCAGATAGCGGTTGCTTTTGCCAATTTGTAAGCTCTTTTAGAACTTGTTTACCCTCTGCATTATAAGCCTCTAAGCGGAGTACGCGAAGCTTGCTATCCACGCTTGCTTCCACACTTGGATTTATATCGACAGATACGTAAGCCATAACTTTATCATGCTCCCCGTCATAGAAAAACAAAGATGAAGTAAGGAAGCAACAAATTAATATAAATATGGGTTTCAAAAAGGGGGAGCTGAATAAATGTGTTCTGTTTGGCAGCAATTCTTCCTCGGTAAATATAATTTCTTGCCCAATCGCATAGCTTCCTTGCTTTTTTGTGCATTTCACAAACCTTCCGTCGCGAGTAAGGAGCAAAATATTTTTCTTTTGAATCTCTAGCACAGTTCCTTTATTCACTATTCATCCCCCCTTTTACATACTCCTTAATGTGCGTGTAATCGCTGCTGGAAATAATACATATAGCAATGATATATTTCCTATGTCGTTCCAGCGTTTTTCGGCTGGCTCGTACCCGACTTTCTAGTTGTTTTAACGGGAGCCTTTTTTTTTGAAAGAGTTCTTGTAGCATTTGTTCATCCTGTACAATTGTTTGAGCAATTTCTATTAAATGTTCCCTTGTATCGCTGTGCTTCGGCGAAACGCTTACAAGATCTGTAAAGGAAATGCGGAATTCCTCCAATACCTTTTGAAAATGAAAAATTTCTTCTTTCCGGTTCTCATTCTCTAAGTTATTTAAATATTCGGAAAAAGAAAATTGTGTATCTATCAAGTTCTGCTCTTGCTGATCTTCTTTTAAAAAGACAAGATTTTGACGCAATTCTTTTCGTATGTAGTCAATCACATCTCTTTTTATAAGAAGCCCAGCAAATGCAAGAAATGATTTTCCCTTCTTATAGGAATATTTCTCTATAGCTTGATGGAATGCAAACAAACCAATACTATATGCATCATCCTGTTCCGTTATGTAACGCTTGCAAACATTAGAAACGACTTTTCGAACGAAAGGCTGGTACTGAGCTATAAATGCGTTGCTGTCACCTTCTCCTGTTTGAAGGCGAAGTACAACTTCCTCTATTCTTTCTTTGGGCTTAATAGCTTTTAATAGTAGGGTTAGCACAAACTTTCTCCTCCTTTCTTTGCTTTATATAAAATGAAAAAATAATCTCAGTGCTGATTTTTTTTGTAGGGTATGACTATGGCGCTTGTGCGTTAGATTAAGAAGATGAACCACTAAACATAATATCAGTTACTTAGATTGGATTTCAAGGTTAATAGCGGATTGTTAGGAATGAAACAATAGTGTCACAATAGATGAAGGACAATTTACATAGATTGATAGCCTAGCTATGTGTCAGTGCCCTATGTCTAGAGATAGTTGTACTTGATAAACATGCTGTACACACACGCTGCATATACTGTACAAGCAAGGAGAGAGCATCGCGGAGGAAGGGAGTGCTATATGAACTGGCTAGAAGCTTTTTTGCTTGGGATCATTCAGGGATTAACGGAATTTTTACCCATTAGCAGCACGGGTCATTTATATTTAGGTCGCCATCTGTTTGGATTGGATGAAGCTGGTCTATTTTTAGATACAATGCTTCACATTGGGACATTAATTGCTGTGTTTGCTTATTATAAACACGAATTTATCAAGATTTTACGAAATCCTTTTAGTAGGATGACCTATTTATTAATAGTTGGGACGATTCCGGCGATAGTTATAGGCTTGTTGTTCAAGGACTTTTTTGAGGAAATTTCTAAAACGGGCATTACAATCGGATGGGAGTTTATAGCGACAGGCCTTTTTTTATATTTAGCGGAAAGAGGAAAAAGTGGAAAAAAGAAAATGGAGGATCTTACATATCAGGATGCTTTGTTTATTGGTGTTTTTCAAGCTTTTGCAATTTTTCCAGCAATTTCTCGTTCCGGTATGACAATTACGGCAGCTCTTTGGAGAAAGCTTGACAGGGAAACGGCAGCTTATTTTTCTTTTCTTTTGTCAACACCAGCGATTGTTGGAGGGATCATGTTGCAGTCCGTTGATGTACTTAAAGGAAAGGCTGAGACAATTTCAAGCACATCTCTCGCTGTCGGCGCAATCTCTGCAGCTTTTTTCGGTTATATCGCAGTTTCGTGGATGATTTCATATTTAAAGCATCATTCTTTAAAAATATTTGCGTATTATGCGTGTGGACTTGGGGTCATAATACTTATGTTGCAATTTGCAGGCATATTCTGAACGATATGCCTGTTCTCTATTTTTAAAATTTTTCTCATTTTATGTATGTGCTGTATATAAAGGTTGTCATGGCGGCTTTTACCATGATACTCTTGGTTATATGCTATAAAAGAGCAGAGGATGGATAGAGAGTTGAAGAAAGTGATAAGAGAGGCGTGGAGTTGGATTAGTTCTTTTGCGGTCGCTTTGGCGCTCGCTATCGTAGTAAGTGTTTTTGTTGTTCAACCCTATAAGGTGGAGGGACATTCTATGGACCCTACTTTGGCGGATCAGGAACGAATTATTGTCTCTAAATTACCGCACACCTTCTCACGTGAGCCTGATTACGGTGATATCGTGATTATTGATAGTCGTGTCGACAGGGAGCGCACAGTTAAGGATGATTTTCTAGAAAACCCGCTGTTGCAGTTTTTAGCTTCAGAAGATGAGGGGCACGCTCTTTATGTGAAACGGGTGATCGGAAAGCCGGGCGATGAACTGGAAATTAGGCAAAATAAGCTGTATCGAAACGGACAAGAGCTGCATGAATCGTATATTAAAGAGGCTATGTATGTTGGAGTTAACGAAAAATGGGTAGTGCCAAAGGACAGTGTGTTCGTGATGGGAGATAACCGAAATAATAGCCGTGATAGTCGACAGATTGGATATGTTCCCTTAGATCATGTGCTTGGGAAAAAGGTTTTTGAAATTTCCTGGACAAAATAACTATGCTGTTTTCATTTTGTATTTATTCCAAGTTGAAAAGGGTGTTTCAAAGTCGTCTTTTGAAACACCCTTTTTAACATTGTAGGAAAGTATAAATTTTCAGCTGAAAATCATTCGACGTGGCAGGGAATTTTAGGAATACAGTGTAAATGCAACTGCAGAGAATCTTCTCATTGCGGTCATAAACCAAAATGTGTGGAGAAAAGGAAAAAGCTTGAGTATAAGCTGGAGTTGCTGTATGATGACAAACAATATAGGATAGTTTCATTAAGATATTTACAGATCAAACTATCACGGTGCAGATAAGCGAGATGTAATAAGGAAAGCTACATATCAAAGAGGTGGAGAAATGAAAGCAATCGCATGTAAAGAGAGTAGAGCAGTTAAGACAAGTCGTGTATTCCCAAACGACACAAACAACCATCAAACGTTGTTTGGCGGCAAGTTAATGAGTTGGATAGATGATATAGCTTCTATCTCAGCTGCTCGCCATTCTCGAAAATCAACTGTGACAGCCTCAACAGATTCTGTCGATTTTCTGCATCCGATTACGCAGTCTGATTCGGTATGTTTAGAATCATATGTCACGTACACGGGAAGAACATCTATGGAGGTGTTCGTTAAGGTAACAGCAGAGAATTTGCTTTCAGGAGAGAGAAAGATTGCGGCTACTGCATTTTTAACCTTTGTTGCCTTAGATGAACAAGGGAGGCCGGTAACGATTCCTTCAGTTTTACCTGAAACAGAAGAAGAGGTGTATTTGCACCGAACGGCCCCAGAACGGACAAAAATGCGCAAGGAACGAAAAAAACATAGTAAAGAATTAGCTGCTTTTATGACAACAACCAAACCGTGGGAAGCGTAAAAGGTTTGCAATAGACGCCGGGCACAATGCATGGCGTCTATTGCTGCGGGTTTACATTGACTAAAATGGGGAGCCTAGCTTATTTCACACTAAAACAGAAAGTATAGAAGCTGGTACGTATGGTCTTTGAGACTAACCTAAAAATTGATGTTAAGCAAGCCCTCAAAATAGCCTTTAACAAAGTCGTAAAACAGCTTTTCAGAAGGGGCAAGCTCTCGGTGCTGCGGAGAAATTAAACCTACCTTCCGTGTCACCTCTGGATCGCGGATTTGTATCCTTACCGTATTTTTCGGGAGCGTCTCATAAAGCGTAACCTCAGGAAGCAGGGTAACACCAATCCCCGCAGAAACCAAGCCTTTAATGGCATCCAAATCTTCTCCCTCAAATGGAACAGATGGATGGAAACCTGCTTGCAAACAAGCGTCTACTGCCAGCTTGCGGAGGATAAATCCGTTTGGGAAAAAGATAAAGGAATCATTTGCAAGCATTCGAAGAGAGATATGTGTTTGTGCTGCTAAAGGATGTGTATCTGGGAGCAGGGCAACGATTTTCTCTTTGAAAAGAACATCCACGCGCAAATCAGGATCACGTGTCGGTGCCGGCCCGATAAAGGCTAAATCAATGTCGCTTTGTTTAATAGCATCCATGAGGAAATGGTTCGAACCCTGCCTCAAATGAAAGCTAACATTTGGATATGCTTTTTTAAAGGCTGAAATGACTTCAGGAAGTATGTGACTAGCTAGGCTAGAAGGAAACCCCACTCGGACTGTTCCTCGTTCCGGGTCTAAGTACTCATCAATTTTCTGCTTAGCATTGTCGATAGCTTGTAAGGCGATTATTGCATGCTCCGCAAATAACTTCCCAACAGGTGTGAGCTTAATATTGCGGCCTTCCCTCTTAAGTAGAGGGATCCCCAGTTCCTCCTCTAAATTAGAAATTTGTCGACTTACGGCGGATTGTGCAATATGCAACGCATCTGCAGCCTCGGATATATGCTCTCGTTTTGCTACCTCTACAAAATACTTTAATTGCCGTAATTCCAATGTTGGTTCCCCTTTCATATCAAAATGAGATGAATATTATCTTAATTATATATTGTTTATATCGATAAGGGAAATTACAATGTAGATATTCAGTGCGATAAATAGAGAATAGAGCGGTAGAGAAGGGGGACATCGGAATGGAGAGAAACTTCCAACCACAAGGACTATATCATCCGGATTTCGAGCATGATGCTTGCGGAATCGGTATGTATGCTCATATAAAAGGTAAAGCAACACATGAAATTGTTGAAAAAGGACTACACATGCTTTGTCAAATGGAGCATCGTGGCGGACAAGGCAGCGACCCGGAAACTGGAGACGGTGCCGGTATCATGCTGCAAATTCCTCATGAATACTTAAAAGCAGTATGTGCTGATATTACTTTCCCTGAAAAAGGACGCTACGGCGTAGGGATGATTTTCTTCCCGCAGGACGAAACAGCGCGTCAATTTTATCAAAACACACTACAAGAAATCATTACGGCAGAAGGCCAAACTTTGCTTGGATGGAGAACGGTTCCTGTCAACCCTAATGCAATCGGTAAAGCAGGAAGAGAAAGCCAACCATACATCCAACAAGTAATCATTGGCGCAAGTGATGGGGTAGTAGATGCAGCATTTGAGCGGAAGCTTTATATCATTCGTAAACAACTTGAAAACATTGCGAGCAATGAAGAAATTGGCCTTTATATCCCAAGCTTTTCAAGTCGTACAATTGTTTATAAAGGGCTTTTAACACCAGAACAGCTTCGTGCTTTCTATTTAGACCTACAGGATGAGCGTTTTGAGTCAGCATTCTCATTAGTGCATTCTCGTTTTAGTACAAACACATTCCCAAGCTGGGAGCGCGCGCATCCAAACCGCTATCTAATCCATAACGGTGAAATTAACACAGTTCGTGGAAATGTAAACTGGATGAAGGCAAGAGAAAAACAGTTTGTTTCAGAAGTGTTTGGTGAAGAATTGAGCAAAGTCGTTCCTGTAGTCGATACAAACGGAAGCGACTCCTCTATGCTGGATAACAGCTTCGAATTTTTTGTGCTAGCTGGCAGAACGCCTGTGCAAGCAGCAATGATGATGGTTCCAGAGCCTTGGATTCATGATGAGCAAATGAATGAAGATAAAAAAGGCTTTTATGAGTACCACAGCTGCTTAATGGAACCATGGGATGGTCCTACTGCGATTTCCTTTACAGACGGAAAACAAATCGGTGCGCTTCTTGACCGAAACGGACTTCGCCCGGCACGTTACTACGTAACGAAGGACGATTATATCATCTTGTCCTCTGAGGTAGGCGTTATCGATGTAGAACCAGAGAACGTAGCATACAAAGATCGTTTAAGCCCAGGCAAGATGTTGTTGGTTGACTTAGAAGAAGGCCGCATCATTTCTGACGAAGAAATTAAGATGCAAATGGCAACAGAAAAGCCTTACCGTCAGTGGGTAGAAGAACAGATGGTAACGGTTGAACAATTGCCTGCAGTACAAAAAGAAAAAGCATCTGACCTAGACTTATTAAAACTTCAAGTTGCTTTTGGCTATACGTATGAAGAAGTAACGAAAAATATCGTGCCTATGGTCCAAGAAGGAAAAGATCCGATTATTTCCATGGGTAATGATGCACCGCTTGCTGTATTGTCCAATCAATCGCAATTATTGTTCAATTACTTCAAGCAATCCTTTGCGCAAGTTACGAACCCGCCAATCGATGCGATTCGTGAGCATGCAGTAACAGCATCTTTAACGTTCTTAGGAGCAGAGGGTAACTTATTGCATCCGGATGAAAAAGTAGCGAGACGTATTCGTTTAGAAAGCCCGATTTTATCTAAGGGAGATTTCGAACGTATCTGCAATAACTCATATCCGGAATTCCAATCAGCTACACTATCTATTCTATTCCAAGGTAATTTAGAACAGGCGATGCAAAACCTATTTGCTGCAGCGGACGAAGCGATTGAATCTGGTGCAAGCCTACTTGTACTATCTGACCGTGGTCTAGACAAAGATAATGCAGCAATTCCATCACTTCTTGCTGTAAGTGGATTACACCATTATTTAGTAGACAAAGGTACACGTACAAAGGTAAGTTTAATTGTTGAAACGGGCGAAGCGAGAGAGGTTCACCATTTTGCGATGCTAATCGGCTATGGAGTGGATGCAATTTATCCATACCTAGTATTTGAAACAATCAAGCATTTAATTCAAGACGAGGTTCTTTCCGGTAGCCAAGAACAAGCAGAGAAGAGCTTCCTTGTTGCTGCGACAGAAGGCGTTATAAAAGTAATGTCCAAAATGGGTATTTCTACTGTACAAAGCTATCGCGGTGCGCAAATCTTTGAAGCAATTGGTATTGGGAAATCTGTAATTAATAAATACTTCAAAGGAACAGCTTCTCAAATCGATGGTATTGACCTAGATGTAATTGAGAAAGAGACGTTTATGCGTCATGAAAAAGCGTTCCAAGAGTCTGTGTATGAAGAACAAACATTAGAAGCAGGAAGCGATTTCCAATGGCGTAAAAATGGGGAGCACCATGCTTTCAATCCTGGAACGATTCATTTGCTGCAAAAAGCATGTCGTACAGGTGATTATGAGTTATTCAAGAAATATTCTGAATTAGCTAATGAAGAACAAATGGCGTTCTTACGCAACTTGTTCACATTCAAAGAAGGACAAAAAGCAATTCCGTTAGAAGAAGTTGAATCGGCTGAATCTATTGTACGCCGCTTTAAAACAGGAGCAATGTCATATGGTGCTCTAAGTGAAGAGTCTCATGAAGCTCTTGCAATTGCGATGAACAGACTTGGTGCGCGCAGCAACAGTGGAGAGGGTGGAGAAAATCCAGCTCGTTATACTCCTGATGCAAATGGTGATTTCCGCCGCAGCGCAATCAAGCAAATTGCTTCTGGTCGTTTTGGTGTAACAAGCCACTATTTAGTAAATGCAGACGAAATTCAGTTGAAGATGGCACAAGGTGCGAAACCGGGTGAAGGCGGACAGCTTCCAGGACAAAAAGTATATCCTTGGATTGCTGATGTTCGTGGCGCAACACCAGGTGTAGGCTTAATTTCACCTCCACCTCACCATGATATTTATTCAATTGAAGACTTAGCGCAGTTGATTCATGATGCGAAAAACGCAAACCCTGCAGCACGTATCAGCGTAAAGCTTGTATCAAAAGCAGGTGTTGGAACAATTGCTGCCGGCGTAGCAAAAGGTGTAGCTGATGTTATTGTAATCAGCGGTTTTGAGGGCGGAACAGGTGCTTCTCCGCGTACAAGTGTTAAGCACGCAGGTATGCCATGGGAGCTTGGATTAGCAGAAACACATCAAACATTATTGATCAACGAATTACGTGATCGTGTAGTTGTGGAAACAGACGGAAAATTAATGACAGGCCGTGACGTAGTACTTGCAGCGCTTCTTGGAGCAGAAGAGTTTGGCTTTGCAACGGCTCCTCTAGTTGTATTAGGATGTATTATGATGCGTGTATGTCATAAGGATACATGTCCAGTCGGCGTAGCGACGCAAAATCCAGAGCTTCGTAAAAAGTTTGCAGGAAACCCTGATGATGTAGTGAACTACATGATGTTTGTTGCAGAAGAGGTACGTGAGCTAATGGCTGAGCTTGGATTCAGAACACTTGATGAAATGGTAGGAAGAACAGACGTGTTAACAGTAAGCGAGCGAGCTGCTTCCCACTGGAAAGCGAAGCATTTAGACCTATCTCCAATGCTTTACCAACCGGAAGTTGCAGAAGGCGCATCACGTACATTCAAGCATCCGCAACAGCATAAGTTAGAGCAATCGCTTGATATGCTTCAAATTCTTCCGTTAGCTGAAAAAGCATTGAACGAGAAGGAACCTGTTGAGATTTCTGTCTCCATTGGCAATACAAACCGTGTTGCTGGAACAATTCTTGGCAGCGAAGTAACGAAGCGCTACGGTGAAGAAGGTCTATCAGAAGATACGATTACATTGAACTTTACAGGCTCTGCAGGTCAAAGCTTTGGTGCATTCGTTCCGAAGGGGATTACGCTTCATTTAGAAGGCGATGCAAATGACTATGTAGGAAAAGGTTTGTCTGGCGGTAAAATTATCGTTCGTCCACATGCAGAGGCAAGCTTTGCTGCGGAAGATAATGTTATTGCAGGTAACGTAGCATTTTATGGTGCTACATCCGGAGAGGCTTATATTAACGGAAAAGCAGGGGAACGTTTCGCGGTTCGTAACAGCGGTGTGAATGTTGTTGTTGAAGGTGTCGGCGACCATGGCTGTGAATATATGACAGGCGGACGTGTTGTAGTCATTGGTTCTGTTGGTAAAAACTTCGCGGCGGGTATGTCTGGCGGTATCGCATATGTGTTAACAGAAGACAAAGAAGCATTTATTGCTTCTTGCAACAAAGAAATGGTGCTTCTTGAGGACGTAGTAAGCGAAGCAGACGTAAAAGAATTAAAAGATTTAATTGTAAATCATTACGAATATACAGCAAGTTCTAAGGCTGCATATGTATTGGCAAATTGGAACGAAGCGGTGACTTCCTTCGTGAAGGTCATTCCGAGCGATTACAAACGTGTAATTGAAACAATCGAAGAACTAAAGGCTACAGGAATGAGCGAAGAAGAAGCAGTCCAAGCAGCGTTTGAAGTTAACACCGGTCAAACGAAAACTGCGAAACAAACAAAGAAAACGGTTTTGGTGTAAGGAGGAGCGGTCATGGGAAAAGCAACCGGATTTATAGAATACGCACGGGAAGAAGCACAAGAACGTGATCCTCTTGCCCGTCTTCAAGACTGGAAAGAATTTTCTGTCAGATTATCTGACGAATCATTAAAAGTACAAGGAGCCCGCTGTATGGATTGCGGGACTCCTTTCTGCCAGATGGGTACGGAGATTCGTGGATTAACGTCCGGATGTCCGGTACACAACCTTATTCCAGAGTGGAATGATCTTGTGTATCGCGGCCGCTGGAAAGAAGCGTTGGATCGTTTGCTGAAAACAAATAACTTCCCTGAGTTTACAGGACGTGTATGTCCTGCACCTTGTGAAGGATCATGTACAGTATCAATTGCAGATCCAGCGGTAGGAATTAAGAACATTGAGCGTGCTATTATCGATAAGGGCTTTGAAGAAGGCTGGATGACGCCGCGTATTCCAAAAAGCCGCACAGGGAAAAAGATAGCAATCGTTGGTTCTGGTCCGGCTGGTCTTGCGGCTGCTGACCAATTGAATCAAGCAGGTCATTCTGTTACAGTATTCGAGCGTGCAGATCGAATTGGCGGCTTGTTGATGTATGGAATTCCAAGCATGAAATTAGAAAAAGAAGTTATTGAACGCCGTGTGAAACTGCTTGCAGAAGAAGGCATTCAATTTGTGACAAATACAGAAATCGGAAAAGATATTACAGCTGAGCAATTAAAAGCAGATTTTGATTCCGTTATCCTTTGTACAGGAGCACAAAAGCAACGTGACCTTGTAATGGAGGGACGTGAGTTTGAGGGAATTCATTTTGCAATGGATTATTTAACGCTTGCTACAAAAAGCTTGCTTGATTCCAATTTTGCAGATGGACAGTTCATTGATGCAGAAGGAAAAGACGTTATCGTAATCGGTGGCGGTGACACAGGAGCTGACTGTGTTGCGACAGCACTTAGACAAAATTGCCGCAGCGTAGTACAATTCGGTAAGCACCCAGAGCTTCCAGAGGATCGTGCTTATGATAATCCGTGGCCAGAATATCCGTTAACATTTACTGTGGAATATGCATATGAAGAAGCAGAAGCAAAGTTCGGATCTGACCCACGCATCTATTGCATCCAAACGAAAAAAATCGTTGGTGATGAGCAAGGTCGCGTGAAGGAACTTCACACAATCCAAATGGAAAAAACAAAAGACGAGAACGGAAAAGTTGTATTTAAAGAAATTCCTGGAACTGAGAAAGTTTGGCCAGCACAGCTAGTATTTATTGCAATCGGTTTTGAAGGAACAGAGCAAAAAGTGCTTGACCAATTTGCAGTTGAGAAAAACGGAAACAAAGTAAAAGCAGCTTATGGCAAATATACGACATCTGTTGATGGTGTATTTGCTGCTGGAGACGCAAGAAGAGGCCAAAGCTTAATCGTTTGGGCTATTCATGAAGGCCGTGAAGCTGCACGTGAAGTAGATCGTTATTTAATGGGAGCTTCTAACTTACCATAATGTCAGAAATATAGATAAAAAAGCTAATCGTCTTATATATAGAGATGATTAGCTTTTTTTTTTTGGTTATTTATCCTTCAAAATACTAGTTTTTGTTCCTTTCTTTCGGTACACTAAAAAAGAATTATACAGCCAAAGAGGGTTTATTATGAAAGACATAGGATTGGTTTTAGAAGGCGGAGGAATGAGAGGACTATATACTGCAGGCGTATTAGAATATTTTATGGAGCGAAATCTCTTTTTTCCATATGTAGTTGGTGTTTCCGCAGGCGCTTGTATGGCAGCTTCCTATTTATCTAGACAACAAGGCAGGAATAAGAAGGTCAACACCGGGCTTGTAAAAGATCCTCGTTACTTGTCGCTACGCAATTTATTTCTGAAGCGACAGTTGTTTGGCATGGATTTTTTATTTGACGAAATTCCAAATAAAATCATTCCGTTTGACTTTAAGACATTTTTAAGTGAGAGTGAACAGTTCATCGTAGGTACGACTGATTGTGAGACTGGGGAAGCAGTATATTATAATAAACAGGAGCATGGAGCTGATATGCTTACTATTATTCGGGCTTCTAGCTCGCTTCCCTTTATTGCCCCTCCTGTTGAATACGATGGCAGACAATTGCTTGATGGAGCGATTGTAGATCCAATTCCGCTTCAAAAAGCAAAGCAGGATGGATTTCATAGAAATATTGTCATTATGACAAGACCGTCTGGTTATCAAAAGCCAGCTAGTAAGCTGTCTTCTCTTGTGCGGATGATGTATCGAAAATATCCACAGGTGGCTTCCCTGTTAGGCGAACAGTATGAGTTATATAATAAAACGCTATCGTTTCTCAATTCTGAGCAGACGGCAGGGAACTGCTATCTCATTCAGCCGAGCGTCACCTTACCTGTCAGTCGAATTGAGCGAAATGAGAAAAGGCTAGTCGATTTGTATGAATTAGGCTATCAGGATGCCAAAAGGCATGAAGATGACATACAACGTTGGGTATACCGATAATATTTAGTCATTGCAACACTCCTGTTAACAGGAGTGTTCTTTTTTGTATAAAAAAGGAACCAAAGGGCTCCTTGAAAATTGGGGTATATCTTTTAGTAATCGTCGGTTGAATCAGAGCGTTGAAGCAAGATAAATCCACTTACACTAGTAGAGCTTCCTTTACACTCCACTTCAAAACCATATTTCAGCAAACAGTTCACCGCTTGTCGAAGTGAGCCTCCCGGTTTAATTACTCCGAAGCAAGGCTGTGTACTTCCAATTACACGTGCATCTGTGATCGTAAAGCCTGAGCTTGAATCTAAAGGATTTTTTTCAAAAGTAAGAAGCACTAAATCTGTCGATCTTGGAATAGATACGTCCAATGTTCATTTCTCCCTTTTTTTTATATTACTTATATATAATGCCTGTCCGGTGAAATCGCTTGTTTCTTTGTCATGGTTTTTAGAAAATGGGAAAACTATCTATGTACAACAAGATAGCAGGAGGCTAATGTATGAAACACATTCCAATAGGAGTATCAAACCGCCATATTCATTTGAAAAAGGAGCATGTAGAACAGTTATTTGGAGAAGGCTATGAACTAAAGGTTTTCAAGGAACTATCGCAGCCTGGGGAGTTCGCGGCAGAGGAAACTGTGACGATCCGTACACAAAAATCAGAAATTCAGCACGTCCGTATTTTAGGTCCGATTCGCAGTTTGACGCAGGTTGAAATCTCAAAGACGGATTCGTTTGCTCTTGGTGTGAAGGCTCCAATCCGTTCATCCGGTAATATTGAAGGAACACCGGGCATTACAATTATCGGCCCAAGGGGAGAAATGAATGTTGACCACGGTGTCATTATAGCAGAGCGTCATATTCATATGACAACTGATGACGCAGCAGCCTTTGGTGTGAGAGATGGGCAATATGTAAGTGTGAAGGTCCTAGGAGAAAGGGGACTTATTTTTAATCAGGTATTGATTCGAGTAAAGGATACATATGCTCTAGATATGCATATTGATACGGATGAAGCGAATGCTGCCGGCTTAAAGTCTGGCGATACAGTAGAATTACTCCTATAGTTAGGATGCAGGGGCCTTTTGCCAAACAAGCAATAGGCCCTTTTTTGCACTGTAGGAAAGTATAAATCTCCAGTTAAAAGCAAACGCGGTTTTTCACCATTAACTGTAGTTGACAAATACATACTTATATAGATTACAATAGGGGACATTTTCAATGGTTAAACTTTTATGAAATGAAAATGATACCTACCGTGAAGAAATGATCAGATGAACCGTAAACTCAACGCAGCAGGAAATTTTATCAACAAAGTGTAAGTGCAGCTATGTTTCTGTCTTCGTAAATTGGTGAGTTTTCTTTATTAATGGTAATAAAAAGGGAGCGATGCTATGTGTTACAAATAGTTAGATGTTGTATACTCTGTTTTACTGTTATTTTTACCTTACCTAATCTAGACAAAGCTGCAGAGCTATATGAAAATCAACAAATTCCAGCCTATGCAAAATGGGGACTTCTGGCTATGCAAAAAACAAAAGAACGATATCCAAAGGCAAACATCATTGATTATCTTCATATCGGACGTGAAACAAAAACTGCTAATGTAGCAGTGGAAAGATTTAAATTATGGTTACAAGAGAATGGGAGGGAATATGGTGTATTGATTGAGATTGAATTTGAGCTTCAAACAGAAAAAGTTCTATATATTACCTTTACAGAAACAGACAGATAGTGCTTAGCTGTTTGTTTTCTTTTCTAAAAATTTCATTTACTGTAATAAGTGATAAAAAATACTTTTCATGGATTTTTCTTCATTCTTTACATAAAACAACATTCTTTACAAAAAAATAGTTATAAAACATTGATGTTCCTAGGGAGGTTTCTATATGTTCGCTAAAGCTTTCTTCAAGCCGCAGCTTATATGTTCGTTTTTCCTTGCTTTTGTTTTAGTAAGCAGCGTTCATGAAAAGGAAGCAAAGGCTTTCTCAAGTCAAGTGATTCAAAGAGGTGCGGTTGGGGATGATGTGATTGAATTGCAGGCTCGTCTGCAATATATCGGATTCTACAGCGGTAGGATTGACGGTGCATTTGGCTGGAATACGTATTGGGCCGTTCGCAATTTTCAATCGAAATTTGGGTTACCTGTTGATGGGATGGCAGGAGCAACAACAAAGCAAAAGCTGACAAACGCATCCAAGTATAATGAGCAATTTGTAAAAGAACAAATACAGAAAGGAAATGAATTTACGCATTACGGCGGGAAGCCTCTGGAGCAGCAGGTAAAAAGCAGTGGAGGGCAAGCAAATGGTAATGCAAGTCAATCTCAAAGTGCCAATAATCAGCCAGTGAAGACGACTGCTTCTAATGTGCCGAGTGGATTCTCACAAAATGATATTCAATGGCTTGCAAACGCAGTATATGGGGAGTCGCGCGGTGAACCGTATATCGGACAGGTCGCGGTAGCCGCAGTCATTTTGAACCGGGTGAGCAGTCCATCCTTCCCGAATACAGTTTATGGCGTCATTTTTGAACCGCTTGCCTTTACAGCGGTGGCTGATGGACAAATTTGGTTAACACCGAATGAAAATGCAAAAAAAGCGGTACTGGATGCGATTAATGGATGGGATCCAACTGACGGAGCAGTATATTATTTTAATCCGGAGACCGCAACAAGTAAGTGGATTTGGGGGCGTCCTCAGATTAAAAAGATTGGCAAACATATCTTTTGCCGATAGGATGGAGGGGATAAAATGTTCAGAGCATTACTTATTACGATTTTATCAATCGGTGCTATTAGTACTGCTTATTGGGGGTATCGAGAGCATCAAGAAAAAAATGCTGTACTGATTCGTGCCGAGAATAACTACCAGCGAGCGTTTAATGATTTGACATATGAAATTGATTTGTTACATGACAAAATCGGTGCTACTCTTGCTATGAGCACGCGTACGTCACTTTCTCCCGCTCTTGCAGAAGTATGGCGGCTCACTTCAAATGCTCATAATGATGTTGGTCAGCTGCCGCTTACATTGCTGCCATTCAATAAAACAGAGGATTTTTTAGCGCAAATTGGTGATTTTAGTTATCAAACAGCTATTCGTGATTTGGAGAAAGAACCGCTTAATGAAAAAGAGTATACATTACTTGAGCAGATGTATAAAAGGGCGGGAGACATCCAAAACGAGTTGCGCGGTGTCCAGCGTCTTGTATTAAAGAATAATTTACGATGGATGGATGTAGAGCTTGCACTTGCTGCGGATAAGAAGCCGCTTGATAATACTATTATCGATGGTTTAAAAACGGTGGAAAAAAATGTAGCGTCTTACGCTGAAACAGATTTCAGCCCAACGGCTACAAGTATGGAAAAGGACGAGAAAGGATTCTCTCGTTTAGAGGGCAGAGAGATTTCCAAAGAGGATGCCAAGAAAATTGCCAAGGAATTTCTTGGGCTTAAGGGAACGGAACAAATGTCTGTCGAGCAAAGCGGGAAAGGGGCAAATAATCGCTTTTATAGCGTCTCTATCCAGCAGCCAAAAACGAACAGCATAACATACATGGATATTACCAAAAAAGGAGGATATCCAATTTGGGTTATGAACAATAGGCAGATTCAGGGGCAAAAAATCAGCCTCAATGATGCGGGGGCAAAAGGTCTTCAGTTTTTAAAGGAACATAAGTTTGAAAATATGGAGCTATATGATAGTGCACAGTATGACTCTATTGGAATGTTTACATATGTGACAAACATCAATGGGGTTCGGATTTATCCAGAATCCATTCAAATGAAGGTTGCCCTTGATGATGGGGGGATTGTCGGTTTTTCCGCAAAGGATTATTTATCGTCCTATAAGAAACGTACTATTGCAAAACCAGCTATAACTGTAGAAGAGGCAAGAAAACGCATTAGCAAAAATGTGAAGGTGATGGAGGAACGGCAGGCAATCATCGTGAGCAATCTTAAGAAAGAGGTGTTATGCTATGAGTTTTTAGGTGTCTATGGTAAAGATACGTATCAAATTTTTATTAATGCACAAAGCGGTATTGAGGAAAAGGTAAAGAAATTGCAAAACGTGGAGCCAGTGTATGAGTGAGAAGGAGATGAAGAGCATGCGGAGCATTGTCTATCTATGTATGTTGCTTTTCTTTTTGACAGGCTGTGTAAAAGCTGATTATCGCGCCAGTAATGATAAGGAGAAAACGCAGGTTTCTGTACAAAATACGGCAGCTCGTAAAGAGAATTACCGCTCAAATGAAAAGGTGGCTAAGCATTTGAGCAGTTTAGCTGCAAGCATACCGAGTGTGAAAGATGCAACAGCTATTGTTATCGGTCCATATGCAGTGGTAGGTATTGATGTAGATGCAAACTTAGATCGTTCAAGAGTAGAAACAATCAAGTATTCGGTAGCGGAAAGCCTGCAGCATGATCCAAACGGAGCAAAAGCAGTTGTTGTAGCAGATCCCGATCTGTATGAAAGATTACAGGAGATGAGAAGACAGCTTCAAAGTGGCAGGCCAGCAGGCGTAATGGAGGAGCTGGCAGCGATTGTTGGGCGTGTAATGCCGCAAGTTCCAAATGATATATTGGAAAATCAGAATATCCGTTCTACAAGACAAAATGATGACCAAATGCACAAGAATGAACAGCAAAAATTAAAGAACGAACAGAATGAGCAATCTAATTCTCATATGAACACGAGGTAAAATGAGGAGTGAAATCTCCTCGTTTTATCCAAATTATATTGACGTTGAATAATATTTTAGATAAAATATACAAGTGTCGAGAGTAGAGTTTTTAAGTGAAAGATGCAATTAGGGAGCTAATTGCATTGGTAGATACTATCATGCGGTCGTGGCGGAATAGGTAGACGCACCATCTTGAGGGGGTGGCGGGCATAGCCCGTGCGAGTTCGAGTCTCGCCGACCGCATCCAATACGCGGAAGTAGTTCAGTGGTAGAATACAACCTTGCCAAGGTTGGGGTCGCGGGTTCGAATCCCGTCTTCCGCTTTTTATCATACAGTCTTGAAATATATTTACTTTCGGTTAAAATTTCAAATAGTACTGTAGATAACGGGGCCTTAGCTCAGCTGGGAGAGCGCCTGCTTTGCACGCAGGAGGTCAGCGGTTCGATCCCGCTAGGCTCCATTTTTATTTTGTCTTCCTAGCCAGTATGAATCATATAATAAAAACCCTTTCCTATCGTGTGAAAGGGTTTTTATTATATGATGGATCCGTTAGTTTATCTTGCAGATGTATATCATTTGGTATATAATGTAAATACATACGTACGATTTACTTTTATTCCAATTCACATATTATCAAGCGTCGAAGGGGGATATGCACTACCTATGATGTTTTATAATGTGTGAATTCTTTATTTTTTTCTGGGAAAAATAAGAACAGCATATTATATTTATCTGTCAAGGAGGAACAATATAATGCAAGCAACAGGTAAAGTAAAATGGTTTAATGGCGAGAAGGGTTTTGGATTTATTGAAGTGCCGGACGGAAACGATGTATTTGTACATTTCTCTGCTATTCAAGGTGAAGGCTTTAAAACGCTTGAAGAAGGTCAAGAAGTAAGCTTTGAAATTGAGCAAGGCAATCGTGGACCGCAGGCAAAAAATGTTGTAAAGCTATAATTGACATCCAAAAAAGGCTGTTAACAGGTAACGTTAGCAGCCTTTTTTGTTCCTGCTTCCTGCAGGATCGAGCAATAGTCTACTACATCTCTTAAAGGAGGCAGCAAACTATGAACTGGGGTAAAAAGAAAGAGGCTTTTCAACAGGAACGGGAGCAAGTACCTGTTGCTGTGTGGGAATGTGAATCAGACGATTGCATAGGATGGATGAGAAAAAATTTTTCCTTTGGTGATCATCCCGATTGTCCACTATGCGGAATGAAGATGAAAAGTGGAGAGCGCTTGCTATATACGTTACCTGACTAATATTTGATAAAAGGCTAAGCTATTTCTTCATTACAGCTTGGCTTTTTATTTTACTCAAGATTTTGGCAGAGTCTTTAGTTTATCCAAGAAGGTAAAAATGGCGATAATCCCAATGTTGAGCAATTAAACAGAATACGGGGTGAGATGATGGAAATAGAAAGAGTAGCAAAAAAGTTGCAAAACCGTGTTCCTGATATTTTAGGGAATGAAGATTTTTCAAAGTTTGCGGTTCTCTTACCGCTCATCAAAAAAGAAAATGAAATTCACATTCTATTTGAAGTGAGGTCTCTCCAATTACGAAGGCAGCCTGGGGAAATTTGTTTTCCTGGCGGGAAAATAGATCAAACCGACCGGGATGCGGAATATACGGCAATACGGGAAACATCGGAGGAACTTGGGATATCCTTGGCAAGTATTACAAATGTATTTCCTTTAAATTATATGGTTTCTCCTTTTGGGACCATCATTTATCCGTATATAGGGTTCCTTGAGAACATAGAACAAATGCAGCCTAATCCTTCAGAGGTTGAAGAGATTTTTACAGTTCCTTTAGACGATTTACGGAATATCCAACCCGAAATTTATAAGCTTCATTTTAAAATAGAGCCTGAGGAGAGTTTTCCTTTTGATTCAATTGTCGGTGGTAAAAATTATAACTGGCAGGTGCGAGGTCTGGATGAATATTTTTATTACTACGAGGATCGTGTAATTTGGGGGTTAACGGCTAGAATTCTTGCACATTTCTTGGAAATATTGGATGAGAAGTGAGTCCGAGTCGGTAATTTTGAAAACTTTTTAAATTATTTCTTGAAAACTTGACATATTTAATCTATGATAGGAATTATTAAATCATAAAATGTTAGAAAATTACATATTTTGTTATAACTCAATAGGATAAGATGCCAGAAGGCTTAAAAGGGAATTCGGTGAGAGTCCGAAGCTGTCCCCGCAACTGTAAGTGTGGACGAAATGAGCAGACCACTATATAAGAATGCTTCTGTAAAAGAGGGGCTTATATGGGAAGGTTCAAAGTAGAGTGATACACAAGTCAGGAGACCTGTCTTATCTTATAAAGTTTCAATTTCTTCGGGGATGGAGAATGGGAAGCGACGATGCAAGGGACTGGTCTCTATTTGCCTTTTTGTGTCCACTTCATCCGCTCAAATTCCATTGGGCGGATTTTTTGCATTTTGTTAGCTCCTAGTTCTTATCGTTCGAATTGTTTTCCTAAAATTGTATTTTGGGATGGAAAGAAAAATTATATATGACTCGAGTTAGGTGCACAGCATGTGTTGTGTTTAAAAGGGAAGCACGGTTAAAATCCGTCACGGTACCCGCCACTGTATAGGGGAGTTTTTTTGCATATTATGTCACTGAGTTTGATTGGGAAGGCGCAAAAAAGCAAAGATCTGAAGTCAGGAGACCTGCCTAGCATGATTTGTTTCACGAAACCTACGGGCTTATAGGGGAAGTGCAATATCGCAGCATTTTTTCTTATGCGCATATTCTGCACCCCTATCTGATAGAGGTGCTTTTTTATTTTATTAGGATAAGAGGAGGCGTTAAGATGACAACTTGGAACTTACGGGGAACAAAGCATCATGTGCTGATTTGTAATGGAAGCAGTTGTATGAGAAAGGGCGGGGAGGAAGTTACAAATGCAGTTCGTGACGAGATTGCCGGTTTGGATTTAGATACGGTTGTACATACAACGAGAACACGCTGTAATGGGCGCTGCAAGGATGCTTGTGTGCTGATTGTATATCCAGAAGGGACTTGGTATCAGGCTGTTACGCCAGAGCTGGGGACGGAAATTGTAAGGCAGCATTTGGCTGGAGGACAGGTTATAGAAGATGCGATTATATATGAGTATAACGATGCTGGTTTTGTGGCACCAGAGCAAACAGACTGTATTGTTGGAGTATCAAAACCTGTAAAGGAGAAGATCTAAATGGAATTTGCTATATTAGCGATTTTGATAGCGATCCGATATGGCATGGATAGGGATCAGGCGACTGAGATTGGAACTTTTATTTCCGCCATATTTATCATGTTTGGACTTTTGTGGAGACCTATAAAGGCTAGACTTTGTCCTGTAATGGATTCTATCACAGGGGTGTATGGTCTTAGGGTTTGAGGATGTTTATGTTACTGAAATGCCGGAGGGAGGCGCTTAATGATGAAAGGAAAATTACTTGTAATTGGCTTTGGTCCAGGAAGCTTTGAACATATTACCGAACGGGCAAGAGAGGCACTACAGGAAAGTGATGTTATTATCGGCTACAAAACCTATGTGGACTTGATTGCAGGGTTATTAACAGGACAACAAATTGTCAGTACTGGTATGACAGAAGAAGTAAGTCGTGCTCAAGAAGCGGTGAAGCTAGCTGAGCAAGGCAAGAAGGTTGCTGTTATCTCAAGCGGTGATTCCGGTGTATACGGAATGGCAGGTCTTGTGTATGAGGTGTTAATTGAACAGGGATGGAAAAGGGAAACAGGCGTCGAGGTTGAAGTTGTACCGGGGATTTCTGCTATTAATTCTTGCGCTTCTTTATTAGGCGCTCCTGTGATGCATGATGCATGTACCATTAGCTTAAGTGACCACTTAACACCGTGGAGCATAATTGAAAAACGAATTGAGGCTGCAGCTGCAGCAGATTTTGTAGTTGCACTCTACAATCCGAAAAGCGGAAGAAGAACGAGGCAAATTGTAGAAGCGCAAAGAATTTTACTTCAGCATCGTTCTCCACAAACTCCTGTTGGATTAGTGAAAAGTGCGTATCGCGACCGTCAAGAGGTTACGATTACAAATTTACAGGACATGCTAGAGCATGATATTGGGATGCTTACAACTGTTGTAATTGGGAACTCTTCCACGTTTTTATATGAAGATTTGATGATTACACCGCGCGGATACCAAAGGAAATATACGCTAGGAAAAACAGAGCAGCCTTTAAAACCGCATCAACGTTTACAAAGAGAAGCGGAGCCATGGGCGTTGGAACAAACAATCGCGATCAAGCAGGAGCAAAAACCGCAGGCAGTTTCATCAAGGGACATAGCTGAGCAGGCACTTCTGGCTGTTACGGGTGGAGAATATAAAAATGAAAAATCTATCCTTACACAAGCGGTTCTTTCTATTTTTGAGGTTGCAGTCAGCCCAGGGGTTGCTAATAAAACATTTACCCCAGCACAAATGATGGCAATTGCCGAAGCTGCGGGGGAGAAAGGTACCATTACATATACGCCTGATCACTATGTAAAGCTCCAGGTTCCAACCGATAACCCGCAGAATTTAGTAGAAAAGCTTACTGCTAGAGGTTTGGTGCTGTCTCCAATTGGTGAAGTAGCAACAGTGAAGGCGTGTGATTTTTGTGATGGGGAGAAGAAGGATTCCATTCCGTACGCTGAAGCGCTCCAAGAGAGCTTAGGTAGTATGGAGCTGCCAAAGGAACTGAAAATTGGTTTTAATGGTTGTGCGATGGCGTGCTACGGAGCAGTGCAGGAGGATATTGGAATTGTGTATCGTAAAGGAGCGTTTGACTTATTTTTAGGCGGAAAAACGATCGGACGAAATGCACATCCTGGTCAATTAGTTGCAGAGGGGATTCCAATGGATCAGCTTGTAGATGTAGTAGAAACTATTGTTCATGAATATAAAGAGACAGGGTACCCAAATGAGCGTTTCTTTAAATTCTTTAAGCGCAAAAAAACCCTGCAAGGATTTCAACATGAGGATGTCACGCCAAAGCTACAGATAGAGCCGGCTGCATGTGGGGATTAACAGAAACAAAATCTTTTCTATATAGGAGGAAATAAGATGCAAGCAGTTTTATTTGTCGGACATGGCAGCAGAGACCCGGAAGGAAATAAACAGGTAAGGCAGTTTATTGAAAATATGAGCTCCAGCCTAGACAATTCATTATTAATTGAAACATGCTTTTTAGAATTTGAGCGACCAACAATGAGTCAAGGAATTGATACATGTGTAGAGAAGGGCGCGGAGCATGTGATTCTGATTCCAATTATGCTGCTTCCGGCGGGACATTCGAAAATTCATATTCCAGCAGCAATTGATGAAGCAAAGAAGAAGTATCCAAATATTCGATTTACGTACGGCAGACCGATCGGAATTCATGAGGAAACGTTTGAAATTTTAAAAACAAGGCTGCAGGAAATTGGAGAGAATATAGAAGAAGCGCCAGAGGATACGGCTGTTATGCTTCTTGGTCGAGGCGGCAGCGATCCGGATGCAAACAGTGAATTGTATAAGATCGCAAGATTGCTATGGGAAAAGACGAATTATAAATTAGTAGAGCCAGCCTTTATTGGTGTTACAAGCCCTCTTACAGATGAGGGAGTATCGCGCTGTATCAAGCTTGGAGCAAAGAAAATTATTATTCTTCCTTATTTTCTATTTACAGGCGTTTTAATCAAGCGTTTAGAAGAGATGACAGAGCAATTCCGCCTCGAATACCCAGAGGTTGAATTTCAATTAGCTGGATATTTTGGCTTCCATTCTAGATTGCAAACGATTTTAAAAGATCGTGCAGAAGAGGCGCTGCAGGATGAAGTGAAAATGAATTGTGATACATGTCAATATCGTCTTGGCGTGATGGAGCATATACATCACCATCATCATGATCATGATCACGATCATCACCATCACGATCATCACCATCATCATGACCATGACCACGACCACCATCATGATGCGGATGAAAAGGCGGGAGTGCGATGAAGATATTTTTGCTAGCAGGAACAAGTGATGCCCGTGCGCTTGCTTTAGAAATTCAGCAGACTGGTTACGATGTCCTTGCGACAGTGGTAACGGAAAATGCAGCCTTGGAGCTACGTAACTCAGGATTGAATGTACGTACGGGACGTTTAACTAGCGAAGAAATGGCAAGCTTTATTTGTGAAAATGAATTTTCTGTTGTGGTAGATGCAAGTCATCCATTTGCGGAAGAAGCTTCTAAAAATGCAATAGATGCCGCAAAGCAGTGCGGAGTGCCTTATATCCGTTACGAACGTGATTCTCAAACATTCGCATACGAAAACATGACGGTCGTAGATAGCTACGAGGAGGCAGCTGAAGTAGCAGCAAAGAAAAAAGGCGTTATTATGCTAACAACCGGCAGCAAGACACTTGATATTTTTACGAAGAGATTGCTAGAAGTGCCGGATACGAGATTGATTGCCCGTATGCTTCCACGTGTTGACAATATGGAAAAATGTGAACGGCTCGGACTTCCTCAAAAGAATATTGTTGCCATTCAAGGACCGTTTACGAAGGAATTTGATAAGGCACTTTATAGGCAATATGGCGTAACCGTTATGGTTACGAAGGAAAGTGGACGTGTTGGTTCGGTTGACGAAAAGGTGGAAGCAGCAAAGGAACTGGGAATCGATATTATTTTAATTGGACGTCCAGTAATTGATTACGGAACGGTGTATTCTGAGTTTTCAGATGTTATACAAGCTTTACAAAAAGCTAGCCTATGAGAATAAAAGAAGGAGTGAGGATAGATGGATTTTTTAACAGAATTTAAGCCTCTTACTGTACAGCCGGAGCAAATTGAAGAAAAAAGCTTTCAAATGATTGATGAGGAAATTGGAGAACATCCCTTTACGCCTGAGCAATATCGTGTTGCGCAGCGTGTTATTCACGCTTCCGCTGATTTTGAATTAGGGAAAAGCATGCTATTTCATCCAAAGGCGATTGAAGCAGGTATACAGGCGATTCGGAGCGGAAAAAAGGTTGTAGCAGATGTGCAAATGATTCAAAGCGGTGCAAATAAAACAAGAATTGAGAAATATGGTGGAGAAATTAAGGTTTATATTTCTGATCCAGATGTTATGAAGGAAGCAAAGCGCTTAAATACAACACGTGCGATTATTTCTATGCGAAAAGCAATTAAAGAAGCTGATGGCGGCATTTATGCAATTGGAAATGCACCGACTGCATTGTTAGAATTAATCCGTTTGATTAAGGAAGGGGAAGCAAAGCCTGGATTAATCATTGGAATGCCTGTAGGGTTTGTATCAGCTGCCGAGTCTAAGGAGGAACTAGCCAAGCTCGACGTTCCGTTTATCACCAATATCGGAAGGAAGGGCGGCAGTACCGTTACAGTTGCAGCGTTAAATGCGATTTCTATTCTTGCAGATCGGGTGTAACAAATGGAAAAGGAAACCAAGCTGAGGGAAGGGTATACGACAGGTGCATGTGCTACTGCTGCCACAAAGGCTGCGCTGACTGCGCTAATTACTGGAGAAATACAAACAGAGTCTACCATTTATTTACCTGTTGGCAGGTTTGCAACCTTTTCGATTGAAAGCTGTGATACCACTGGCGGCTCTGTAACGGCAAAAGTGATAAAGGATGGCGGTGATGATCCGGATGCTACGCACGGAGCCGCCATTCTTGCAACTGTTACATGGCAGGAGCAAAGCGGTATTGTGCTAGATGGTGGAATTGGTGTCGGGCGCGTCACGAAGGAGGGGCTTCCTGTTGCTGTTGGGGAAGCGGCCATTAATCCCGTGCCGCGTCAAATGATACATGAAGCGGCAGAAGAAGTGTTACGGCATTATCATGTGGACAAAGGAATACAAATTATCATTTCTGTGCCAGATGGCGAAGAAATCGCAAAAAAAACATTAAATGGACGCCTTGGCATACTTGGCGGTATTTCTATTTTAGGAACACGCGGCATTGTTGTTCCCTTCTCTACAGCTGCTTATAAGGCAAGCATTGTGCAGGCTATTCGCGTAGCACGGGCGAGTGGCTGTGAGCATGTTGTGATTACAACCGGCGGAAGAAGTGAAAAGTGTGCGATGAAGCAATTTCCTTCTTTACCAGAGGAAGCGTTTATTGAGATGGGAGATTTCATAGGATTTACGTTAAAGCAATGTAAAAAGCAGGGTGTGAAGAAGATTTCCATGGTCGGAATGATGGGGAAGTTTTCAAAGGTTGCACAAGGCATTATGATGGTACATTCGAAAAGTGCGCCTGTTGATTTTTCGTTTTTAGCCCAGATGGTGAGGGAGTCAGGCGCTTCTGACGAATTAATAGAGAATGTTCGGCAAGCGAACACTGCTTCACATGTTGGAGAAATGATGCAAGCGCAAGGAAACCTGAAGTTTTTCGAAACGCTTTGTACGTATTGCTGTCATGCAGCTTTAGAGGAAATAGGCGGAGGCGCAGAAGTAGATACCTCTTTATATACAATGAAGGGGGAATTTTTAGGAAAGGCGGTGCAGAGCAGATGGGATTGAAATTGATTGGAATCGGTGACGATGGAATTCAAAGTTTGCTGCCGATGTATGAAACATGGATTCAGGAGAGCGAAGTGCTAGTAGGAGGAAAACGCCAACTTGCGTTTTTTCCGGATTACGAAGGAGAAAAGGTTGTAATCGAGGGAAAGCTTTCCGCTCTTGTTGAGCGTTTGAAGGAGGAAAAGAGAGAAGCTGTCGTATTAGCATCAGGAGATCCTCTATTCTATGGCATTGGCAGTTATTTAGCGCGAGAGTTGGAGATTGAGGTATATCCGTATGTAAGCTCTATTCAACTTGCATTTGCGAAAATAGGAGAACGGTGGCACGATGCGTATGTAACGAGTGTACACGGAAGAAGCATGAAAGGGTTGGCGCAAAAAATTGATGGCAAAGAGAAAATTGCGCTCTTAACTGATGCAGAACATTCTCCAAATCGGATTGCATCATATTTGTTGTCATTTGGAATGACAGAATATAAGGCATTTGTTGGAGAAAATCTTGGCGGGGAGCAGGAGCGGTGCCGTTGGTTTTCTCTTGAAGAAATGGAGAAGGAAGAGTTTTCTCCATTGAATGTTGTCATATTGAAAAAAACAGCAGAGGGCCCATCATGGTCAATTGGCATTGAGGATGAAGAATTTGCTCAGCGGAAACCGGATAAGGGCTTAATTACAAAGAAAGAAATTCGGACTTTGAGCTTGAGTGCAATGCGATTAAAGGAAAACAGCATTGTTTGGGATATTGGTACATGTACTGGATCTATGGCGATTGAAGCAGCAAAAATTGCCTGTGAAGGCCAGATATTTGCCATTGAAAAAAATGAAGCGGATTTAGAAAATTGCTTAGCAAATATGAAGAAATTTCGCACGGATTTTATAGCCGTTCATGGTAAAGCGCCGGAGCGGCTCGAGGAATTTCCAGATCCTGATGCAGTTTTCATTGGCGGTACGGCAGGAGGGATGGAGGATATTCTCTCTATTTGCTGCAGTCGGCTAAGAGTGAATGGAACGATTGTTTTAAATGCAGTAACGATTGAAAATTTAGCGGAGGCAGCAGCAATTTTTAAAAAGCTCGGGTTTCAAACAGATATTACACTTGCGCAAGTTTCAAGAAGTAAGCCAATTTTGAATCTAACGCGCTTTGATGCGCTCAATCCCATTTATATTATTGCTGCAAAGCATAAAGAAGGAGAATAACTATGCTCGGTACATTATATGGTCTCGGTGTTGGTCCGGGAGATCCAGAATTATTAACAGTAAAGGCATTTCGGAAATTAAAGGAATCCCATGTCATTGCATATCCAAAAAAGCAAAAAGGAAGTAAAAGCTACGCTCAAAAAATTATTGATGTATACGTACAGCCAGGAGAGAAGGAAATGCTCGGGCTTGTGTTTCCGATGACAAAGGATCCTGTCATCTTGGAACGAAAATGGAGCGAAACGGTTGAGAGTGTTTGGGAAAGGTTGCAAGAGGGGAAGGATGTTGCATTTGTGACAGAAGGAGATCCTCTTTTATATAGTACTTTCATTCATATGATGCGTCTCATGCAGGAGCGTCATCCAGCAGCAGCCATTGAGGTTGTGCCAGGAATTTCATCCATGAACGGGGCGGCTTCTAGGCTCGGACTGCCACTGGCGGACGGCGATGATCATGTCGCTATTATTCCAGCTCGTGATGACTACGATGCGATGAAGCGAGCGATTGAGGAGCATGATTGTGTGATTTTTATTAAGGTTGCAAAGGTCATCGACTTAATGCTTGCTGTGCTCAAGGAGCTAAACTTGCTGTCAAAAGCATCCGTTGTAACAAAGGTCACATCAGATGAAGAAATTATTTGGAAAGCAGATGAGTTGCAAGGAGCAGAGTTAGAATATTTAACATTAATGGTGGTGAGAAAATGAAGCTTTATATTATTGGCGCTGGTCCCGGAGATCCGGATTTAATTACCGTAAAAGGATTAAAGCTGCTAGAAGACGCAGACGTTGTTTTGTATGCAGATTCCCTTGTGAGCGAAGCATTAATTCAAAAATCAAAGGAAAGCGCAGAGATATTAAAAACTGCCGGGATGCATTTAGAAGAGATGGTAGACATTATGGTCGATCGAATTCGCCAAGGGAAGAAAGTTGTACGTGTACATACAGGAGATCCAGCTGTGTATGGAGCTATTATGGAGCAAATGGTTTTATTAAAACAGCAGGGTATTGAGGTTGAAATTGTACCAGGCGTAAGCTCTGTATTTGCGGCAGCGGCAGCGGCACAGGCAGAGCTGACGATTCCAGATTTAACGCAAACGGTTATTTTGACAAGAGCTGAGGGACGCACACCGGTTCCAGAATTTGAGAAGTTAAAGGATTTGGCAAAGCACCATTGTACGATTGCTCTTTTCCTAAGTGCTACCTTAACAAAAAAGGTCGTAAAAGAGCTAATAGATGCGGGCTGGGCTCCAAGTACACCTGTTGCGGTTGTCTATAAGGCAACATGGCCTGATCAAAAAATTGTTCGTACGACAATTGAGAATTTAGATGAAGCAATGCGTCAAAACGGTATTCGTAAGCAAGCGATGATTCTAGCTGGCTGGGCGCTTGATGAAAATATTCATGATAAAAACTACCGTTCTAAACTGTATGATCAAACATTTACACACGGATTCCGCCGGGGGGTGAAGGGGTGATTATCACTTTGCAGGAAGGACAGCTGTCTGACGTTCAGCAGCGCGGTGACTATGCGATTGTTGCTATTACAAAACATGGGGTACAAGTTGCAAGAGAGCTCGAACGTTCTTTCCAAAATGCGGATTTGTATTATATGAGCAAGTTTGAGCAAGGTGATGAACAGGAGAAGGGGATTCAACTGTTCACTGGAAGTGTGCGATTGTTGCTGCCATCTCTATTCAAATCCTATAAGGGACTTATTATTATTATTTCCCTTGGCGCAGTTGTTCGGATGATTGCACCTCTCCTGCAAGATAAAAAAACAGACCCTGCTGTAGTGGTGATTGATGATAAAGCTGAGCACGTGATTAGCGTATTGTCCGGACATATAGGTGGAGCAAATGAGTTGACGAAGGAAGTTGCAGCTATATTAGGAGCGCGTCCTGTTGTAACAACAGCCTCTGATGTACAGCAAACGATTGCGGTTGATTTATTTGGGAAACGATTTGGCTGGACGTGGGAATCAGCTGAAAAACTGACTCCTGTTAGTGCTGCGGTTGTCAATGAGGAAGCTGTTGCTGTTGTGCAGGAATCAGGTGAGAAGTCATGGTGGCAGTATGATAGATCTTTGCCAACACATATTCGCACGTATTCCTCAATTGATGAGGCGCTTGCTCAAGCTCCAGCTCCAGCTGCTGCACTGGTTGTCACACATCGAAATCTATCAAACGAAGAATCTCAAATTTTACATAATGGCGTATTATATCGACCAAAGGTCATTGTCCTCGGAATGGGTTGTAATCGCGGTACATCATCGGAGGAAATTGAGGAAGTCATTCAGACAACGCTAGACGAACTACATTTTTCTATGAAAAGCGTAAAAGCTATTTGTACGATCGATTTGAAGAAGGATGAGCAGGGGCTGCTGGCCGTTGTAAAGAAATACGGCTGGGAGTTTATCTACTACTCTCCTGAACAATTAAATGCTGTTCCAATGCAGCAGCCCTCACAAACAGTGTTTCAATATACAGGGGCGTATGGTGTTAGTGAGCCGGCTGCTCTTTTATATAGCGGAGCGGAAAAGCTTGAGCTTGTGAAGAAGAAATCAGGAAATGTTACGATTTCTGTTGCAGTAGTGCCACATTAAGCGGAGGGAGGAGAGAGCGTATGGAACATCGCAGACTTGTAATTGCAGGAACTGGGAGCGGCGTCGGAAAAACGACGCTTACAATCGGGCTTATGGCAGCATTTCAAAAAAAGGGTTTCACAGTACAAGGATTTAAATGTGGACCAGACTATATTGATCCTACCTACCATACCGCTGTGACTGGAAGGCCGTCCCGGAATGTGGATAGTTGGATGTTATCACATGAAATGGTACAAGAAATTGTACAAAGAGGCAGTGAAGGAGCAGATGTTTCTATTATTGAGGGAGTAATGGGGTTTTTTGATGGAAAAAGCCCAACGAGCAATGCGGGAACAACAGCGGAAATTAGCATGATTACGAAAAGCCCGGTTATCCTTGTTGTGAATTGTGCCAGTATGGCGCGCAGTGCTGCTGCAATTGTGAAGGGGTTTCAATGCTTTGCAGAAGGACCAAATATTGTTGGTGTTATTGCAAATCGCGTTGGCAGCGAGGGGCATTTTCGACTGGTACAAGCAGCAATTGAGCAGGAATGCGGCATTCCAGTTGTCGGTTATTTAAAAAGGGATGAAGAGCTTGCAATTCCAGAGCGGCATCTCGGACTTGTTCCATCGATCGAACGCGGGGAACTAGATTCATTTTTTCAACGATTAGGAGATCTCGTATTAGAAACAATTGATATAGAAAAGCTATATGAACTAGCGAAAGCACCTCAGTTGTCTGTTTCACATTCGCAATTTCAAAGAGGGGGAACCAAAAGCAACAGCGTACGTATTGCAATTGCAAAGGATGCAGCCTTTAATTTCTACTATAAGGAAAATCTGGAACTCTTGCAATCATGTGGAGCAGAGTTGGTGGAATTTTCACCGCTTAAGGGAGATGTTCTTCCTTCCAATATACATGGCTTGTATATTGGGGGTGGGTTTCCAGAAGAGTTTGCAGAGGAGTTAGCAGGACAAGAGGCAGTGAAGCAGTCGATACGGATAGCGATCGAAAATGGTGTTCCCACTTTAGCCGAATGCGGCGGTTTTATGTTTTTAACAGAAGCCATTGAGGAAACAAACGGCAGAAAACATGAAATGGTCGGTATAATTCCCGGAAGTGTGAAAATGCAAAATAAATTAGCTGCTCTCGGGTATCGTGAAATTACAGGAGCAGAAGGAAACTTTTTACTTGAGCAAGGTGTGAGTGCCAAAGGGCATGAGTTTCACTACTCTGTGTTTCAGCCAAAAGGAGAGATTCCATATGCATATGAAACAAAGGGAATGCGCGGTAAGAAGAGGGAAGGGTATATGAAGGAGAATCTAATTGCGGGATATACGCATTTTCATTTCGGATCCTGTCCGCAAATGGTTGAAAGCTGGATTCGGCAATGTAAGGAGATAAACTATGAGTAAAGCCCTTCCGGTTATGTTTCAAGGAACGCATTCGGATGCGGGAAAAAGTGCAATTGTCACAGCATTTTGCCGCATTTTTTATCAGGATGGATTTAAAACCGTTCCGTTTAAATCACAAAATATGGCCTTGAATTCCTATATAACGGTAGATGGAAAAGAAATTGGAAGAGCACAGGGCGTGCAGGCTGAAGCAGCTGGAATTATGGCAACGACGTATATGAATCCGATTTTAATTAAACCGACCCGTGATAATGAATCACAGATTGTTGTACATGGAAAGCCTTATAAAAACATGAAAGCTACTAGTTATAGATCGGAATTTTTTGAAACTGGACTACAGCTTATTCAGGAATCTCTGTCAGTTCTTTCTCATTCTTACGAGAGAATAGTGATTGAAGGTGCAGGCAGTCCTGCAGAAGTCAATTTAAATGATAGAGAAATGGTAAATATGCGCATTGCTCGCATGGCGAACGCTCCTGTTGTGTTAATTGGGGATATCGAAAAGGGAGGGGTTTTTGCCAGTTTAGTAGGAACACTTCAACTGCTTGAGCCGCAAGATCGTGACCGTGTCATCGGCGTCATTATCAATAAATTCCGGGGAGATATGAGTCTGTTAGAGCCAGGACTTAAGTGGTTTGAGGCATATACAGGGAAGCCGGTACTTGGTGTTGTTCCATATTTGCATCATTTAAATATAGATGCAGAGGATTCGGTTATTTTACATCAATATACAGCGCTGCGTAATACTGATAAGGAGCTGGATATTGCAGTCATTCAATATCCGAAAATCTCAAATTTCACGGATATTGACCCGTTTTTTGTAGAGTCGGATTGTGATGTTCGCTTTGTAACAAGAGCAGATCAACTAGGAGAACCCGATCTTATCATTTTGCCAGGGAGCAAAAATACAATCGAGGACTTTTTGTTTATGCAAGAGAGCGGCATCGCGGATAAGGTAGTATCCTTATATAATAGAAGAAAGTCTCTAATCTTCGGTATTTGCGGCGGGTATCAAATGCTAGGACAACATATTCATGATCCGTTTGCTGTAGAATCACCGGAATTATATACAAAAGGTCTGGGATTGCTGCCCCTTTCGACAACTATTACGCAAGAAAAAACAACCGTATTATCAGAAGGTACCTTGAAGCTTTTCAATAAAGATATAAGTGTAACAGGCTATGAGATTCATATGGGAGAGTCGGAAATCCATGATATGTTTGAAGCTCTTATTCAAACAAAAAATGGCAAGGAAGGCTGTAAAAGTCCTGATGAACAAGTAATAGGTACATATTTTCATGGCATATTTCATAATGATGTATTTCGTGAACTGCTGTTAAACCGTATTCGCGAGAAAAAAGGGCTATCGCTAATATATGACCGTGTTTCGTTTAATAGGCTGCGCGAAGAAGCGTTTGACCGATTGGCTGAACATGTCAGAAACCATGTTCAAATCGATGTGATTGAACAAAAAATGGAGGAATTTCAAAGAAGGGGGATAGAAGTACAATGAACGTTACAGCTCACATCCAACCTGTAGATAAGGAAAAGGGCTGCCGTGCGAGGGCTTATATTGACACATTAACAAAGCCCCAGGGAAGCCTTGGCAGATTAGAAGAACTAGCGGTGCAACTTGCTGAAATAACAGGCGAGGATTTCCCTCTTGTTACGCCTCCGGGAGTTATTATATTTGCTGCAGACCATGGTGTTGTCAAAGAAGGTGTTTCTGCTTTTCCGCAAGAGGTGACTGCGCAGATGGTAATGAACTTTGTAAACGGTGGTGCGGCTATCAATGTGTTCAGCAGACAAATCGGTGCGATGCTTGAAGTTGTAGATGTTGGAGTTGCTGCAGATATAGCTGCTGACGGTATTGTTCATAAAAAGGTACGATATGGAACTGGGAATTTTTGTGAAATAGATGCGATGGCACGTGAAGAAGCAAAGCAGGCACTTCATATCGGGTATGAACGCGGAGAAGCGATGATTCATCGTGGCGCTAAATGCCTCATTTTAGGGGAGATGGGGATTGGAAACACGACGGCAAGTAGTGCGATTGTGGCTGTACTAAGCGGAAAGGATGTTGCCGACCTGGTTGGTCGCGGGACAGGCATTGGTCAAGAGACGATTGCCCATAAACAGAAGGTTATTCAACGAGCAATTGAAGCGCGAAAGCCGGACCGAAATGATCCAATCGATATACTCGCGAAGCTTGGAGGACTAGAAATTGCTGCTATCACAGGTGCGATACTGGCGGCGGCAACGCATCGTGTTCCGATTTTGATTGATGGTTTTATTTGTACGACAGCTGCTTTATTAGCAAAGGAAATGTGTCCGGATGCAGTGGATTATATGGTGATTGGACATCGTTCTGCTGAAATTGGACATGAAACAGCGGTACATTTGCTGGGAAAAAAGCCGATTTTAGACTTAGGATTTCGCCTAGGAGAAGCCAGCGGTGCTGCTGTTGCGTTTCCTATTCTGCAGTCGGCATCTCTCATGCTTAAAGAGATGGCAACATTTGATTCAGCAGGGGTATCCAATCGAAAATAAAGATAAAGAGCGGTGATATATAGTGGAAAAAGGTACGGTATATCTTGTCGGAGCGGGACCTGGCGATCCTAAGCTTATTACAGTGTATGGGATGGAATGTATTCAAAAAGCTGATGTCATCTTATATGACAGACTAAGCAATGAAAAGCTTTTACAGTATGCAAAGAAGGATGCAGAGTTGATTTTTTGCGGCAAGATGCCAGGAAAGCACGAGGTTGTGCAGGAGAAAATCAATCAATTACTTGTCGAAAAGGCATTGGAGGGGAAGGCTGTTACACGTTTGAAGGGCGGAGATCCATGTGTGTTCGGACGTGTTGGCGAAGAAGCGGAGGTATTGGTGCAGGAAGGGATTCCATATGAAATTGTCCCTGGGATTACGTCAGGAATTGCAGCCCCTGCGTATGCTGGTATTCCTGTTACACATCGAGATTATGCTTCCTCCTTCGCGATTGTAACGGGACACGGTCGGTCTGAAAAGGGAGAAGACTATATTAATTGGGCAGCTCTTGCGCAGGGAATCGATACCATCGCCTTTTATATGGGAGTCGGCAATTTAAAGTATATTTGTCGAAAGTTAATTGAACATGGTAAACGTCCAGATACAGGGGCTGCGCTCATTGAATGGGGAACAACGGAAAAACAAAGGACTGTCACAGGGACACTGGAGACAATTGAGAGTAAAGCGGAAGCTGCGCAGATCACGCATCCTGCTATTGTTCTTGTGGGGGACGTTGTGAAGCTAAGACCAAGATTACAATGGTTTAAAGAAGGCTGTGCAAATACCGGCGATTTGTTTATAGATGCTCTTGAGGAAGCAGCAATAAAAAATTAGGAAAGCATTTGCACAAGCCTCCTTTGTGAGGGAAATCTGGTGCATGTATAAGGGGGAGGAAAAATGGGGGCTCAAAAGCAACGTGGGCTGACGCTTATATATACAGGCGATGGAAAAGGCAAAACAACTGCGGCTCTTGGACTTGCTATTCGTGCGACCGGACAAGGAAAGCGGGTATTAATGATTCAATTCATTAAATCTCCTGACAGGATGTCTGGTGAAAAAAAGATGTTTCAGCAAATTGGTATCGAGATGCATCAAACAGGGATTGGTTTTACTTGGACAAAAACACCTGAGGAGCATCGGGAGGCATTGCGGCAGGCGTGGGAGTTTACGAAGGAAAAAGTTTTTTCAGGTGTGTATGATGTTGTAATTTTAGATGAATTAAACAATGCCCTTGCGATTACAGGATTTCCAGTCGAAGACGTGCTCCCGTTGGCGGAGGTAATGCATCTCATTCAAACTCGCCCGGTCTCTATGCACCTTGTGATAACGGGACGCTCTGCTAAGGATGAAATTGTGGAAATTGCCGACCTAGTAACAGAAATGAAGCCGATTAAGCACTACTATGATGAAGGTGTTCCGGCTGTGAAAGGGATTGAATTTTAGTGGCCTGGATTGAAGCTCATGGACATGGCGGAGATATGCTTACCGCAGCAAGCGTATTCGGGCTGGAAGATAGGGCGTTTCTTGATTTTAGTGCAAACATTAATCCGCTTGGACCACCGCCGCGGGTGATGGAGCTGCTGCGCGACCAGCTTTCAGCAATTGTACACTATCCAGATCCATCTCAAAGGCTGCTAAAAGAGAAGCTTGCTGAGAAGCTGCATATTTCATCTGAACATCTTGTAATTGGCAACGGTGCTGCAGAATGCATGGCTGTTATTCTTCTTGCCCTGCAGCCGAAAAAGGTTGGAATTGTAAATCCATGTTTTTCTGAATATGCCCAGCTGGCAACGGCATTTGGTGCACAGGTTGTTTCGTGTGAGGGGAGATGGGAGCGTCATTATCAGCCTCATTTACCTGATTTATTTCAGCTGCTTAGTGAAGCTGATCTTGTATTTATTGGCCATCCGAACAATCCGACCGGTGTTGTATATACGAAGGAAGAGCTGACTCAAATCGCTGAGCAGGCAGCGAAAACAAATACATACTTGGTTGTGGATGAGGCATTTCTTGATTTTCTGCCCCGCAGTGAACAAGTCACGTTGCTGCCGAATTTAAATATGCACAGGCATGTGATTCTCGTTCGCTCTATGACAAAGTTTTATGCCATTCCTGGACTTAGGCTCGGTTATGCAATCGCGCACCCGGAGCTAATCGGGCAAATGAAGGGCAAACAAGTGACGTGGAGTGTGAATCAATTAGCCCTTGTGGCTGGTGAAGCTTGCTTAGAAGAGCATGGATACGAAGAAAAAACGATTGGGCTTGTACGTAAGCAAAGGGAGTATTTGAAACAACAGCTTGAGGAGCTGGGGTTATTTGTATTTCCAGGACAAGCAAATTTTTTGCTAGTGCGTCTTCAAAATGGAAGAACCGCCGCTGATGTGCAGTGGGATATGGGAAGAAGAGGGATCTTAATCCGGTCTTGCGCCATGTATCCCGGTTTAACAGTGGATGATTTTCGGATTGCTGTTCGTACGAAGGAAGAAAATGATCAGCTTTTGCACGTTTTGAAAGAAATTTTGTAGGGGGAACAATATATGAGCTTCGTCTTGATTACAGGAGGCGTGCGCTGTGGAAAAAGTGCATTTGCTGAGCAGCTTGCTGCTATGCAATCAGATTCTGTTCTCTATGCGGCATTCGGGGTAGTAACAGACGAGGAAATGAAGAGTCGTATCGATGCGCATAAAGAGCGACGCCCTAAGCATTGGGGGGTATGGGAAGACACGGATAGTCTAATCATTCCGAACAATATTTTTTCTGGGTATCATGTAGTTTTAGTAGATTGTTTATCAACTTGGCTCGCCAATCGCTGCATGCAAATCCCTGAATCAGAATATAAGCAGCCATTCCATAGAGAATGTATACGAGAGGAAGTTCGGGAATGGCTGAAATGTATAAAGCAGTCCAATCAGCATATTATTGCAGTATCGAGTGAGGTTGGACTAGGCGGGGTTGCAATGTCACCGCTAGGACGTTTGTTTCAAGATCTGCTTGGGGAAGTCAATCAGTTGGCCGCAGAGCAGGCAGATGAGGTGTATGCTGTATTATCGGGTATTCCATTGAGGTTAAAAGGATGAAGGCATTTTTAAGCGCACTTATGTTTTTAACAAGAATCCCTGTTCCTTATATAAGTGTGACGGATCGGGACTGGAAGCGGAGTTCTATTCATTTTCCGTTCATCGGTTTGATCATTGGAGGCTTGTTATATGCTGAAGCAACGGTGTTAAAGCAAGTATTTTCCCCTTCTGTTTCGGTCTTTTTTATTATACTTACGTGGATTTGGATTACTGGGGGACTGCATATAGATGGATGGATGGATTTAGCGGATGGGTTTGGCAGCAATCGAAGCAAAGAGCGGATGCTTGAAATTATGAAGGATAGCCGCGTCGGTGCAATGGGGGTCATTGCCGCTATTTGTTTGATTGGCGGAAAATTTATAGCTGCGCATGACCTTTTTCAGGAGAATCTTTTTTTTGTTTTGATTGTTTCTCCGTTATATGCGCGATTGGTTCTCATTGGTGCGATTAAACTTTGGTCATATCGCAAGGAAGGCGGTTTAGGAGCAGGATTGCGAGAGGAGATTACGCTGCCCATTCTTTTGTTTCATTTCGTATGGATTGCAGGTATTACCTATGTCATGCTAGGCGCAAAAGGAATTCTGTTATTTCTAAGCACCATCGTACTTGGCAGCGGATTTACGGCGAGTATTTATCGGAGATTGCAGGTGCTCACGGGAGATTGCTACGGAGCCATCGTCGAGTGGTGTGAAGTAACATCTCTTTTTCTTGCTATTGCGATATGGAGGTTATTTTCATGAAAATCATATTTGCGAGACATGGAGAAACTGATGAAAATGCAGCCCGTCGCTATCTTGGCCATTTTGATGCACGCTTAAATGAAACAGGCCGTCAGCAAATCCATCGTTTGGCGAAGCATGTCAGACAGGTGTACGGTAAGGAAATCACTCGTATTTACTGCAGTGACCTGTCTAGGACAAGGGAAAGCGCAGAAATTATCGGAAGTTACTTGCAGCTGCAGCCTGTTTCTATACATGCGTTACGCGAGCTGCACTTTGGAGATTGGGAATGTGAAACATACGATAGCATTCGTGAACGGGAATTATTGCAAGAATGGATACAAAATCCCTTTCAGATTGCTCCTCCACACGGTGAAACATTGCAGCAACTCGGGAATCGAGTCGATACTTGGTTGTCCCATATATTGCTTCATGAGAAGGAAGATGAAACCATTCTCGTTATGAGCCATGGAGGACCAATCCGCTGGGTTTTGGCGAAATGGATTTTGAGAGATCTGCAGGAGTTTTGGAATGCAGAAGGAGTCAAACATGGCAGTAGTCTTGTAATAAAGCTTGGACGTGACGGCAATTCCTGTGCCATAATAGATAGAATGACATGGAATGAATGATGGAGGACAACAGGTGCAGCCGTTTCAACATAATAATTACTATACTTCAAGTGTGTGGCCGGAATTATATATATACAAAAAAGGGGATCATTTGTTGATTCCTTTTCCATTTTTATTAGAAACAATTAGCAGTGCAGTACATAGAGGGGGCTTCGGACAAGCAAGCCATTTTATAAACTGGCAAGTTCCGCTTGATTATAGCGCTGTTGACCCAATCGGGCATATGGGGCAGCAAGTAGAAGAATGGGGATATAATCCGGAGGAAGCAGTGGCATTGCAAACAGCAGCGAGAATTGATCTTGCTTCTGTGCAGGAGGAGAGCGGAGACGGATTTCGGATGGTTTGCTGCGTCACAGCAGGGATTGGAAACCGTGCTAGAGCAGGGAAACGGAGGCGAACGTTTCCGGCATATCAATGCGGGACGATTAATACATTTTTATTTATCGACAGCTGTTTAACTCCCTCTGCGATGGTAAATGCAATCATTACAGCGACAGAAGCAAAGGCTGCTGCGCTGCAGGATTTACATGTTAGGGATGAATCAGGCGAGTTTGCAACGGGCACGACAACTGATGCGGTTGTGATAGCTGTTAGTCAAAACAGACAGGAGTACCCAGTCCATCAGTTTGCTGGAACTGCTACTACAATCGGAAATGCAATCGGTCGTCTCGTATATGATGCACTTTATGAGACAGTGCATAACTTAGGAAGGGGATAGAGAGTGTTTACAAATTGTATATGTATTGGGCTTGCGTATATTGTGGACCGTCTTATTGGAGATCCACGTGTGCTTCCTCACCCGGTTATTATGATTGGGAAGTGTATAGCCCTATTAGAAAAGATTATAAGAAGGCTGGTTGTACAAGAACGAATGCTCAAGCTAGCTGGAATTTTGTTTCCCCTTCTTATTGGCGGAGGAGCTTTTTTCGTCGTTACATTATTACTCGACATTCTCCGGCTATGGAGCGGTTGGCTTGCGTTTGCGGCAGAGGTTTGGATCGTGTCTACGACGATTGCTGTGAAGGGGCTGGGAGATGCGGCAATGGAAGTTTATCGTCATTTGCAAAACGGTGATTTCCAAAAAGCGCGGCATAGCCTGGGGATGATTGTTGGACGAGACACAGCTGATTTGGATGAAAGTGAAATTTCACGCGGTGCTGTAGAAACGGTGGCCGAAAATATTGTAGATGCTATTATTTCTCCGTTATTTTTCGCACTCATTGGCGGAGCGCCTCTTGCGATGGCATACAGAGCTGTAAACACGCTCGATTCTATGGTCGGATATAAAAATGAAGCATATCGTAACCTCGGCTGGGCTTCGGCGAGAATGGATGATGTGATGAATTATATACCTGCTCGTTTAACAGGTGTACTCATTATGGTAACCTGTTTCTTTATGAGGTTAAATGTGCGGCGTGCATGGACAGCGATTCGTCGGGATGCGAAACTTCATCCAAGTCCAAATAGCGGGATTCCAGAGGCGGCTGTTGCAGGAGCGCTGGACATTCAGCTTGGAGGTACAAACTTTTATCAAGGAATCCCATCCCATCGAGCAAAAATGGGGGAGCCTCTTAGATTGATACAAAAGCAAGATATTATCCTTACTGTTAGGATTATGAATATAGCGGCAACAATATGTGTCGCTGTTTTATGTGTGATTGGCGTACTATTTGTAATATGAATGGAAAAGAAGGAATAGAGGTTTAGTGATATGAAGATAGGGAGTGGAAGTTGCAGTGGAACATTTGGCGAGCTTGTGCAAGGTGTGATAGAGGAACGCCCTTTTTTAATTACACTGCCAGTTAAGGAGTTAAAAAGCAGTGCTTTGTTTGTGCCAGATCAGAATGCCATTGATATTGTAACTGTACGAGGTAGACAAAAGGCAAGAATGGCGTGTGAAAAGCTTTTAAAAACCTTTGGTATCAAGATAGGGGGATATTTGCACATTCACTCCAATATTCCAATCGGAAAAGGGATGGCTAGCAGTTCTGCTGATATGATAGCAGCAGTGCGAGCGGTATCCGATAGTTATTCCCTTCCTGTAACAGAGGAACTTATTTCACGCATAGCCGCAGAAATTGAGCCTACGGATGGCGTGATGTATGAAGGTGTAGTTGCTTATGATTACCTAAACGGGCAGTTAATTGAAGCATTTGCTTCGCTCCCTCCCTTTACTCTGATCGGTTTTGATGTAGGAGGGAGTGTTGACACAGTAGAGTTTAATCAACAAAAGAAAGAATATAGCAAGAAGCACAAGAAGAAATTCCAGCAAGCATATGAGCTTGTAACCGAAGGAATAAGGAGCGGAAACTTTGCTTATCTTTGTGAAGCCGCGACAATAAGTGCACGTATCAATCAGCAGCTATTACCAAAGCCGTACTTTGATGAGTTAGAGCAGCTGGCCCAGCAGTACAATGGAGGTGTGGTTGTCGCCCACAGCGGCACTGTGATCGGGATTTTACTAAATGCACAGCTGCCTAATATTCAAGCGATTACTCGAGAAATTAAACAGAAGATCCATTTTTTAATGGGAACCAGTATATTGCAATTTTCTTAAATTATCTAAGGAATCCAAAGGAGGACGAGCTTGTGTAATGCTCGTCCTATTTGCTAACGACGATGCTCTACAAGGTCAATTACCCCTAGTACAACGTGAGCGAGTCCAAATCCAAATACAGTGTTTGAGACCATAGGGCTTACTTTCCGATTTTGCTTCAGCGCATAACCAGTAGCAGAAACTGCTGTACCTAATACAGTTGGAATTAAACCTTCGCGAATGTTCAAGGTATTTCCCTCCCCGTCGGACTTAACAAATGTATGGCAACCCATGTCTGAGTACCAACATTAGTTTTTGTTTATTGCTTAAAAACATAAGTGTAGGTTATTGGAAGTACTTTTTCAGGGACTATCTAGATGAAATTGGAAGTGCCTATGAGCAGAGAGCAGGAAATAATAAAAGCGATGACTTTGAAAGGAAGGAATGCTGTATGTCGTTAGAATGGTTTGACCGAGTTACTGGAGAGCTGCAAGATTATTTGGAATCCGTTTGTGATAAGTACGATCAAGTTGGTCATATGACAATCGATAGAGGTGCCAAACATCCGAGAATTGAATTTTTTGTTGAGATGGAGGATAACGAGCGCGACTATTTTTGCACCCTTTTCTTCGATCCGTATAATGAGGAATTCTATATGGAGTCATTAGACATAGAGTTTGATCAAACGTCCAGAACGATTTTCAAGGATATTGAAGACATTGTTGATGCTGTTCATGAGAGTTTTCATCAGTATGTAAGCGAGGATATAGATCTAGACGAAGATGAGTATATGGTTATGGAAGATGATGAAAACGACCTAGATGATACGGACATGTACGAGGAAATAGATGCCGAGATGTATGAGGAAATTGACGTGAGGTGGACAACCCCTGAGGTAACTGCTTACGCTCATGAAGATGATGTAGAGATTACGTATCAATTTGGGATTGTAGAGGAAACAGGGGATGGAGTACTCCGCCGTGTAAATCGTTTAATAACATCTGACCGCGAGTTAATTGAGGATGAAACGAATTTTGTTTTCAGCAAAGAAGAGGCGAGCACGATTATTGCAATGATTGCGAGTCATATGGACTCTTTAAGTGAAATGGATTATGAACACTAGATAAAACGGAAGCAAGGCTTTTTTAAGAAACAAGTCGGTATTTTGGACCTTCATTTGAAGGTCCTTTTTTCGTGTTCACTAGTGTTTGAGTAAACGTATCAAAATCAAAGTATTTGCAGAGTATTGCAAGCCTTAATCCTTTTCACTACTTCAATTTAGTAATTGGAAGATGGAAGTAAAAGATTAAAAAAGCAGTGCCTACAAAACAAAGCAGCCATGCCCACAGAGGTCTGGTGTGATGGATACGGAACCCGATAAACATAAACACCCAAACAACAATCGACCACCAAATATTCCAACCGTTGTGATAAGTTGTTATCTTCGTACATACAAACATCCATTCAATTAAAGAAAACACTACGACCCAAGAGATAAGATAAGTTAACTGCCTGGGCAGTCGTGAGTTGTAAGGATATCGTGAAAGATATAGTAAGACAATGGCGGGGTAGTTTAGAAATTTCATAAAAATATCAGCTAGTACATGATTGGGAATGAATAATGTTTTTTCGAAATGCCAAAGCGAATGATTATAAGTTAGTATGGTGATGAGAAAGTTCACAATTACTGTAAATAGTATAGTCGGGTAATATTTTCTCCAATCTCTCCAATTACCGAAACGCCAAGCTGCAAATATGGTTAAGAACGCAACTACTAGCGTCATATAGGAACCAATTATATGTAACACCAACTGTCCCCCAGTCATCATAACCACTTTTGATTTAGTATTTACAAACATTAACATGTTTTATAAGGCTAAGCGTCTCAGTAGAGTATGATTTAGTTTTAAAATTAAGAATGCTCCTTTTATTAACGTCTCTTCTAATAATGAATGGTTATGGTAAACTGACATGTATGAAATATGCATCATTTTTAACCTATATTTGTAAAATTAAATAAGGACACACTTAAGATAAGAAATATGATCTTAAGAATTGAGGGTGACTAAAATTAAAAATAAATTTTCAATTGGAGAAATGTCAAAACTGCATAATACTACAATTAAAACTCTGAGATATTATGATGAAATTGGGTTGTTGAAGCCGATTCAAATTGATGAAAATAACGGATATAGATACTATTCAACGGAACAATTTGAACAACTGAAC
Organism: Bacillus sp. OTU530; assembly: GCF_038440375.1. Taxonomy (NCBI): domain Bacteria; kingdom Bacillati; phylum Bacillota; class Bacilli; order Caryophanales; family Bacillaceae; genus Bacillus; species Bacillus sp. OTU530. The sequence continues at coordinate 103,125 of NZ_JASATP010000020.1, forward strand.
ACGATTAACTATTTAAAGGATTTAGGCTTTTCTTTAGGAGAAATAAAAGTACATTTAGAACATAGAAATATTGATGATTTTTTAGAATTGTTAGAGAAACAAAAAGAATTAACGGAAAATAAAATTAGAGAATTACAAAGAATCAACAACAGATTTCAAAGTCGAATTGAAGACATTCAGCATGCAAGGAGAATTCGAGAGTTAGGGATTGCCATCATCAAGGATATTAAAGAAAGGAAAATAGCACGGTTATTAGAAACAATCAGCTCAGAACCAGAGCTGGAGATTTCCTTGCGGAGACTAGAAAATATGTCTAACATGCATTCTTCTGTATTTATTGGAGGAGTAGGACTAACCATTGATAGCCGTCAGATAAAAAATGAAAAGTTTGATGAATATAACTCAATATTTATTTTAGTGGATAAAGATGACATCCGAAATGAATTTGTAACAACTCTTCCACAGGGGAAATATGCTTGTATTTATTATAGAGGAAATCATAGTGATTCCCCGGAGTATTACAAAATCTTATTAAGTTACATAAAAGAAAATGGCCTTCAAATTATTGGCGACTCAATAGAAAGAACGATAATTGACCATTATATTTCAAAAAATAAAGAAGATTATCTTACTGAATTACAAATACCAGTAATCTAATTGACTCTCCCCTTACAGGAGGGTTTATATTTATTTGTAACGGAAAAATTGAAAGGAGTTCTCTAAATGTTTGACGCAGCAACAATATTATTATTTATCGGCACATCCATTATCCTAATTGTGATTCCTGGACCAGACCTGATTTTTACGATTACACAAGGAATGACCAATGGAAGAAAAGCTGGGATTGTCACCGCAATGGGATTAAGTTTAGGAAACATCGTACACACTTTAGCAGCAGCACTCGGTCTGTCGCTTATTATTAAAACTTCGGCGGTAGTATTTACTATCTTTAAATCGTTAGGAGCAATTTATTTGTTTTATCTTGCTTTCCAAGCGATAAAACATAGAAAAGAAGCGATTCATCTTCATTCTGAAAGCAACAACGAGCCAAAAGATCTTTTTCTCAGAGGATTATTAATGAATATTTTGAATCCAAAAGTAGCGATTTTTTATCTCACCTTTCTGCCTCAATTTATAAACTATAAATTATCCAATGTTCCCTTGCAGATGTGTATGTTGGGATTGATTTTTATTGTTTTAACTGCGATTATATTTAGCTTATTAGGATACTTTGCAGGAAGTTTTCGTGACCGATTATTACAAAATCCACGTTTTAGTGAATACATGAATATGACAGCCGCAGTTATTTTTATTGGATTGGGAGCAAAGCTTATCACAACTGACATATAATGAATCATTTTCAGATGTATGACAGCCGACCATGTGATGCATTATATTTGTAATTGGTAAATACCTTGAGGGATGTCTCTTAAGGTATTTTTGTTTAAGGCGAATTCGCTAATCACCTTAATTATAGACAAGCATACAATTTACGCTTGTGAAGAGGGAAAGCTATATCTACATAACAAGAAAGGAGAGATAATGAATGGAGCAGGGAAACGAGTATACAATTGTCGGTACGGATATAAAAGAAGTGAAGCGTCTCAATGCCCAGTCCGGTCTTAGTTATAAGCAGGTAAAGGAATTATTAGCCCAAACTGGAGGGCGCGGAACGGCAGTTTACAGCAATACAAATATGGAAGAAGTTAGAAAATACTTGGAACCGAGGAGCAGGCATTAGAGAAGTTTCGAAAACCATTTTCTTATGACGGCTTATTAATTAAATGTTAGAGCGGAAGAGTTGTCTTGCTTCAATTGACTGATTATAGAGTGCTTGGTCCGTTGAAGTAAACACTCTTCGGTTCAAGAGTTGTTTTTGAGGAAGTGATCCGGTGTGATAGGAACTTATAAAGTTTTTTGCACCAGAAAATATAAGTTTCTAGCTAGAAGCGAATTCGACGTAGTCGGAAATTTTAGGAATACAGTGTAAGTAGGG
>NZ_JASATP010000021.1:0-98476 GCF_038440375.1 Bacillus sp. OTU530
GGTTTCCAATTTAATAGCTTTTTAGCTTTTTCATTGCTTAATAATGTTTCATAACCATCAATTGACATTTTGTATTCTGTAATGTGTGGATAACACTTTTCCATTAAATCCCGACTTTTAATATCCATGCTTGTTTCATCTGCAGCAATATTTAATGGAACGGCACCAAGACCTCCTGTTTCAATTGCTAGACGGTAGGCGCTAGCTGCGTCTCTTACATCAATATAGCTCCATAGAATTGTTTTTCTTTGCTCAGCATCGTGGATAAACTGAGGAAATCCTTCATACATATCAGGTGTAATAACATTCCCTAAGCGTAAAGACACAATTTGCATCCCTGTTTTGTTATGTATCATTTCAGCTGTTTGTTCATTAACTACTTTAGATAAGCCGTAACTATCCTGCGGTAGCTGAGGATGATCCTCGTCGATTGGGACATATTTAGGCTCCAATGGGTGTACAGCAAAAACAAGACCATATGAAGATTCGCTTGACGTGATTACAGCCTTTTTTATTCCTAAATTTGCAGCTGCTTCTAGTATGTTGTAGGTAGACATCACGTTATTTTGAAACGTAACTTCATTAGGATGAGAATAAGCTACAGGAATAGCCGCAGTATGCACAACTGCCTCTGCTCCGGCTAGGACTCCATACACTTCGCCTAAGTTTGTTAAATCTGCAATTACTGTTTTGCATAGACTTTCCTTTGGTTGTTTTATATCCACATTCATCACATCGTAACCATGTTCTAAAAATTCTTTAATTACCCACGGGCCAAGAAGACCACTCCCGCCAGTAACAACAACTTTCTTCATAATTTATGTTCATCCTCTCTTAAAGTTAGTCCATAGGATAAAGTAAGATCCTTAGCCATTATTATAAACAATGGAAAGGATTATAAAAGTACTGAATTTTTTTTGATATACTAAAAAGTAAGTAATATAGTATAAATTTTATAGTAACTATAGATTCAATCAAAGAAGAAGACATGATTGGTAGCTTAAAAGATTACAAACCAAACTATATATTCCAGATTAATTTCCAGTATTTTCGTCATAATAGAACGGGTGACATTCCAAATGTTTACCTAAAATAAAAAGATCGCCTTATGACGATTTATTTGTAGTATTCTAAAAATATTAAGTTACTATGAGGGACAGTTTAAATGTCCCATATGTTTACCTATTTTTTCTTTCTTGAGCCTTTAGTGCCACTTTTTCAAATCCATTACGCGCAAATTCCACATCTGTCTTAGGCATAGCTTTATTATTCCTAAGTTCCTTATTCTTTTGATTAGATATTTCTCTTCATCCTTATATTTTGATTTTTGTGTTTGACCGAGGATGCCAACAAATATAAATGTTCCTTGTAAAAAAGTTAGCAGCACCCCTGAAAACCAACCTCTGTTGTTCTACAAAAAAGCTATGCTAGTAATCTCCCTCAAGCAGGAAAACTAAGCATAGCTATCTTTATAAATCCTATAACACCTCCGATCCTCCGTTAAATGTTACTTATTCAACATTTCAACATCTGTTCGGGTAATAGGTATAAATCAATATAATTTCCCGTATTTTCCCACTTTCTTATCTTACTGTTCCCAAGGGCTACAACATCCATGAAAACTAACCTCTGTTATTCCAAGAAAGAGTATCAATTTCTATTGAACACATTGGTAAGCTATGTTGAAAGTTTAATTTTTAGGAACTAGTACAATCAAATATAATAATCGTTATGTTTTAGAAAGTAAGTTTTCTTATCATATTTTTCCAAATGGTAACCCTAATACAAAGGATTAAAAAAGCATTGATGTTTTATAGAAGAATTACGGGAGGAAAAAGTAGAAAATGTGAAGAAAGTAACCTTAGCGGTTTAGGAAGCAGATGGAAAAATTTCGTTTTTTGGGATCCAAAATACGAACCGCTTACACCTGCATCCTTCTAACTGGAAACAGAGCCTTTCGATTTGCCAAGGACGATTATTAAGGAAGGTAAAATAATTTCACGGAATTAAAACAAATTCATCAGGACGAACACTGTGTTGTTTCCAGTTTAGAAAGTTTATATCAGAGCGAGGTAAAAAACGTTCTGCTTACCATCCTTGACAGGAAAGATAACCTGAAGATTTTTTTATAAGTAAATCATATCCAATTATGCAAGTTGATTTAAGCCCTCACATAATAAATATCTAATAAACATCCTTTTAAAACAGATTTCTGCATAGCCTATCCACTCCTTTAGCATGAAGATCAAAATTTTATTCCCTTGTGATATGTTTCACCGTAACAAGTCTACCGGTGAAACATTATTCTCAATGATCTAAGCTTAACTATATATTAATTCTCTCATCCAAAGGACATCTGATACAGGCTGGGGATTGCGCCCATACAATTCTCTCGCTTTAAAAGCATGTACCTCATCATATACAGCTTTCATTTTGTCATACACCCATTGTTCCGTTCTATGTACTGGTGACCAGCAAAAAATGTCCATTTTATTTAGCTCGTTTGTAACCATATGGATTCTTTCGTATTGAATAGAATTCATCTTTAAGAAATCATTCATTTCGTAAAATCGTATTCTTTTTTCTGAGTCAGGATCTTTAACGGTAGCTGGCTCAACCTCCAATATGATTGCTTTCCCCTCTTTTTTCAAATGGTCAAGGACCATGCTGCCTATCCCTTTTCCACGACTTCCCCCGCCTACTAGAATAAAGTCAATGAAGATATAATCGGACTGCTCAAAATATACAAGTACGTAATCTGGGCCTTCCAGCAATTGATACATTCCTTTTTTTTCTTGAAAAAGTATTTCAAAATGTTTTTTTGATTTCATTTCCTTTTCTGGAAAATACTCAGTCAATCTAGTATACCAATCGCTCATACAATACCCCTCTGCCTGAATTTTTTTTGATATTTTAACATCTTTTGATGTCTCCCCTATTTTAGTTAATAAATGTAAATTATTTATTAACTAATTTTTAAGTATTCTTACTTTTTTTGTAAATCCGAAAATTCAAATTATTTTTTTTGCTAAAATAGGAGCTGTTAGGATCTAGTCCATATTGATAAATAGGGAGAGTTATTCAGATGAAACAGAACAAGGGTAAAATAACGGCGTTGCTGGGCTGGAGCCTGAACGCAATCGAAGCAATTGACAAAATGGATCGACCATATGTTGTTGTTGGTCCGCCAGAATTTCAAAGTTTTGCTGACACCCACGGTATCCAATTTGTCCCATGGGTATTCAACCATTTAGAGGAGCGGTCGGGTGAACTCTATGAAAAATTAAAGGATCTTAATACCAAAGTGGCTGTACCAATCTACGAAGAAACCGTCGAGTGGGCTGCTGCCATGAATGCAAGGCTCTGGAATAACCCATGCATTTTCCATAAATCTTTGCTGCTTCGAGACAAAGGCTTGATGAAGCGTAGAGCACAATTGGCAGGTATCCGTGTCGGAGTCTTTGAAGAAGCAAACAACAAGGAAGATATCCATTATTTCTTAAAAAGAATCAATGAGGCACTATGTAATATAAATGAGGATGACTATGCTCCTATTCATGTTAAACCATTCGATAAAGCAGGCACAGTCGGACATTACATGATTCGAAAACCGGAAGAGATTGACCAAATTGACGATTCAGAATTCCCTTTACTAATGGAAAGCCACCTGGAAGGTCAAGAATTCTCTTGTGAGGCCTTTATCCATAATGGAAAAGTAAGGTTCCTAAATATTACTGAATATGTAAAGTTAGGTCATTCTAACTTCGTACCTGCTTCCCCTTCACTTGAAAAATGGAGACCACAAATCAGGGAAGCTATTGAGAAACTTGTGGATGCCTTTGAAGTCAAATATGGCATCATTCACCCCGAGTTTTTCATCACTCAAGATGGGACATTAAGTTTTGGCGAGGTAGCAAATCGTATTCCTGGCGGTCATATTTTTGAACATATTGAAAATGCATATGGGTTCAGCCCTTATCAAGGCCAAGTGCTTTGCTGTGACCCAGATACTACCGAAGAAGAAATTGAGGCATTTTTCCCTGAGGAAGTGGTATCCGCAAAAGGGCATTCTGGTAATCTCATGGTCTATCCTAATGTAAAAATCGTTGAAAAGCTGAATATACCTAATAAGCTCAAGAGCCATCCTTATTTTGTAAAACATAATATGTTTATTCCTGTTACTTCCAAAGTGGCAGAACGGGTAGGATTTGGGAATCATTATGGAACCATTTTCTTTTTTGGAAACGATGCTGATGAAATGAGATCCCTTTTGATAGATTACGAAAAATACAATTTCTACCAATAATAAGGAGCGAATAAAAGGATGAGTACAATAACAAAAAAGAGAAAAAGACTGGATAAACAAACAGCGGCCTTAAAAGGCAAATTTGAAGATGCTTTGACTAAGCTTGAGCAGGCTAAACCATTCGCAAAAAGCTTGTATCAAACAGACGTATTCCAATTAGCGGTTGAGCTTTCTTACTCCGACGATGGAATGAATATTATCTATGAAAATGCCCATCGGTTTGACCAGGCTGGTGTTTTCCTTGGAGGTCAATGGGAAGATCCAACTAAAATGCAGCCTCCATTCGTTGGCGGTTCATTGAGGTCTAAACAAGGTGTCAATTCCATTATCGAATTGTTAAGTGAAATGAGAATGCTTGCGATTGCGAAAGGAAATTACATACATGAGGGCTTGAGTCAACAAGAAGCAAATGCCTTTTTAAATGAAGTCATGGCCCTCAATCTCGATCTTTTGTTTACACCGGAAACAGAAGAAGGACGGATTCAATTGGAGGATCATATGGTTCGGGCTCAAAGCTTGTTCCGTTATCTAGGTCAGCAGCTTTCCTTTAGAGCAATCGCTAATCAAATTGTTCAGGAATTAGAACGCCTGTCTGTTCAGCGTCCTATTATGACCGGCCGGATTTTAAACATGATCAACCTTTCTAAACAATTAATTAAAAGCAATATTGATGAAGAAACGAAAGAAGCTCTTGAAAAATTTATACATGCTGCAAATGCTCCAACGCCTTTAAGCAAGGATGTGGCAGATCAAAGAGAATATAGACTCAGACTAGAAAATGCCAATGAAGATGATCTTGAGTCAGAGGCTGTAATTTTCGCAAAATCGATGAGGGAAATAGGTCTTGTATCACCCTATCATGCCGTTCTTCTTCGGTTCCTTAACCGGAAAAGCCCTGATAAAATCCAGGCAGCCCTTGATTTATCAGAAACAGGGATGTCTTGCTTTAATGCCAATCAACAACTGATTCATGACATTATCCAGATTTCCATTTATCCTGAAACACGACAAGCTGTATACGGACTTGCAAGTATGCTTGATCGGGGAGTGCTTACACAGGAGCATGTACTTCCTGCCATCCGCCGTCTGTTTGATCTCCCTATTCATGCTCAAGTACGGCAAGCACTTACAAAGTTTAAGGATGAACAAAGTGCGATTAGTCTAAACGGTCTTCTTATTGCCGGTGTTGTTAGTGTTCTTGGTCAGCCCCTTGGTATGGGACAAGGGAACAATCCAACTTGCCAATCTGCAAGAGCCATTTCCCTCTGGGCTCAGCATGGAATCGGTCAACTGTTGGAATATATTGCCCGGGCAGCCCGTGACAATGATATTGATATGACATTTGAAGGAGAGACCATTCACTCAAGCCTCCTTATTGGAGGAGTAGCCAATGCAATCGATCAGGATTTGGATCTGATATCTATTGTTCTTGTACCACACCTTGACAAAATATATAACGAAATGATGAAAAGAACGCTGCTTCGCGGAGAGGACGGACATAAGTGGGTAAACCCGGAATTTTACGGTGCATGGATTCCAAAGGGCTTTATCAATGCGATTGATCAAATGACACTGAAGGTTACCAACTACTCTGCATTTGTTAAGTTATTCTATGCCACTCACCATCCTGATTATAATGAAGGATTTGAATTGATTTATCCGAATCCCGTTGGTATTTTCATCACAAACGTTCATGGGGAGCTGCTCGGCCTTCATGCTGTGTCCATTCAACGAATTAAAAAGGATCAGAACGGAAATGTCCGAATTTATTTTTACAATCCTAACAACGACAGCGGGCAGAATTGGGGGCAAGGCATCATTGCAAGTGTTTCAGGATTTGGTGAATTTGAAGGAGAAGCATCCCTTCCATTCCACGAATTTGTATCAAGAATGTATGCATACCACTATAACCCATTCGAACAAGGTGATACCTATATGGTTGAAGACAGTCTTGTTGAAGAAGTGGAAACACTGGCAAAAGAAAGCTGGGGCAAAAATTATATATGGGCATAAGAAAAACGTAAGAAAACTTAAACCTTTATAAATACTGTCTCGTGGGAGGATTTTCATGAAAGTATCGATAATTGGCACTACTGGATATGGCGGTGGTGAACTTTTTCGTATATTACATCATCATCCTGTATTTAGGATACAATCAGTGCATACGACAAGGGATGAGCTTCCGTTATATGAAGAGTTTCCACATCTGAACGGAATTACAAGCTTAAAACTTGAGCATATAGATGCTGGAAAAATAGCAAAGCATTCAGATATCGTTTTTATTGCCGCCCCATCAGGGGTATCTAGTAAGCTTGTTCCAGACTTCGCGGAGACAGGTATTCAAATTATCGACTTATCCGGTGACCTGCGGCTTACCGATGGAGAAATGTATAGGAAATGGTATAAGCATGAACCCGTTAAAAGCAGTTTATTGGAAAAAGCTGTTTATGGGTTGAGTGAATGGAATAAAGAAAAAATTATCGATGCTAAATTAATCGCTAATCCTGGCTGTTACCCCACAGCCACGCTATTGGGCCTTGCACCAGTAATAAAGGAGAAACTGATTGACCCAGATATGATTATAGTTGACGCAAAATCTGGTGCTTCCGGAGCTGGAAGATCTATTTCTAAAAACTTGCTATTCTCGGAAATTAATGAAAATTTCCAAATATATAAGGTGAATGAACATCAGCATATTCCTGAAATTCAACAGCAATTGAACCTTTGGAATGCGGCAGTTTCACCTATTACTTTCAATACACATTTGCTGCCGATTACAAGAGGAATAATGGCTACCATATATATAAAGCTTACAGAAAATATCAATACTGATAGACTTATTGAATTATATAATGAACAGTATTTGAAAAGTCCGTTTGTGAGGATAAGGCAGAAAGGTAATTTCCCATCTGTAAAGGAAGTATCAGGCTCAAATTATTGTGACATTGGTTTACATGTTGATGAAAGAACAGGCAGGTTAACAATCGTTTCAGTAATCGATAATCTCATGAAAGGTGCTGCTGGTCAGGCGGTTCAAAATGCCAATTTAATGAATGGATTAAATGAGAAAACGGGATTAGAGTTTATTCCCTTGTACCCTTAAGGAGGATTTGGAATGCAACTATTGTTAAAGGATAAAATTGTTGAAATTGAAAATGGGAATATATTATCACCACAAGGATTTACAACAACAGGGGCACATGCCGGCCTCCGCTATGCTAGAAAGGACTTAGGGGTCATTATTAGTGCAATCCCGGCTTCATCTGCAGCAGTTTATACTACAAACCAATTCCAAGCGGCTCCTTTAAAAGTAACTCAAGAAAGCATAGCGAGTGAAGGTCTCTTACAGGCTGTTGTTGCAAACAGTGCCTGCGCCAATGCTTGCACTGGAGAAAGAGGATACAAGGATGCACTAAAAATGCGCTCCTTAACAGCTGTTAAATTTAATATTAAGGAAAATTATGTGGCCGTCGCATCGACAGGTGTTATTGGTAAATATTTAGATATGGATAAAATCGCAAATGGCATTCAATCATTATCACCAGGCAATTTAGACAGTGATGCAGTTGATTTTCAAACTGCTATCCTGACTACCGATATTGTGATGAAAAGCTGTGGATATTCAACCGTCATCGACGGCAAAGCCATTACGATTGGGGGAGCGGCAAAAGGATCAGGAATGATTCATCCAAACATGGCTACCATGCTTGGCTTCTTAACAACAGATGCAGCCATCTCTTCTGAGAATTTATCGACAGCCTTAAAGAGTGTAACTAATAATACTTTTAATCAAATTACCGTAGATGGAGATACCTCTACAAACGATATGGTTCTTGTTATGGCAAATGGCCTGGCAGAGAATAATCCGTTAACTCCAGAGCATCCAGAATGGGCAACATTTATTGAGCTTTTAACAAAAGCTTGTGAAAATTTAGCAAAGCAAATTGCTATGGATGGCGAGGGAGCTACAAAGTTAGTTGAGGTGAATGTACTAGGAGCAAAGGATCATGAGGAAGCAAGATTCATTGCTAAACAAATTGTTGGGTCAAATTTAGTGAAAACCGCCATATTTGGTGCCGATGCCAACTGGGGACGAATCATCGGCGCGATTGGGCAGACAAAAGCGGTGATTAACCCTAATACAGTCGATATTACCCTCGGTGATATTAAGATGCTTGAAAATAGTGTACCATGTTTCTTTTCAGAGGATGAAGCACGGGAGTATTTAAATCAGCCCTTTATTACGATTTTAGTTGATTTGCACGTGGGCAATGGAGCTGGTAAGGCATGGGGCTGTGACCTATCTTATGACTATATCAAAATCAATGCCAGCTATCGCACGTAAGGGTCGGTGAAAATAGGATGAAATATATCGTTATCAAATGCGGCGGCAGTATTATAGACGAATTAACATCCGCTTTTTTTACAAGTCTTTCCGAACTGAAAAAGCAAGGTTATAAACTGGTCTTTGTCCATGGCGGTGGTCCCGATATTAATGAAATGCTAGAATTGTTTAATTTGAAACCACAATATGTAAACGGACTTCGTAAAACAGATGAACAAACGCTAAAAATTGCTGAAATGATTCTATCAGGCCAGACTAACAGAAAGCTTGTGGCAATACTTCAGCAGCACCAATTTTCCGCAATTGGGATAAATGGAAGCGATGGGGATTGTTTACAAGCTGATTATTTAAACCGTGAAGAGCTTGGCTTTGTTGGAGAAATCAGCAAGGTGAATACAGAATTTTTAGAACTTGTCGTTAATGGAAATTATATTCCTGTCATTACCCCGATAGGAATTACTAAAAACGGCGAAAAAATTAATATTAATGCAGATTATGCGGCAGCAGAAGTGGCTAATGCCCTTCATGCAGAACAATGCCTATTTGTTACCAATGTTGATGGAGTATTCATTGAGGGCTCGCTCGCCAGAAACCTTTCAAAACAAGAGGTCAATACCTATATTGCAAATGGTGAAATTAGCGGCGGGATGATTCCGAAAGTTCAATCAGCGCTTAATGCTGTGGGAAAAGGCGTCGAAAGCGTCATGATTGTTTCCGGTCAAAAGACATTTTTTGAAAATGGCAAATGGAACGGTACGAGAATTTATCATAAGGAGCCGATCACAAATTGAATTACTTATTTCCAACCTATGCACGCTGGGAGATTGAACCTGAATCCGCGAGCGGCAGTACGCTGACAGATAAGAATGGAAAAAAATATCTTGATTTTACTTCAGGAATCGGGGTCTGTAATCTTGGACACCGCCCGAAAAAAGTAGAGGAGGCGGTACTTAAGCAGCTCAATCAATATTGGCACGTATCGAACCTATTCCAAAGTGGAATCCAAGAGACAACCGCAAAAATGCTTGCAGAAGCGGCCGGGCTGAATCGAGTTTTCTTTGCCAATAGCGGCGCAGAAGCAAACGAAGCAGCCATTAAGCTGGCACGTAAAGCAACAGGAAAAACGAAAATCATCACCTTTAAAAATTCCTTTCACGGCCGAACCTTTGCGACGATGTCAGCAACAGGACAAGATAAAATAAAGCATGGATTTGGTCCAATGCTCGAAACATTTGTATATGTTTCATATAATGATATCCAAACCGTTAAGAGTGAAATAGGAAATGATATTGCCGCAGTTATGATTGAGGCTGTACAGGGTGAAGGTGGAATTCATGTTGGGAATAAGAATTTTTTACAGGGTGTTCAGGAGCTTTGTAAACAGCATGGTGCACTTTTCATCATTGATGAAATCCAAACAGGTATTGGCCGAACAGGTAAACCTTTTGCCTTCCAACATTTTGACCTAGATCCAGATCTTATAACATCTGCAAAAGGTTTAGGAAACGGATTTCCTATCGGTGCTGTAATTGGGAAAGAAAAACTTCAGGAATATTTTGGTCCGGGAAGTCACGGCTCGACCTTCGGAGGAAATCCAGTCTCGATAGCCGCTGCTATTGCTACGATGGATACCATTTTTAAAAAAGAGTTTTTAGATGAGGTTGTTGATAAAAGTGAGTTTCTCTTTAAGAAACTACTAAATAATCTAAAACACTTAAGCATTATCCAGGATATAAGAGGTATTGGATTGATGGCTGGAATCGAATGTAAGGTTCCCGTAACGGCACTATTAAGTGAGCTTCGAAATAAGGGGCTTATCGTATTGCCAGCAGGAGAAAAGGTCATTCGGCTACTCCCCCCTCTTACCGTATCAAAAGAAGAACTAGAAAATGGAGTTAATATTATAAAAGAAACTCTGGAAAAAGCATACATATCAGCTGAAAAGCAGGAGATTGGTTATTAAAGGATTACCATCAAAACCAAAAGGACCCGAAATAATTTCGTGGTCCTTTTTTTAGCTTAGCTAAGCAATAATATTGAATTTTAAATATTAACGAACGGTGTTTCCCAAACATATGCCCTAAAGTCGTGCCAAATGAATAAAATATTTTCATTTGAAATATATGCCATTTTGTGTTAAATTGGTCAAATAATAATTTTAAATTTAAAGAATATTCTTAAAATTAAGCAGATTATCATACCTAACTTCGTTCAATTGGTAATCTAACGGCTAAATCTCCGTCACTTCTCTGTCAAAACGAAGTATTTGTGTATTTTTCTTCTCATAAGTAATTCTCTTTGTATTTTGTCAGTATGATACTGTAAAGTCAATATGGAGGAAAGGGAATGGATATATGGGACTTTTTCGTTTTAATTCAGAGGATTCGTTTCAAAGAGCCTTTAATCAGTTATGGAAAACTTCCGCCTTAAATAAGAGTTTATTTCAACAGGCTGTTTTTGCAGAAGCTGCTGTACTTCTAAAGGAACCAAATGGATTGGCAAAGATTTTTAAATATGCCCATCTTTTTGATGAAGCCGGGGTATTTGCGGGGAAGCCATGGGAGAATGTCCGTAAGCTCAATCCTGTTCTTGTTAGAGGCACTTTCCATGCCGGCGGCATCACGGCAACAGCCGAGGCATTGAGCAATCTAAGAATTCTCGCCATTGCCAGAGGTGATTATGTACATCCAGAAATGTCGGCGTCTGAAGCAACTGAATTTTTGACGAAGGTTCTGGCTTTGAATCTAGATCTACTTTTAATGAAAGAAACAGAAGAAAATCGGGTAAAGCATCTTTACAAAGATAAACAAGCATCGGAGGTTTTAGGATTTATCTCAGACCACTGTTTTTCGCCGTTTGTTTTTCAAAGCCTGTATCAGGAAGTCGATAATCTAGCCGTACAAAGACCAATTGTAACGGACAAAATCCTGAAATTAATTGCCAGCGCAAAAAAGTTAGCCGGCGGCATGGAAGAGGCAGATTCAAGCTTGATGCGTTACGTAAATGCTGTGTATTCTCCATCTAGTATAGCCACTGCAGCTTCCGTTGAAAGTTATGAAAATAAACTTAAAGCCAGTAATGATTTATTATTAACACGAGAAGCACATCAGCTGTATACATCAGTGAAACATACGGGGCTTGTTTCACCGTTCTATGCGATATTTTTAAACTATATAAATAAAGAAAAGCCAGAATTGCTTCAGAGCATACTGAGTGTGGATGAAACAGCTAAGGAAAACCTGCGGTTGAATCTGCCTTTTGTTTCTTCTCTAATCGATTCAGCCATTACAATTAAAACCAGAAGAAGTACTTATGGTTTAATACGCCTTCTTGAGCGAGATATTTTTACTAAAGAATTCATAAGGGAGTTAGGGAAGCTTTTAGAAGTCCCCCTTCATGAAAATATTAAAAATAGACTTGCAGCAGTTCACAAAATCACCGATACAGATGTCCTTCGTTCCCTTCTAGTCTCGGAAATGATAAGCGTTTTAGGGCAGCCGCTTGGGATTGGCCAAGGATTTAACCCAACGTGCCAATCGACAAGAGCACTCAGCTATTGGTCACAAAAGGAACCTGTCATGCTGCTCAAACTATTTAATCATTTTCTTGAAAATGGAAAAATCACTATTGAGTTTGAAGGAAGACCCATTTCTTCTGATACGCTTACGCATGTCTCGCTGGATGATGAAGACAATATTGATACCGTATCACTACTCTTGATTCCTCACCTTGATTCTATCTATTTTGAAATGTTAAAGGCCGCCAAAGGACGCGGGCAAGATCCCCATAAATGGATCAATCCCTCTTTTCATATAAAAGGAATATGGACCGGGTTTTCAGATGCATACAGTGACTTTGAATTTAAATCCAAATTCCATCAATACTATTACCCTTCGATTAATCAGAATGTCAATGAAGGGCTCCCTCAGCCAGCTGGTATTACGATTTACAACAATTCTGGTCAAGCGCTTGGAGCCCATGCAGTACTTATTCAAAGAGTAGCTCCTGACCCTGTAGGCTGCATTCGCGTTTATTTTTATAATCCAAATAACGACAGCCTTCAAGTGTGGGGAAACTCCATCAAAACTAGCGTTACAGGAAATGGTGAGCAAGAGGGGGAGTCTTCCCTTCCTTTTAACGATTTTCTGTACTGCTTATATGCTTTTCACTTTCCAGAGCAGGATTGATAACTCTCATACCACCGTATGTACATTTACGTATAAGGCCTGGATTACTCCAGCAGGAGCTATATCCAGGCCTTTGAAAATGAGGGGCAGCACTCACCACTTTAACGTAGTGAACGATGGAACGATTTGAATACTGTCAAAAAATTAAATCTAATGATTTTCAACTTTGCTGCATTCAAATTCATTGAGAGGAGTAGAAATAAAATGACCATTGGTAAGCAATCTGTTCGGACCTTTATTAATGGGAAAATTTTCACCTCTAATCCAGAACAACCATATGCAAACGCCATGATTGTACGAGATGGAAAAATAGTGTGGATTGGAGAGCAATCAGATTTAGAAAATATAGAGGGTGATTGTGTGGATCTTAGTGGCAACAGAGTGCTTCCCGGTTTTATCGATGCCCATTTACACCCTTTGTGGCTTGCTAATGCATCTACCCAAATCGCCTGCACCCCTCCACTTGTCAATTCGATAGCAGATTTAATTGAACAAATTCGGAATTTAAGTACGTCCAATAAATCAGATAAATGGATTGAAGGTTGGGGTTATGATGAAGGGAAATTGTCTGAAGGAAGAGCGCCGGCACGCTGGGATTTAGACGAAGCCACCACAGACATTCCTATTTTCATTACCCGGACATGTACCCATATTGCAGTTGTAAACAGTAAAGCATTGGAATTAGCAGGTATTACGAAAAATACACCGGATCCACAAGGTGGAAAGATTGATCGGGATTCAAATGGTGAGCCAACAGGAATATTACGTGAAAATGCCAAAGATCTCGTCCAGCGCATGCTACCAGCTAAATCTCTGGAAGAGAACGCAGAATCATTAGCTCAGCTAAGTACTATGTTATTTGCACATGGTATTACAGCAATAACAGACCTTATGTCCAAATCCAAACCAATTGATTATTTTGACATATATCATGCAGCTATCAAAAAGGGACTAAAACAACGTACTGTTCTCTATTATCTCTGGGAAGATTTGAAGGAACAACCTATATTGGGACCAGATAAAATTAAAAGAGAAAATCAAATTCACATTGGCGGTATCAAATTATTCTCAGACGGAAGCATCTCTGGAAAAACAGCATGGGTCAATCCGCCATTCCTTGATGAAGAGGAAAATTACGGTATCCAAATGACAACTAAGGAAGAGTTATTAGCTGCTGCAAAAGCAGCGGAGCAAAATAGTATTCAATTGGTTGTCCACGCAATGGGCGAGCAAGCCATTGACTTAATCGTTGACACTTTTTATGGCAAAAAAGGCTGGCTTATAGATGGTCCTTCTATTCGGATTGAACATGCGGCAATGCCTACATCTCGGGCCATCCAGCGGGCAGCTGAAACGGGTATTGCCTTTGTTACTCAGCCAATTTTTGTGTTTGCAGAAATTGAGAGCTACCTTAAAAACCTTGGATCTGAGCGTACAAAACAAACTTATCCTATTCGATCTATGCTCAAATCAGGAATAAAAGTGGCGTTTTCTTCGGATGCACCTGCGACCGCTTGGGCTGATCCCGTAAATCCATTTGTTGGAATCATGTCTTTTGTCACACGCTTAGCGTATGATGGTTCGGATACTGGACAAGATCAAAGGGTAGATTTAACAACCGCCATCATGCTTTACACAAAAGCAGCGCAAGAAATCACACGGATTCCTCATATCGGACAGCTTTCTATAGGCAATCATGCTGACTTTATCGTTCTTGAACAGGACATATTTGAAATGAATCTTGAAAAGATCAATACAGTTCTTGTTAAACAAACTTATATGGGTGGAAATTTAGTTTTTCAAAGATAATTCTTTTACGAAATGCCAAATTACTGTAGGCGGAGGTATACGAGATGATTTTATATAGGTCTTTTCATGCCTTTGCCTTCCTTCAGATAGTTAGCATTCCTATTTTATATGGATTGTGTTGTTTCTTCCTTTGATGTTGTAGTTACTGTCTCCTCTTTCCCTTCTGTCCCACATCCTGATAGGAGTGTTACTGTGCTTACAATAACTGCTGCAATTTACTTTCTGTTTCATCTTTTAGGCTCCTTATTCAAGCATTCCATTAGTTAGTTAACAAGGAAAAGTATACCGCTACACGACGTGAAATTTATATATTTTCCTCTTACTTTCAAATTTATTTAGGTACACTGAAAAAGGATATAAGGATAAGATAAATCACGAATCCCGTACTTAGCCACCTTATCACCCCAGTGTTGCTCGTTCAACATTTCAACATCTGTTCAGATAATGGGTATTACCCATTCAACAGCTACTCTTTCAAAAAAATGATCCCCTTGTTCACTAGCCAAGGGGACAACTTCACTGAATTTTTCATTATGTTTTAGAACCTATAACATACCATCACATCTCAAAATCCTACTACTTTATATACTCAAATGTTACCTATCAATATATTTGCATTCTAATCGACACACTACGGACAATTGCTGAAAATTATAGCTCAACAGAGGAATCCAGCTTTTGCGCAGTGGACTGCATTTGCTTTGTGCCGCGCAATACGTAATATAAGATGGCACTTATGAAAATAAAGCTAATGACATACGTTAATGGCACTGTCATACCAAAAAGGGAAAGTGATGTTGTGAAAACACTATACCTTACAATGCTGTACAAGCATACTAGACCAAGTGCAAGCGCAATGCCTGGGACGATTGGATACGTCACTTTAAATGGTCTTTCAAGATTTGGTTCCTTTCTGCGCAAAATGAAGAGAGATACCATACTAATGCAATACATAACAACAGCTCCGAAGACAGATAAAATAATGAGCGCATTTGCAAATGTTGCGGATCCTGCACAGATGACAGCAATGGTTCCAGGCACTAGAAGACTCCAAACCGGCACACCTTTTTTATTTACTTTAGCTAAAGCCCGAGGGAAATAACCTTCCCTTGCCAATGCGTATGTTTGGCGTGAGTATCCCATGATAATACCGTGTAAGCTCGCGATTAGCCCAAATAAACCAATGACAGCGACAATAGTCGGAAGCACGCTTCCTTCACCATACACGGATGATAAAGCTTGCGGTAACGGATAGTCTGCCAGTTCCCCTTTTCCCCCGCCAAGACCAGCCGTTACGAGCAGTGTAAGTAATGTTGCAGTTGAGAGTGTTAAAATACCGCTTATAAATCCTTTCGGGATATCTTTGCGCGGATTTTCCACTTCCTCCGCCGCCATTGCGCCGCCTTCAATCGCCAAGTAAAACCAAATGCCAAATGGAATAGCTGCCAATATGCCTGTCCATCCGTTTACAAACGAATATTCGTTAATAATGTTAGCTGTTGTAATATGAGGCAAACCCGCAGCATAGTAAACAGCCAGACCGATCAATGCGACAATTGTTGCGATAAGTTCAATAATTGCCGCTTCCTTGACACCAATTAAGTTAATTAAAATGAAAAAGATAAACACACCGACTGTCGCGTACACAGGAGAAACGCTTGGAATCAAAAAGTTAATGTATGCGCCTGTAGAAACAGCAATGGCTGGGGGTGCAAACACAAACTCCAGCAAGCATGCCACCCCTGTCATAAATCCGGCAAAGGGTCCTAGTGCCCGCCTTGCATAAGCAGAAGGCCCCCCAGCATTTGGAATGGAAGTTGCCAGCTCTGAATAACTAAAAATAAATGCTGTATAAAAGACCGTTACAATCACAGCCGCAATCGCAAGACCGATAATTCCTCCTTGCTCAAATCCGTAATTCCATCCGAAGTATTGACCGGAAATAACCATCCCGACTGCAATGGCCCATAAATGAATCGGCTTTAAATGCTTCTTTAATTCATGTGTCTCCTTCATACCATTCATTCCTCCTTTTAAATTACAAGATTTACTCCGCTAGTTTTTTGCTTAATCATTTGCTGAAGCATAGTACCGATATGAGCAGCTGCCTCAATCGGAGGTGTTCCTCCTCTATGAATATTGGATATTACCATACGGTCAGATTCCTTCGTCCCTTTACGCGGCTTATAGCACATGTAGGCACTTAAGGAATGGGCACAAATGAGCCCCGGCCGCTCTCCAATTAAGAGCACAAACGCTTCTGGCTGTAGGATTTCACCAATCGCGTCCATGCAGCCGACCCTCCCTCCCTTTACGAAAAACGGAGTCCCTGTCTGTAAGCCGTAAGCGGCCAGTGAGTCAAGCAATGCCGGATACACGTCCATTATATTTTCTTGAATCGCGTTTGCGCTCAGTCCATCCGATACGACAACTTGCACCTGAGGAGCTGCAATGCACTTCCTTTGAATGTCCGCCTCCGCTTCTTTAGACAGGAGCCTTCCTTGATCCGGACGCTTTAAATATCTCTCCTTCGTTTCAAAGCGTGTTTTAACTGTAAATAAGTTGAATTGCTGCAGTAATTCATTCGATACCTCTCCGTATACAGCATCAACTGCTGCCGCATGGTCAATCCGAAACGACAAATACTCTTTCGTTAACGGTCGTGTTCCCACACGCCCGACGCCAATACGGGCCGGCGTAAACCGCTTCAGTCTTGCTAACATCTCTTGCTTTTCCATACACTACTCCTCCTTCACATTATGCTCTGCCCATAAACAAGGTTGGATCTCCCGCTGCTTTGGTAAGTTTCCCATTTTCTATAAGCCCCTGCTTTTCCAGCCAGCGCTTAAATTGCGGGGTAGGACTTACACGCAGCACATCGCGCAATGTCGCAATATCGTGGTAGCTTAAGGATTGATAATTCAGCATACAATCATCCGCCATCGGAACACCGATTACGAAATTCACACCAGCTGCTGTCAACAACATACTCAAATTGTCCATATCATTCTGATCAGCTTGCATATGGTTCGTATAACACACATCTACTCCCATCGGCAGACCGTGCATTTTCCCCATAAAGTGGTCTTCTAAGCCGGCCCGTATAACTTGCTTACTATCGTATAAATACTCTGGACCGATAAATCCAACCACCGTATTAACCATGAATGGGTTATACCGTCTTGCCAATCCATAGCATCTCGCCTCCAACGTCACCTGATCGATGTCAAAATGAGCTTCAGACGACAGCTCCGACCCTTGCCCTGTTTCAAAATACCATCTGTTCGGGCCAAGTGCCGTTCCTTTTTCGTTAATGAGTGCCGTTGCCTCCCCCAGCAACGAAACAGAAATGCCAAACGATTCATTCCCCGCCTGTGTACCGGCTAAACTTTGAAAAATCAAATCAGCAGGAGCCCCTTTTTCAATGGCCCGCATTTGACTCGTTACATGCGATAACACACAGTTCTGTGTAGGAATCGCAAATTGATCGATCACTTCTTTTGTTTCACACAGCAATGCGTAAATATTGTTCGTTGTATCAATAACCGGATTAATTCCAATTACCGCGTCACCGATTCCGTAGCTTAATGCTTCATAGAGCGACGCGCGCATTCCCTGCAAATGATCGGATGGATGATTCGGCTGTGCCCGCGACGCCAGCACACCTTTTTGACCAATTGCTGTTTGACAGCGCGTGATAACCTCAATCTTTGATGCTGCCTGAATTAGATCGAGATTTGACATAATTTTAGCCACGGCTGCAATCATCTCACTCGTTAAGCCGCTGCTAAGCTGCAGTAAGTCGCTGCCTGTCTGCTCATCGCTCAATATATACTCACGTAAGTCAGCAACTGTCCAATTTTTAACGGCGTTGTATACACTCTCGCTCACACTTTCTTCAATCACTCTTGAAACCTCATCATCCTCGGCTGGTAAGAGCGGGTAGTTGCGAATATCTCCTAATGTAATATCAGCTAGCACTGTCTTTGCGGCCATACGCTCTTTCATACTCTCGGCGCTGATGCCTGCAAGCTGATCCCCGGACCGCTCTTCATTTGCTTTTGCCATAACCTCTTTTAAACTATGAAACTGATACGTTTTTCCTAATAACGTTGTTTTCTTATACATCTCCGCACCTCTCCTTATTTATAAAAATGCTAACGTCTTAACCGAAACGGAAATCGCCTCTCCGGCAACAGGCAGGCCTAAATCAATATAATCACCATGTGTAAAGTCTACCTGGTCAATGCAAATAACCTCAGGGTGTTTTTTGCACCGCTTTGCCAATGCTTGCCCAAGTGCCTTCGCCATATCAGTTTCACAAATGACGACCATACAAGCCGCCTCTGGAAAATGAGTCATGAATTCATGATGCAGCAAGTCAGCCAAACTTTGCAGCATTGCATATGTGCAATAGGAGATGGATGAGAGCGCTACGGCACATGGCGGATCTTGTTCGGTATCAAATAATTGTTTCGTTTGCAGCATTGCATCGCGTAAACGCATATGAAATGAATTTATACGCCATTGTCCGTCTTCTTCGACAGGAATGTTGATAATAGGTACATTTTTAATTGGCAGTAGTGATTCATTTATATAAACAGTCGCTCCGCTCACC
Source organism: Bacillus sp. OTU530 (assembly GCF_038440375.1). NCBI lineage: Bacteria > Bacillati > Bacillota > Bacilli > Caryophanales > Bacillaceae > Bacillus > Bacillus sp. OTU530. The sequence continues at coordinate 19,266 of NZ_JASATP010000021.1, forward strand.
TCCGTATTCTGCATCCCTGCTCCGATGACAGTCGCTCTCGTTGTTTCGGCTGCATCCTGGATACGAACTGGATATTTCTGAGAAACGGTCCGCAGCGTGGAAGCAAGCAAAGGTCCCATATCCCCATGCACTGTAACTTCCTCCATAAATTGAGGCTGCCGCTTCAGCATCATCTGACCAACGCCGCCTGAGAAGATAATTTCGTCAACAGGAGGAAGCGGCGCCGCAGGAGGCTCAAGCAGTAGTAATTCTGCATGATGTGCCGATGCTCCCGTGAGATAAGACAGCAGGCTTTCATTCATCCTGCAGCAAAGCTGCTCAAGTTGCTTGTATGTAACCATCCCTCCCGTCTGTATATGAAATCCGTTTGCCTGAAGCCAAGGCTGAATTTGTTTTGAAATGTATAAAACTTCGCCATTTCCTGTTAGTCGGATGAGCCTTCCTCCCACATGAAACGTAACAGTCTGAACGGCTTTTCCCTGTTGAAATAACGCAACATTAGCCGTTCCACCGCCAATATCTACATTAGCTACCACACTGCTTATATGTTGGGAACGCATCATCGCTCCAGACCCTTTTCCAGCTAATATGCCTTCTAAGCTCGCTCCTGCTGTCGCAACGACGAAATCACCTGCACGTTCTGCTAAATAATGAATAATCGTTTGGGCATTTTCCTTACGGGCCGTCTCCCCTGTTATAATGACAGCACCCGCCTTCACATGCTGCAAGCTCGTTTGCGATTGTTCATACTCATATGCCAGCAGCTCAGCCAATGCATTCATATCAATTTCATAATCATTTTTTAAGGGTGTTGTGTATATACGGCTCGTGTATACAATTCTACGATCTGTAATTTGGCAGCCTGGGAGACTGAATCGATCCCCCGTTTGCTGCACAAGCAACTGGCTTACAATAAATTTTGTCGTGCTTGTGCCAATATCAAGACCAATGCTCGTAATCCAATTATCCTCCACCATTCTCCCTCCTCACTGCTTTTTGCAAATGGGTAAACAAAAAACGCTTTGAACCAACCCTACTTTATACAGTAGAGCGGTCACAAAGCGCCATTGCTTCATTATCTATGAACTTATTTGTTGTACCACCTGTTCCGCCAGTTTAATAAGCGGGGTTTGGCGTTTCATGCTTTCCTGCTGCATATGACGGTGCGCCTGCTCTTCTGTACAGTTGAGCTGCTGCATAAGCATACCTTTTGCTTTCTCGATGATTTTACGCTCCGCCAGCTTTTGTTCCAGCTTGCCTACCTTATTTTGCAAGGCAAGGAACTGCAAACGCTGGCTTAGCGCGATTTCAATTGCAGGAAGCAATTCTCTTTCCCTCACCGGTTTAACCAAATATGCATTGATACCGGCTTTCTTTGCATCTTCTATCAGTTCATGATGGCTGTATGCGGTAAGCAGCAAAATAGCACAATCCGAAATACCTTTAATAATGGATGAAGCTTTAACTCCGTTCATCCCCGGCATCTTCACATCCATAATGATTAAATCCGGTTGCAGCGCATAGACCTTCTCAACCGCCTCTTCGCCGTTTTTCCCCTCGCCTGCTACCTCATAGCCGTTTTCCTCAAGCATTTCCCTAATATCCATTCTTGTAATTGGTTCGTCATCTACAATGACAATTCTTGAACGCTTCATTCCATCACCCTGCCTGTAATCGGAAAAGTTATAGAAGCCTTTGTACCTTTATTAGAATGAAAGAATAAGAGAACACCTTGTAACTCTTCCTCTACCAGCATGTGGACAAGCTGTAATCCTAAAGAAGATGCTGCATGAGAGGAAACGTCTGCTCCCATTCCGCAACCATTATCACTAACTGTAATAGTTACCATGTGCTTTCTGCAATTGACACTTATTTCAATCTTTCCTTCATCACGCAAAGGAAAAGCATGCTTAATGCTGTTTTGAATGAGCTCGTTCACAACTAACACAACAGATGTCGCCCTGTTTGACGGCAAAAAAAGCTGTTCCCCGTGAACAGAAACATCAATATGCTGGTCAGGAACACTGGATGAAGAGACAAGCAGCGTTGCAATCTGCCCCATTACAAATGCAACATCCACTTCCTCAATCCCATTTTGAGCTAAATAATCGTGAACCATTGCCATGCTTGAAATGCGGGATACGCTATCACGGAACACTTCAATTACCTCTTCAGAAGAAGATCTCCTCATTTGCAATCGAAGCAAGCTTGAAATAACTTGTAAGTTATTTTTCACCCTATGATGAATTTCCTGAATAATCATAGACTGAATAGCATCCTGCTTTTCCCTGCTGTTATTCATCTGTGTAAGCATTTTAACCCGCTTCTCATTTTGGATAGTTTGGGAAATGTCCTGCTCCTTGATCAAAACAGCAACTGTTACCCCAGCCGGGTCAACAATCGGAACAATGTCTTGCTGCATCATAATATGCTCCTGCGTCAATCCCCTAGAGCCGATAACAGGTTTTCCTGTCTTCAAACTGAACAGAACACCTGGTTCATTTTCTTCAAATGCAATTTGTCCTAACACACTGTTCTTATACAAAGATTGGGTCGTTTTGGGATGTGCTTCTGCCACGACAATAGCTGCATTACCCTCCGGCAAAAGACAATCAATAAACATATCCGCCTGGGAAATATCGGCCATCACTTGAAGATTCTTCGCCATATCCAGAATGATAGCGCATTGTTCGCGGGATAGACTCGTTACTTGATCTATATGTAAAACACTTGCCACGCTGATTATCGTCCTCTCTTTGTATCCGAGTCAATATAATATATGAATTCGAAAACTATCTGAAAATCCCTTCTAGCTCATAATATTTAATTTGTTATCAAAATCAGCATATCTCGTACTACACTTGTGAATATCCTATCATAAAAAACAGTTCCTACAGTAAAAATGTAAGATTATCTAACATTATTTTTCTATCCTAGTAATCAAATCTCACCTTATATTCACCTTAAATCTGTAACCTTATTGTATCTAGCTAGGCATTCTCTCCGCTCCATACTTCAGAATAAAACCATGCCTCTTTATGCTTTTCTCTTACTCTTGATTATAATTTGTTCATTTAGGGTAAAACGAAAAAAGAAATAGTACACGTGTACGGAGGGAGATCGTATGGTTGTTAAAAATGAACCTGCAAACAATGAGAATATTTCTACAATACATGACTCTGCATATTCAAATCGTAACCTATGGGCAGGAATTCTATTTGGGCTTGGTCTAGTTGCCTTTATAGACGAAGCTGTTTTTCATCAGCTGCTGCATTGGCATCACTTCTACGACAAGTCAACGGTTGCTATCGGTCTGCTCTCAGACGGGTTTTTTCACGCTTTTAGCTGGTTTGCAACGGTTGGGTCATTATTTTTGGTTGCCGACCTTCGTCGTCGAAGTGCCTGGTGGCCTCTGAGGTGGATAGGAGGGTTATTCCTTGGAGCAGGGGGATTTCAATTATATGACGGCACCGTACAACATAAGCTAATGGGATTACATCAGATTCGCTATGATGTAAACGTCTTACCCTACGATTTAGTATGGAACACAGCCTCTCTTATAATGATTGTAATAGGAGTTATCCTCCTTGTTCGCACACGAAGCAAACAAAAACAATAAGGAGGACTGCCACAAATGCACACGAATTATCACATGCAACACGATGCTGAAAACTACATGCAGCATCATATAAATGAGGCTATTCCTCAAATTCTCTTATCATTACCATTTGCGCTGGCATTAGTTATGTATATCATTTGTGTAGCTATATCCGTTTATCGCGGAAAATCATGGTCACCGTACCATACCCCCTCTTGGATAATCGGCGTTTTTTGTGCGGCTCTCGCAGTTGTCGGGCCCTTAGCAAGCGATGCCCACATGGATTTTACAGTACATATGCTCAACCATCTGCTCCTTGGTATGCTGGCTCCGCTTCTTATAGCGTTAGCTGCTCCGGTAACTATCGTCCTGCGAACTCTTAGCGGAACCTCGGCGCGACACCTTTCGCGTATTTTAAGAAGCAGACCAGTGCGCATTATAAGTAATCCCATTACTGCCTCTCTCCTTAACATTGGAGGGTTATGGATACTCTATACGACGAACTTATACATGCTAATGCAACAAAATATGTTTGTACATATCGTACTGCATATGCATGTATTCTTGGCTGGCTATCTTTTCACAGTGTCCATCATTTACATTGATCCAACACCGCACCGTACGAGCTTCACTTACCGTGCAATTGTATTAGTGATGGCGCTGGCTGGCCATAGCATCCTTTCCAAACATATCTATGCTCATCCGCCCAGCGGGGTTCCTGCAGCTCACGCAGAAAAGGGAGCTATGCTAATGTACTATGGCGGAGATGCTATTGACCTTGTTCTGATTTCTATCTTTTGCTTTCAATGGTTCAGAGCTGCCCGGCCTCGAACGCCCATTGGCAATGATCATTACACTTATAAGCATCAGCTTGATTGATGTTAATGTTTCTCATTAGTCTTTCGCTCTTTTCCATAGCCTACACGTGTCTTGTTTGTTGTAATACCGTTGCTTTCGCGACCCTTCACGAACTCTGCTTTAATAATCTTAAAGGAAGCCTTAAAGCAGCTTCCTTGATGCAAATCACAACTTAGTAACTTCTCTTGTAACACGAACCACGGATATCTTTTCCTTTCCGATTCTTTGCAATTTGGAATGCAATACGAGTTTAGGATAATAAAGCACCAGTTGCTTCGAAGCTGTTTAAAGCCCTACATTTCCTGTTCCTTTGCTTTTAATAATACTGTTGCAGCTACACTATTTTCTTCATCTGAAGTATTTTTATTAAAATTAGATTGAGTTTGCTGTTCCTTCTCTTCGTCCAGCAACAGGATAGTCGGTATTTCTCTACTTTGTTCCTTCTCCTTATCAGTTGACAGTAGAGTTGTCTCTACTGCATGTTCATTTTTAACGGCAGGATGTAAATGCACTGTTTCTTCTAGTATTCTTGTTTCTTCTAATGTTCTTGTTGCCTCTACTATTGCCGCCTGTTGAGGAGTTTCCGTACTCTCTAATAGCTTTTCCGTTTCATCGTTGTGAATAGGCTGCTTAATAGCTTTAGCCGAAGACTTAAATATCGCTCGAAGCAGCAAGACCACTGAAACAATTACTCCAATGATACCAATTACTACCATGAACATGAACATACCTTTTGATAGCATTAGGTTCAACACCTTCCTATTTTATCCATCCTTTTTCTCTAAGCTCTACAATAAGTTTGTGGAGTCGAACAATTTCAGGAGTATTTGTTCCATCTGGACTGTTTTTTGTAGCTAACTCATAATATTTCACGACTTTATCATAATTTCTATCGTCTACCGGTTTTTGATTTTCTATTTCTATATAGAGTAATGCCAGTTGTACGTAGCCTGTATAGTTATTCGGGTATAATTCAATCATCTTTAACAATACCTTTTCGCTTTCACTATACTCCTGCATGAGTTGGTAGATAATAGCGATATTTAAATAGATATATGGTCTCTGGTATCCTCGGTCTAACAAGAATTGAAACTTTTCAATAGATTTTACAAACAAATCACGATTGTTACCCTCATAAACTGCTTTATCATGGTAAGCTTCCGCGAGCAGTTCTGTAATAATGACATCATTCTTATTTTTTAGTTCGTGGCTGGCTTTTTCGAGTACAGCGATTCTTTGATTAACGTTATCATCGTTTAATTCCTTTTGGAAATGTTTATATAAGTTTGCTAAAGCAATAAATGATTTATACTTTATGGTTTCATCATCGCTGGCTCCTAACGCCTCCTTAAAGCTGTTAAGGGCATCATTATAGTTTGATTGTGCAATCTGTATCTCACCTGTAACATAGAGGTTCAACGCTTTGTCTGAATCCAATTTTTCGAGCTTTGACAAGCTTTCATTTGCTTTTTGGAAATCACCCGCTCTTGCGTAGCTTATTGCCAGATCTCTATAATATTTAGAGTTTCCATTAGACAATTTCACGGCTTTCTCAAAGCCTTGGATTGCTTCCTCATAATCCTTCATTTCAAAGGCAGCTGTACCTATTAAATAGTACATTTCACTGTCTAGCTCACTGTCCGCCACATTTTTAAATACTTCGTTTGTAATGTAATTGATAGCCTCTTCATATTTCCCTTCTAAAATAAGAGATCGCGCAACCTGCTGATACGCACTAATGTTGTCAGGTATTAAATCCATTGCTTTTTCTAGTTTTTCTTTCGCCTGTGGAAATTGCGATCTGTCAATGTTAGCAGTTGCTTCACTAACAAGATTATCATATGCGAGTACTTTCTCTTCCCTAAGTTGATCAATTCCGGCAAGTGTTAAATAGCTGAAAAAGGTTAAAGAAGCGACTAGTCCTGACATCCGTATCCTTTTTGCCAAACGTTGTTTTTTATACGATTTGGAAAGCTTGTCAATGTTTTTTAAATCATGCAATAAGGAGGCTGCATTTTGATACCTCTGATCAGGTTCTAATTGTGTACATTTTTCGATAATGTACTCCAAACCTTCCGAAAGGCTTGGGTCTAGGCTTCGTATAGGTAAAACCCCGTAAGGTTCTTCATAAGGACGCTTACCAGTAATAGTATGGAATAATGTTACGCCTAAGCTGTAAATATCACTTCGCTCATCTGTTTGGGCAGTTCCCCCTTTTTGCTCAGGCGCTGCATATTCCTCAGTTCCCAGATACATTGTATCACTTCTAGAATCCACCTTATATTCACGTGCAATACCAAAGTCAATGACTTTAATCTCATTATTAGGGGTTACCATTAAGTTTGAAGGTTTCATATCACGATAAATAATAGGATGAGGCTTTAATTTGTGCAGGTAATTATACACATCACAAATTTGCTTTGCCCACTCTATTACCTGTTGTTCAGAGAATCTTCGTCCGCTAAGCAGCAGTTTATCAAGGGATATTCCTTCAACGTAATCTAATACAATGTAAATATAATCATGATCCTCTAAGATATCAAAAATTCTTGGTAAGGAAGGGTGATTTAGCTTTTTCATGATATTAGGCTCAGCTAACAAATCAATACTTCCGTTTGTTTGCTTACTTACCTGTTTGATGGCCCAGTAATTACCTAGATTAGTATTCTGAACATGATACACTTTCCCCATTCCGCCTTCGCCAAGGACATCTATTATTTTATACTTTTCGTCAAAAATTTTATTTATTTCCAATTCCATTTTATACCTCCTAAGCAGAAAAGGATCAGCCGAACTTTTCTATCAGATTAATCCCATAAGGAATCATAAAAGCTCCTATCTCCATAAGATCTGTAATTGATGTTATCTTTATATTCATTACCACCTTAAGGTTTTTGTCTGATATTTCTACATCCTGAAATTGCATTGCTTTAGGAAGAGTTTTGAATAAAACGATCTGATCGCCAACTATTTCTACAGAAGGAATATCTCCTAAGTTGATTCTGCTCAAAATGAGCGAAGAGGGCAGAGGTAACCGTCCCATTTTACTGTCAATGACTTGTAGGGATAGCACACCATTTGAAACCTTTGGCTTTAATTCAATGATATATTGAGTTTTAAGGAACCCTAACTTCTTATTTACATGTAATGTAATAAGGTTTGGTTTAAGTTCAAGCTCTATTTCCTCTATCCCTTGATCCGCAAGCTGAATTTGATATTTAATAAATTCATTCAAAAGCTTTTCGGAAAACTGATAGTTGATTTGAAATTCTGATTGACTACGTTGCACAACTGAATTTTTTCCCTGGGCACCTTTAAGCAGGGATTGAAGAGTAGTACCCTTATACTTCGTTTTTTCAAGCTCCTTTACTGGAGAAATCAGGTAAGTAAATACACCAAGCAAGCATAAAAGCAAGCTGCTAATTAAAACATACTTTTTCATTGACAACTCCCCTCTTATCTATCAAATTTGAACGGCGATAATTGACATATTATCATCGGCTTGATTCTGAAAAGCAATGGAAACACATTTTTTACAAATTTCGTCCAATTCCTGATTGGTATACGTTCTCTCTGTAGAAAATAACTCTATCATTTTATCCTCAGATAAAAAGTTATATACACCATCTGAACAGATTAAGTAGATATCATGATCCTCTACGAGCTCCTTAGCAAAATAAGGAGCTATTTTCTCTGCTCCCCCTATCCCTTTCGTTAAAACGTGCTTTTGCTTATGCTCGTTTAATTGTTTTTCATTAATTATGCCAAGCTCAAACTGTGACCAGGCTACTGTATGGACCTTAAACAATAATGTTAGTTTCTTATCTCTTATTCTAAAAATCTTTGTATCTCCTACATTACTAATAATCATTCGATATCCTACAATATTGATCATGGATAAGGTTGTTACCATAACCTTTCAGAAGACCTACTATATGAATAAGTATGATCATTAGGATTTAACTGGTCACGCGTTCCAGTGATTTTACCCGAAATTGGATTTATGAGTAATCCTGAGGAAGATCAAAAGCTATCTGATGCAAAATATTTAACAAACTTAATGGAACTCATGGCAGCGGGAATAGAAGAATATGCACTATCCAAGCAAGGATAAGAAGAGAACTTCTTTTCGGGGTATCTATTTAAAACTATAAGCAAGTCCGTAACTAAAGTTTGAGCCGCCAAAACATATATTAAGAAGAATCATAAAAGAACATATGAATAAAATGAAAAGAACTCTCCTGGAGAGTTCTTTTCTGCATTGTAGGAAGGTCCAGAATGAAACTAATGATCTGCACTCTCTTCATCCACCGGCCCGGTTTTCAACTGTTCATGGATGAGTAGCTGACCATCGGACTGTATGAGTACATATTCATTATTAATGGTTTTCACTTCCTTTTTTCCGTCACTATCCGTAAGACGGTACTTCTCAGAAACCATCACTTTATAGCTTGTCTCATCTAGTTTGGTAAAATCACCAACTCTATATGTCAGCAACTCTTCCGAAGTGTCATTACTGCGTAAGGCTTGAATATGGTTAGAGACATTTTGATAGACTGCTGCATTGGGATCAAGTAATTCTTCTACGTAAGAAAAGTCACGCTGCCCGAGCGCTTCTCCCCATGTCTTCATATATTCTGCCATAAACGCAGAAATATCCTCTTTTGTAATAGCTTCCTCACTGGCGGATTCTGATTTTCCCATGCTGTCTTGAACAGAATCCGCCGCCGCCTGTTCATATGACCTCTTATTAATAGCTAATTGATCATCCGCTAATACCTTTACGATGTAAACACCGTTAAACACCTTGGTTTCTTTTTGACTATTGCTATCGATAAAATCATACTTTTCAGACGTTGAAACTTGATAAGTTGACGAATCGATCTGCAGAATAGCACTTATGTCAAAGTTCAACATTTTTTCCTTTATCCCATTGCTTTCGACCTGATTTTGATCATCGAACAATTCTTGATAAACAGGACCATCTGTATCTAGCAAATCTTCCACAACAAAAAAATTGTGCTCGTTTAATGCTTTCATTCTTAAAGTAGCATATTCCTGCATAAATGCTTCTACATCCTTTTTTGTATACGCAACTGGAGCACTCTTTTCCTCAGTTTCTTCCTCCTGTATATCTGTTTGTTCCTCATCATCATTTCCCTCTGTTTGTTCATCCGGTATTGCAACTGGTTGCTCTTGCTCCTCAAAGGAAGGTAACGACTCTACAGCAACGGGCCGTTCCTCTGAAGTTTTTACCCTTGGAAAGATCGAGTTAGGGGACCATCCATGATCTGATAATAAAGCGATGGCTCCTGCCATACCGACAATAAGAATCCATGGCCAGGGATTTTTCCGTTTCACTCGCTGTTTAGTCCGTGTTTTTGCCTCATGGGGGGAGTTCGTTTTCTTGAAAGGGATACGTATCTCCTCGGACTGCCAACTCTGCTCGCCTTTCCTCTTCGAAGACAGACCTGATATTTCGTCTGGTTTGATTTGTTTTCTTGTATCATGAACAGCCCCTGTTTTATTAGGAGCTATACGTACTTCCTTATCCCTCTCCAAAGCTAGACCTGATACTTCCTCTGGTTTGATTCGTTTTCCTGCAGCCTGATGAAGAGGCATACGCACCTCCTCAGACTGCCAAACATGCTCGCTTTCTCTCTTCGAAGCTTGACTTGATATTTCCTCTGCTAAGCTTAGCTCCCCTTTTTCAACGAGCCCGCCTTTTATTTGCTCGTTCTTTATAGTTCTTGACTGCTCCTCCTTCCATATGATTGCTTCGAATTCTTCTATGGTTTTTGGATTCTCAGTCTTTAGATTTCGCATGATCTCAGGATGTAAGCTAGCGTATTGACAAATTACATTGATTAGTTGCCTAATATCCGAAATCATATCGGCTTGTCCGCTTCCATAAATGGCTTTTGATTCTCCGGCACCATACAAAATAACGCGTCCTTTATTCGTAAGCCAGATATTCTCAGCACAAACCGATCCATGGACCATTTTCTTTTGATGAAGATGATACACAGCATCAATTAGCTGCAAAATTTCATCTCGTCCAATGGTTCCTTTCCTCGCTAGTGTGTTCCCTTGCTCCCCTTCCAGTATGGTATATAACCGAAACTCATCTATCATATTAATAGAAAAAACCCGGGGCAAATGTTTAAAGTTTGTAATGGTCAATTGGTATCGCTCATAAATGTTATACCAATTATCCGGCTGAAAGCCATTTCGTTGGCTGGATGCATCTAGTAATCTTAAAATATAACGTTGACCATCAGCCAAACTCGTTACTTCATATACGGACAAGCCGTGTTTATTCGCGAAAATCTCCCTTTCTAGCTTATAACCATCTATTCTCAACGTGCATCACCACACCTTTTAGGCAGAACATTTTGTAAAAGGAGTATCTCAAAATACCTGTCTCTCTATTTCTCCATATATTTGACAATAGCTAGTATCTCGGTAAAAGACTTAGTGCACTTGTGTGATGATTGACGCCTTTCATCCACGGTCAATGCATTCATATTCATTTATGTCAGTTTAACACTTTCAATCTTCCGAATATTGCTTTCCTTTTGTACAACAGTCACCGAAACGCTTTGCTGCTGATTGATCCGAAACGTAACATGAATGTCCAGCTCTCCTGCAGGATATTTCTTTAACCCGGAAACACGAATGGTTCCGATTTTTTTGTTGTTTTTCGTAAATTGTGAAGAACCCTGATACACATCAATGTCTACTTCCTCACAATAATCAACATTCGTTGTAAATATGCGCGATGCTTCACATGGAGTTTGACGATTGCTCGGGATTAACACACTGAACCGCCCGTCCCCTAACCCTACGCCAAGTGCATGAGCAGTGGCTGTCTTAATATCAATTTTTTTTGCCCATTGAATCCGTTCGTCTAAAAAAGCTGCATAGATACTTGCTCCTTCCGCAACACAAAGATCCGGATCGATATTTCCGAAGATTTTATCCGCACCAATCTTTTTGGAAAGCAGCTCATCAATTTTGGGAATGCGGCTTGATCCTCCAACTTTTATCACACGGTTAATATCATTTCTAGACAACGAAGCGTTTTCAATCACGTTGTCGATAATCACATCCATTTTGGCAAAATAACTCCCTATACACTGCTCAAACTCTTTTCGTTCAATTTCTATTTCAATATGCTGTCCCGGTAATATATTTGGTTTAATAATATCAGTGTATTCTTCATAAGATAATATTTCCTTTGCCTCTTTTGCCGCTTCCATAAAAGCCGCTTCTACTTTAATCTTGCTTTCATGAGAAAGTCCTGAAACATCGATTCCCGCCTTCTCTTTAATCAACTCTGCAAAGCTTTTATCAAAATCTAAGCCTCCAAGACGGTCATCTCCCCCTGTCGCAAGCACCTCAAACGTTAATTTTTCTAGACTGTTTAGTAAACGGAAGATCGTTAAATCAAAAGTGCCTCCGCCTAAATCAAATACCATAATTACCTCATCACGCATGGTTTCTTCTTCATGAATTCCGTATGCAAGCGCTGCTGCAACAGGTTCTTGAATGATGCCTAACACATTGAGGCCAGCTAACGAAGCCGCTTCTGATGTGTTTGTACATTGAAGGGCCGTAAAATAGTATGGAACAGTTACGACAACACCTGCAGGATTAAATCCCGGTGTTGTTTTTTCCGCATACTCATACACATCTCGTAAAATCATGGAAGAAATTTCAATCGGTGTAAACTCTTTACTGCCAAGACGGATTTTTTGTGTACCATTGTCCATCATTCGCTTCACGCCAATTACTGCATTTTCCGGGTCGATCAGTGCGCGTTTTAAGGCAAGGTTTCCGACTAATGGCTTATCTTGGCGCTCGTCATAGTAAACAGCCGATGCCCAGGTATATTCTCTTCTTGGATTCTGGTATACTTTTGGCCCTTTCTCCGTCCACCTCGCAATTGCCGAATAGGTCGTGCCTAAATCAATGCCAAGGACTGGTTTCTTTTCATTGTCCACTCTCATCGCTCGTCCCTCTTTGCTCCTCTATTATGTTTTGCACTTTATTTTTAACAACAATCACCTGAGCAGGTCGAATGAGAAAGGCGTTTTGATTAAAAATCATTTTCTGATACAGTAAACCATACCGAACAACTTCTTTTATCTGTTCGTTTTGATAATTAAAGTCTTCCACTACTCCAATTGGATCATGATGATATTCATCAAATATATCCCCTACAGCTGGCGCAAATAACGTAACAGCAAATTGATCAAAAAGAACCTGAAGCTCTGATAGCAATACATTATAAATCATGAGCCACTCTTCTACTTTCTCAATCTGCTCATATCCAGCTTCTCTTAGCTCCGCTGTTAAGTCCATTGCATAATGCTTTCCGCTGTATAAGCCATCCATAATCGGAGCTACGCCTTTCTCCATGAATGTCACAAATCTTTTTTCAGCTGTTTCAATAGCGCTGTCTAACTCGTCCACTATGCCGCGATTGAAAAGAATAGTTTCTTCCATTATATTGTGGACGGTATTGGCCCCTTGTTCTAGGGTAAACTCAAGATATTCTTGTTCACCTGCCGGAACCTTTGCATCTTTGTTCCCCACGGCTTTGTCAACCTTCACATCGCCTACGGACTCCTTACATACCCCATCTTTTTCTAGATGTAATGGGGGATCTTGTAAGGCTCCCTCTTTTAGAGCCTTCCATCGGCTGATTGATAGCCTATCTGCCAATCCTTCCTCGAATATGAATGCTGCATTGCCAGCTTCTAACGGCTTTTCAGGATTAAGCTTCCGGAACAGCCGATTTACGCTTTTGACAGATAAGCGAATGCCTTCACGCCGATTATTTAGTTTTTCTTTTATCTCGTCCTCAAATTGTCCACTAACTCCCCACTGCTCATAATACTGTTCAAAGGACATCATTAATCTCTTCACTTCTTGCTCCAACTGCTGAAACTGCTCTTTCCAATTGTCTAATCGTTCTCTTTTCAGCTTATATAATGCTTGAAGTTCATTAAAACTTTCTATTAAACTTTTTAAATTTTTCATATTTAAGTCCCTAGCCTCTTTGAATAGTCATTTGACTTGTAACCTCTTCTGCGCCGTTCAAGGCAGCGTTGACAATAACTTCATTTTGCTGATTCACTTCAAACCGAACCGTAATCCGATGGGTTCCTTTTGGTGCCGACGGAATCCCTACCAGAAAAAATTCTCCGATACAAACACATTGTTGATCGCTCACATATTCAACAATCTCAGGGGTTTGAAAAACTGAAATCCTCATTTCTGTCATATCATCCTCTGATGTACTATAAACCTTCTCCATTAATACAATAGGCTGCTCTTTCGTTAGTTCAATTCCTTTTTCAATAATTGGATTAAAACGCCCGCCGCGAACTTCAATGCCGAGATGATGGGTAACAATATTGTTCATTTCAATCTCCGCATTCGGTTTGTCTTCTTGTTCAACCTCGTTTGTTTCATCCAGCTTGTCTGTCGGCACTCCAAGGCTTGCCCCAAAAATAGCTGCCCCTTGCGCTACTACTGTATCCGGATCAATATTAGCATATGGTTCTTTATTCAATAATTGCTTAATCCTTTGACTGACTAAAGGAATACGGGAAGAGCCCCCTGCTAAAATAACTCGGGAAATATCACGGATATCAAGCTTTGCATTTTCAATAGCTTTTTTCATCGTATGAATGGTTTGTTCAATTAATGGATCGATCGCTCTTTCGAATGCTTCTCTTGTTAATTCATACTCGATATGGTGTATAACGCCAAACTCATCCTTAATGACATTCGCAATCTCAAGCACCGCTACATCAGTCTCGGATAATTCTTTCTTTGCTTGCTCACATGCTTCTTGCAATTTTTGCTGTGCTTCCAACAAGTCAGCAGCCGCTACTCCCTGATCTGCTTCTAAATCGAGTAAATCCAACTTACTTTTTTGTTTAAAGTCCTCAGCTACAAGCTTCATAATGACTCTGTCAATATCATATCCGCCAAGCTTCGGTTCACCTTCCTTTGAGAGGATTGTAAATACGGCCTGCGTCTCCTCCGAAACACTATCTACTTTTAAAATGGATACATCAAATGTTCCGCCCCCGAGATCATACACCATAATGGTTTGATCTCGTCCTGTTTCCATGCCATATGCAATCGCTGCAGCAACCGGCTCCTCAAGCAAATATGTGACGTGAAATCCTGCTAACCCCGCGGCTTCTCTTGTGGCCCGCTTTTTATTGTCATCAAAGTTAGCTGGAACACAAATGACTGCATAGGCCGGTGTCCCTTTTAAATCAATCTCCTCTTGGTTCATAACGTACTCTTTCATTTTCGATAAAATTTCTGCTGATATATCCTCAGGTCGATAGTATCTTCCATAAAATTCTTTTGTCCACTCTGTTCCCATTTCACGCTTAATAAATGAAATCGTATGCTCAGGATCGATTAAGATTCTCCGTTTTGCCGTTTCGCCAACTTGGATATCCCCTTCGGAACGAAAACTAACAACTGACGGAATCGTGCTTTCCTTCCCTAGTCTGATAATATGCGGTGTTCCTTTTCGATAAATGGAAACCGCTGAATTTGAAGTACCTAGATCAATTCCTAATACATATGGGCTATTTTTTTCTACAATCGTCATGTTTTAAACCTCCACTTTATTCGTATCAATTACAATTTTTTTCGGAGTAATCTCTCCTTGAGCAATCATAAGCTTCAGTATATCAAGATCGACTTCTTTCGTTTCCCTGTAGCGAGAAAGAAGCAATGAGCGTCTCCCAATTTCAGCGGTAGAAAATGTTAGAATACCGTTTTCATCGAGCTCAAATAGCGATACAACATTTACATAATATGGACGAATGCTAACAGGCATCTTTAATTCCCCGAGCTTCGCTTCTTCTGCTGGCACCTGTGATTCTGTCCGAAATACTCCCGCCCGAATGGACGGCTGGTAAGGATGCAGCGTTGAACCAATCGTAGCGCCGACACAAGGAAGTTTCGTATTCCTTTTAATCAAATGAAAAACCTTCAATTGTTGGTCTTGCACATCAATCATGTCCACTCCAAATGAATGGGCCGTCACTTCCTCTACTACAATTGGAACAGGTACGGAATCCCTGCTAGGTGCCGACAAATGAGCCGCCATAATGGCCGCACCGTGTGCGACAACTTCATCAACATTGTCTGCGATATATGGTTTTTTGATTTGCTTTGTCACTGCCTCTTGGACTGCTCTCATTCGAGTCGAGCCGCCTACAAGAATGACTCTGCTAATCTCCCTTTTGCTTAAACCGGCTGATTGCAGCACCTCCTCCATTTTTTCGATGGTACGCTGAATCAGCGGCTGAACTGTTTGATTGAACGTATCAATATCTAGCTCCATTTCAATATGAGTACCAAAGATATCCGGCACGACAATGTCTACTACATCACTATCCGATAGCTCTTTCTTCGCTTCTTCAGCGGCTTCTTTGATTCGTTGCAGTGACGAGGACCCTTCCGTATATTGATTAGATCCTGTCTCTGTTTGAATGCTATGGAGTAAATACTGCACAATCATTTCATCAAAATCATCACCACCAAGCACAGTATCTCCATCTACTGCTATGACCTTAAACGAATTGTTTTCTACTTTTAAGATGGAAACATCAAATGTTCCGCCGCCCAAGTCATACACCATAATGGTTTGATTACGTTCTCTATCGAGACCATATGCGATGGCGGCAGCTGTTGGCTCCGCGACGAGACGAAGAACCTTCAATCCAGCTCGTTCCCCTGCTTGTTTCGTCGCTTCACGCTGCTCTTCAGTAAAGTAGGCAGGGATAGTAATAACAGTATCTGTCACCTCTTCCCCCAAATATTTGCTTGCTTCGTTTTTTATTTTTTCAAGAATGTACTGTGCGATATCAATAGGTGTTACTTGTTTATTTTGAATATGGTAGACCTTACTTGGATTACCGATGAATCGTTTAGAGGAGGCCACACTATTTTGCGGATCCATATACAACCGGGACTTGGCTGAGTTTCCTACTAAGATCTGGCCATCGTCTTTGCAAGATACTACTGACGGCAAAATGCTTTTCCCTTCAATCGGAATGCTTTGCACTTTCCCGTTACGGTAAATAGCAGCTGTAGAATTGCTCGTTCCTAAATCTATTCCAATTGCGGTTCCCATGTAATCACTCGTCCTTTGTCCATTTTTTCAATAAGGTGAGCACACTATGACTTTGCTTATCATATGTGTTGCTTCACTACGAAATAACTTAATGGGTTTTAATGAAACTTTGATGAAAAGTTGGGGGTGCGTATCCCATATTTTAAATGGTAAAAACTCCATTTTTTGTTACGTTTTTTAATGACACCATCTTTGTAATTCCAAGAAAAATAAAACGATCATAGCTGTTTTATTCCTTTGCATGGTGATTTACGCAAACAACCCTCCAATCATTTACGGAGTGGGCTACTGATATATATTAGGATTCCGTTTAAAAAGAGCTCTCCTTTCTCCGAGAGGTACAACATGCAGATTTCTCTCCTAGCTTTATCCAAACCAACATCTATATAAGAAGGCTTAAAGAGATAATGTTTGAGAAATCGCTGCTATAAGCAATCACTTTTACAATTCCACCTTTTTGTCAGATTTCCTAACACACTTTCATTCAAATACATTTTTTACACATGTAAAACCTATTTTATTTTTTAATAAATGTAGGTTTCTGTAGGTTTCTGTTTTTTCATGTAGTTTATAAATAAGATAACGTTATATCAAATAACGATATCTGTCATAAAATATGACAACTATCGTTATACATACAGAAAAGGAGAGTTTTTATGAAAAAATCTTATGTGGTTATTTTATGTTTGATGTTGAGCCTACTGTTAGCCGCTTGTAACAGCAGCAAGCAGACACAAGCAACCGGCAGGGAAAATGGTAATACAGAGAACAAAACTTACAAGGTTGGTGTAGACACAACATATCCTCCATTTGAATATCAAGAAAATGGACAATACAAAGGAATTGATATTGATTTAATTAATGAAATAGCTAAAAACCAAGGTTTTAAAATCGAATTAAAACCTATGGACTTTGGAGGAATTATCCCTGCTATGCAGGCAAAGCAGCTGGATGTCGCTATTGCGGGTATGAGTATTACAGATGAACGAAAAAAGGTAGTTGATTTTTCCACACCATATTTTGATGCAGGGTTAGTATTAGTTGTAAAAAAAGAAAATGACAGAATCAAAACTGTTGATGACCTAAAAGGGAAAACAGTAGCAGTAAAAAAAGGGACGACTGGTGCAACATATGTACAAAAACTATCTAGTGAAAAAGGATTTAAAGTTGTTCAATTTAATGATAGCCCTGCAATGTTTCAAGAAGTAACAAATGGAAATGCTGATGTGCTTATAGAAGATTATCCTGTTATTGCATATGCCATTGCTCAAAAAGATCTTGGGCTGAAAATGGTTGGAGATCGTCTAAACGGAGATCAATATGGGATTGCTGTATTAAAAGGGACAAACCAAGAATTACTAGAAAAAATTAATAAAGGTCTCAAAGAGCTGAAAGAGAATGGAAAATACGATGAAATTGTAAGTAAATATCTTAGCAAATAAACAATTTTAAAGAAAACTCGCCGATTGGCGAAGGCAGAGGCGTAGTTGCACTTTGTCCCTAAAATCCCCTGCTGTGTCGAATTAACTTCTAGCTGGAAATTTATACTTTCTTAAATTGAAATAAAAATAAGGCGTGCTGCTCAAGACGCCTTATTTTCTGAAAGGATATGATTAGCGTGGATATAATTAAGAATGTCTTGCCTTATTTATTGGATGGCCTTCAAACAACCCTTTATATTTTTGTTGTAGCAATTACATTAGGTTTTCTTATCGGTTTAATAGTAGCTTTATTTCGATTGTCTTCTTTAAAAGTCCTCAATGGGTTTGCAAAAGTATTTATTGACGCAATTCGCGGCACACCCTTTATCGTGCAACTATTTTTTATTTATTTTGGTTTCAACTCTTTAAATTTGATTTCATTAGATAATACTTCAGCAGGTATCTTTACCGTAGCAATTAATGCAGGCGCCTATTTTGCCGAAATTATTCGGGCAGGTATCCAATCTGTAGATAAGGGACAAACAGAAGCTGCCAGATCACTAGGTTTAACAAGCTTTCAAAATATGATTTATATTGTTTTACCACAAGCATTTAGAAGAATGCTCCCTACCATTACAAATCAGTCCATTATTAGCTTAAAGGATACATCTTTGCTATCGGTTATCGGAATTGCCGACTTAACACAACAAGGTCAAATTCAGGCAGCCGCCACATTTGAAGTATTTAAAATTTGGCTTACAGTAGGCGTTATTTATTTTATCTTCATTTATTTGTTAACGCTGCTAGGCAATTTCTTTGAAAGGAGACTTGTACTAAGATGAGTATTATCATTGTTAAGAATTTAAAAAAGACCTTTGGACAACTTGAAGTTCTAAAGGATATAAATGCAGAGATTGGGGAAAAAGAAGTTGTTTGCGTAATAGGTCCTTCCGGTTCTGGCAAAAGCACATTTCTTCGTTGCCTCAACCGACTTGAGGATATTACAGATGGACAAGTAGTCATAAATAATTATGACATCACAGATCGAAAGATTGACATTAATAAGGTAAGACAGGAAGTAGGAATGGTTTTTCAAAGTTTTAATTTATTTCCGCATAAAACCGTATTAGAAAATATTATGATTGCCCCGATGAAGGTACGCTCTGTCTCAAAAGAAATTGCCAAAGAAAAAGCATTGGAACTGTTAGATAAAGTTGGCTTGCGCGCAAAAGCTCAAAGCTATCCAGGAGAATTATCAGGCGGACAAAAGCAGCGCGTTGCAATCGCTAGAGCATTGGCAATGGAGCCAAAAATCATGCTTTTTGACGAACCCACCTCTGCATTAGATCCGGAAATGGTTGGAGATGTGCTAGAAGTTATGAAACAACTGGCTAACGAAGGTATGACAATGGTTATCGTCACACATGAAATGGGCTTTGCCCGTGAAGTAAGCAACCGTGTTATTTTTATGGATGGTGGTTATATTGTAGAAGAAAATGAGCCAAATGAATTATTTAGTCATCCAAAGCACGAACGAACAAAGGCATTTTTAAGCAAAGTTCTATAATTGAACTACCCCCACCTACTCGCTAACGCCACGTGCTTGAAGTGGGGGTCTTCTGTTGGAAAATGATAAAACTCTAGTCATTAAGCTCACATCCCCCAACCATTCACCAGTACCTTTCCACTTACTGCCGACAGCCTTTCCTGCCACCTTAACCGTACCGTACCACCTATCAAGCCTCCACCAACAGTTCCAGCTCCTTTTCCAATTGAACGAAATATATCCATAGCTATCTCCCCCCATAATTCAAGATTAATTGTTTCCTTTAGGTCTTTTGCTAATCCTTTCGGTAATTTCATTATTGATAATTACTCTTTTTTTAAATTATTGGTTATTTTTCTGTTTTGTATATCCCAATATAAAAAATTAAGATTATAAGTAAATACAATCGCTTTTGGGGTTTATAAAGAAAACTATGACACTATGTGCATTGGCTTTAATTACATTTGAAATCCTATAATCGCCCCTTCCTTCAATCTAATATCGCTCAATATATCAACACCTATCCAAGTAATAAATAAAATTCTCTATGAGTCCTCTAAGCTAAATCTTAATATTATGTAAATTTTTTACAATTATATATAACAGATATTGACTTTGACTATCTGTTATAATACAATCAATTTAACAAACAACTAAACTATAACAGGGGGTAATAAAGATGTTAGATTTAGATTTTTATCATAACTTGCCGGAAAAAAGCTGCCGCGAATGTGGAGATACAATTGAGGAACAACATGAATCATATTTATACGAGTGCGAAAGATGTATTGGAAAACATGAAGAATAAGAAAGCCTATGTTACTGAGTAATTACAGAACAAACTCGAATAATCGTGAGTCATTAAACTACATGAGGTAAAGAAATGGAGCCAGACACAGACGTATGAATCCCCTATTCAATTCTTACAACAGAGTTGGATAGGGGATTTTTATTATGCCTTTTAACGAAAGATGCCTTTATTCCTCTTATGCTTAGCTATCCCATCACACTAATGTTACTCTTCAACATCTGTTCAGAAAATGAATAAAAAGCAAACTGTGAGGCATTTTTTTCAATCGCTCTTTTACTTTTGAATTCTCCAAAAACCTTCTCATCACGATTGCTAAATCTACATTAAAGGATTCCTGTTGTACCACTATAAAGAAAACTCGTCGACTGGCGAGCCCTGCTTTTGGGCGAAGACAGAGGCGTAGCTACACTTATACTTTATTCCTAAAATTTCTCACTACGTCGAATTGGCTTCTAGCCAGAAATTTATACTTTCTTAAAGTGTTAAAAAAATCAGGGAACCTTCACTGACAAATCCCCTTTTTTGAGATCCATTGAATTCAAGCTCCCCCATTTTTTCTTTTTGTACATCTAGCATGGAATCCTTAGACTACAATGCAATTTGATATGTAACACGTATATTCATTGAGATTAGAAATAGCAAAGTGTATACTTGCCCCATAAACTTTTTTTACCAAACAGGGGGAATAGTGGTGACATGTAAACCTAAAGCAATTTTCTTAGACATGGATGGAACGATACTAAACCATCAAAACAAGGTAAGTATTCACACAAAAGAAATCATTGATGACTTGCGAAACCAAGGAATATTCGTTTTTGTAGCTACAGGCAGGGCTGTTGATGAAATAGAGGAATTAGTACCCGAGGGCTTTCAGGTGGATGGGTTCATTACCTCAAATGGGATGGCAGGATATGTTGGAAAGGAAGTCGTATTCAAACATTCACTTTCACTCGAGCTAGTGGAAACCATTATTGAAAAAGCAAGAGAAAACAAGGTGTATTACGAGCTTTTCCCATATGGAACATCTCGAGTTACATTGAAGCAAGATCAACAATATGTTGAAAATGAAATTAGAGATCCAAAGCCAGACAGCGTTGGGATTAATGAATGGCTGTCACGTAAACAGGCAATTAAAGAAGAAATTGATTGGAAAGATAGCATAGAAGCAAATGAATTTTCCAAATTTTATTTTTTTGCCAGAACAAAAGAGCATATAAATAACTGGAAACATGAGCTCGATGAGTTAAAACAAGAAATTGACTTTACTACCTCTATCTCTTCTGACCACAATGTTGAAGTGATGGTTGCGAACGTGAACAAAGCAACAGGGATAAAACAGATGCTACAGCATTTTGATTTGTCCGAGGATGAGACTATGGCGATTGGTGATAGTGATAATGACCTACCGATGTTACAGTTTGTTGGCTATGCTGTAGCCATGAAAAATGCTCAGGATCGCGTTAAAGAAATAGTCCATGATGTAACGGAATTTACTTGTGATGAAGATGGAGTATACCATTACCTTAAATCTAAATTTAAACTATAAAATCAAGTAGTAATTTCAACAGAATGTTATAGAAACAAATGGATTTTGCGAAGCAAATAAAACGGCTCCTTTAAATACTACTGAAAAGTCGGTGACTCCGACTTTTCAGTAGTAACTCCATCCTGTACATTATTATTTTTCCTGCTGATTAGGTTCCTCTCTCTTTCTCATATCATCATGCCTATATCAGAAGACCCTATCACAAACCACTCCAAAAATTACGAATTCCTATTTACCCTCCCCTTAACTCTTAAATTCAACAATAAAGTGAACACAAAAACGAACAATAGTTATTTACAAACGAATAAAGTTCGTTTAAAATAACCTATAGATAAATGACTTATCATTCGTATATTCTTAGTAATACGGACTAAGAGTTTCTACTAGGAACCGAAAATTCCTAACTACGAATGGGTGGGATAACTCTACCCATTTGTAGTTAGGAATTTTTTGTTTTAAGGAGGAATTCCAGAAACATTTAACGTACTACTAAAAAGTAAGTTAAATATTCACTTTCACGGGCAGTTTTATCCACCCTATTCTAATATTGATTTGAGGAGTGTATTTATGGATAACGTGTTTGATTATGAGGATATACAACTAATTCCAGCAAAATCTATTGTAAATAGTCGTTCTGAGTGTGATACATCTGTAACTTTTGGTGGACGAACCTTTAAGTTACCTGTGGTGCCCGCCAATATGCAAACAATTATTGATGAAAAGGTTGCAATTTTCTTAGCAGAAAACGGTTACTTCTATATTATGCACCGTTTTGAACCAAATACACGGCTGACTTTTGTGAAGGAGATGCAATCACGTGGATTGTTTGCATCGATTAGCGTTGGAGTCAAAGAGGAAGAGTATAGATTTGTACAACAATTAGCAAATGAACAGCTTTCACCGGAATATATCACAATCGATATTGCCCATGGACATTCCAATGCGGTAATTCAAATGATTCAACATATTAAAAAATTGTTACCTAACAGTTTTGTGATCGCCGGCAATGTTGGGACTCCTGAAGCTGTTCGTGAGTTGGAAAATGCAGGCGCTGATGCTACGAAAATTGGAATTGGACCAGGGAAGGCGTGCATCACAAAAATTAAGACAGGATTCGGAACTGGCGGTTGGCAGTTAGCCGCACTTCGTTGGTGCGCAAAAGCAGCTAGCAAGCCTATTATTGCAGACGGAGGAATCAGAACTCACGGAGATATTGCAAAATCGGTTCGGTTTGGTGCATCCATGGTTATGATTGGTTCATTATTTGCTGGACATGAAGAATCACCTGGAGAAACAATTGAAAAGGACGGAAAAATATATAAAGAATATTTTGGCTCAGCGTCTGAGTTTCAAAAGGGCGAAAGAAAAAATGTCGAAGGCAAAAAGCTTTTAGTCGAACACAAAGGTTCCTTAATAGACACCCTAACTGAAATGGAGCAAGATCTTCAATCCTCTATATCCTACGCTGGCGGAAATAAATTAGATGCCATTCGCCATGTCGATTATGTTATTGTGAAAAATTCCATTTTTAATGGAGACAGAATTTGATATCCAATAAACTTTAAATTTAAATGAAACTTTATAAAGAAATATACGAAGCATTGGAGTCATATATAGCTTAATTAGACTTTAATGAGAGCAAAAACTGTAAACGAAATATGTATATATTATGTACATTTTTCGTTTACATAATAAGAAATCATCGGGATTCAATGTATCTAAGAGCCTATCAAAACGCCCTCCAGTCAAGTTGACTTGGAGGGCATTGCTTGTTTACATAACCTTCGATGTAGGCAGTTATTGTTTTAAAATGAGTTCATGCAACTAGTCCTGTTCTTTTGTCTTCGCTCATTCTTTTCTATCCTTTATTCCAAGCGGTTGTTCAAGCCAATTATTCTCAACAAATAATTAACGAAAAAGGAAGTCATTTCCTTTGAATGTATGTACCTCTAGAAATGCAAGTTAAAACTGTGAACAATTGAAACAAGTAGTGCAGTCACTACCAATGCAGGAAGAAGGTTAGCTACTTTTATTTTGGTAATCCCTATTAAATTTGAACCTATAGCAATAATCATAATTCCGCCAGTAGCTGTAATTTCTCCAATAAAATGATTCATTAACGCTTGGGGGATAAAATAATCAATTTGGGTTGCAAAAATTGCAATAGAACCTTCATATAAAATAACTGGAATTGCAGAGAATAACACTCCGATTCCCAATGTGGTAGTTAATATGGCTGCTAAAACAGTATCTATAATAGCTTTCGTGTATAACACATCATGATTCCCTCTCATACCACTATCTAAAGCACCAATGATACCCATTGCTCCAACTACGAATATTAAGGTGCCTGTTATAAATCCTTGTGATATGCTTCCTTGTTTACTTGAGCCGACTTTTTTCTCTAACCAACCCCCTAGGCGGTTTATTTTATCTTCTAAGGCAAATAACTCACCAATGATTGCTCCAATGGCAAGGCTTAAAATTACGATCAGAAAATTCTCGGTTTTAAGTCCCATTTGTATTCCCAAGACTATAATAGCTAAACCCATTATATTCATAACAGTGTCCTTCATACTGTCCGGTATCCGACGAAGCAGACTGCCTAATAAAGTACCAACACTTACACCTATTCCGTTTACTAAAGCCCCCAACAAAATCACCTTGTTTCACCTATCCTTTTCTATCTAGTTGTGTTTCTTCAGATTATAGAGGTAAAATACATATAAATAAAATTGAAGTTTTTGATACTTAGCATGAATAAAATTTATGAATAGGGATGATGAAAATGAGTCTCTCAAAATACGAGGTTTTTAACACTGTTGTAGAACTAGGAAGTCTAACTAAAGCTGCGGAGGCCTTAAATTTAACCCAATCTGCTGTTAGTTATTCTCTTGCGAATCTTGAATCCGAGCTTGGATTTTCTCTACTGATTAGAGGGCGGTCTGGTATTACCTTAACAAGTAATGGGCAGAGAATCTTAAAGTATATACGAACAATTCTACATTGGGATGAAAAATTGAAGCAAGAAGCCGCCTCTATTAATGGACTGGAAGTTGGTACAGTTCGGATAGGAGCACCTGCAAGTGTTTGTATTCAATGGCTACCAGCATTGATGAGGTATTTTAAAAAAGAGCATCCTCTGATAGAAATTCAAATTTTTCAAGCAGGCTATCAAGACATTGAAGAGTGGATTACTAACGGTGTTATAGATTTTGGTTTTATTGCTTTACCTACATTAGAATCTTTTGAAACAATACCCCTAAAAAAAGATAGGATATTGTGTATCCTTCCACACAATCATCCTCTTAGTAACCAAGATAAAATCCGTATGGAGCAATTAGAGAAAGAAAGCTTTATTACACTCAAATCAGGTTATAACAACGACATGAAACGAGTATTAAAGGAGACTGGTGTTACTCTTAAAAACAGCTTTGAAATGGTTGATGACCAAGCTATTGTAGCTATGGTCGAAAATGAACTAGGTGTCAGTATCATTCCTGAATTAGTTCTGCAGGGTATGTCACATAATGTTAGAGTTCTTAGTCTAGAGCCAGAACAGCATCGAATCATCAGCATTGCCGCAACATCGCTAAAAGAACTCTCGCCGGCTGCCAAAAAGTCTATCGAATATATCAAGACGTTGTTAGGCATTCAGACCTTCTCTTTTGATTAAGAAGGTCCTAGTTTTAAGAAAAATCAACATTAAAGATTAACTTAGCTATTGAAAAAAATCGGAGCAGAGTCTACATCTTTTAACCAGCGATGTTCTGAACCGTTTATTCCATTCTTAACCCATACATCTCCTTGCTTTCCCTTTTCAGTCTTTCGATACCAAGTAATATATGGCCCAACAACTTGAGGTTGATTATCTATTTCATTTTTCTTTGGAAAGGTAAGCTGCTTTTGTTCTCCTGATTTTATATTGATTATGTACAGGCTTGTAAACATGGTTGGAACTGGTCCCTCTTTCCATTCCTTGTTTTCTTTTGCACGGGCAACAATTACCTTATCTGGAGAGAGCCAATCTACATCAAGGTCAACATATCCTTTAGGCGTATATTCCTTTCGTTCATTCAAGGTTGGAATGTCAGTAATGGCTGTTTTTTTGTTTTCCACAAAAAATCTCCCTTCACCAGATATAAAGGCTAGTTGATTTTTTGTCGGAGCCCATTTTATCCAGTCTTCATACCAGAGCATCTTTCCTACCACTTGAAAGTGATCTCCTGCTGATGATAGTACACATAGTGTATTGCTATCATTGGACCAAGACGCAGTAGGTGTTGCTAGAAAGCTAACCCATTTACCATCAAAGCTCCATTTAAAATATTCAGCATCAATAGCAAATAAGTCCGTTGTATTTGTTTGAATAGTGTAAAAAGGTTTTATTTTATTTGTGTCAAGATTAGCATCTACCGGAACTTTAAAAAGATGAACTGGTTCCCATCCAGTAGGAAGCAACTTAGATTGCGATGAAACAATAAATTCTTTTCCATTTGGAAACCATGCAAAATCACTAACACCCAGAGAAACATTCTCAAAATCTTTTGGGCGTCCATTCTGTGTTTTTGTAACGTTTAGTATACCACCTGAGTTATAAGCTAGTTGATTTGCAATTGGTGACCATTGAAAATTTCTTGCTTCAAGTGATGGATAGGGCTGATAGTTTTCTTTTTCTTTTAAATCATATATAAATAAATATGTTTTTCCACCACGTTCGTCACCGTCTAAATAAGCAATAAACCGGCCATCTTTTGACCACTGGGGAGAGTAAACATATCGACCTGTTGTGAGTGGTATTTCTGTATCTCCCTCTTTTATCCATAGCTGATGGTCCCGTATAAAAGCTGCTTTAAGTGGAACTTCAGCAAAAGCCTTTGTTGCAACATTAAAGCTGATTAATATTATGATTAATAAAATTCTCATTCCCATCAATTATCCCTCCTTGCAATAGGATGCCCTTATTACATGTTGAGATTCGACCATCGAACATCACAACATTGAGCACCGTCCAAGGACAAATGAATCATTTTGTCTATAAAGCTTTCTGTTCCAAGATATGATTCTAAGTGTTAGTTACATAATAGATAAAATTACTTTTTAAGCCCATTATTTCATTAACCTGGCCCATTATTTTATTGAACTGAAAATACACCAAAGAACCCATCCATAACATGTAAGCCAGCAACACGCTCTTCTAATAATATTGCAGCTAAAATGACCGTCTTTATATTTTTACATAAATTACCACATGCTACTACGAATAAATACACCTATTACAATCAAACTAGGAATGTAAGACCATTTCATTATCACCAAATAGGAGATGATACAACATGGCAAACCAAAACAACAATAGAAACCAACTAGTGGTTTCTGCAGCAGAACAAGCACTTGAACAAATGAAGTATGAAATTGCACAGGAGTTTGGCGTCCAACTTGGAGCTGACACTACTTCAAGAGCTAATGGTTCCGTTGGTGGCGAAATTACCAAGCGGCTGGTTCGTATGGCTGAGCAACAATTGGGTGGATCCTTCCATTAAAAGGATATTGTTAATATTTAACAATAAGAATGGGACCTCATTTGAAGTCCCATTTTCTTTCCCCACTTACATAAAGCCACACTTTTCATAGCACTTTATTGTGCATCGTTTATATTGAAGAGTCCGTAAATCTACTCTGTACCAATGAAATTCTTCAAAAGCATATCGTAATACTAGTTGTACAACTCCGCTCCTAATTCAATACACTTTATAATTTTCATCTCATCTTCTTAATATTGTTCATTAGGAAATTATATTTTTATTAAAATTTCATTAAGAAGATTTAAGATAGATAAATATAGAGTAAATATATAAAAATTTCAAACATATACAAATAATGACAAATTTTTCACTATAGAATCAAGTAGAATAATAGTGATAATTTAAGTATCAAGGTAAAGTAATTGTAATAATTTGCGTATTAATGTAAAATGATTGTAATAATTTAAGTGTTAATGTAAAATAACCGAAAATTTTGGAAGCAAAACCAAAAATGCAAAGTCGAGAAACATTGATAGTTAGGTTACTAGGTAGGTAGGAGGAATATTTATGGGAAATACGGTAAATGAGTTAGTTGAAGAAATCGATAAACCGCAGATACATCCATCCAAACGGTTTACGAACTGGAAGTTTATCACAGCAGGCATCATTGTGATTGCTGCGCTTATATTTGCAGCAATCAGCTATTATCAGACAACCCACTTTAATGCAAATACCAAGATTAATGACACAAACGTGGGCGGATTGACTGCTGATGAGGCACTTAAAAAATTAAAAACATCTGTATTAAAAAATGCAGTATATGTCGGGCAACAACAAATTTTAGATGAAAAAGATACAAAGATGGGATTCACAGATCAAGATCTGTCAAGTGTCAAAAAACTATTAAAAAGCCAGCGGACACTTTTTCCTTCCTCAAAAGCAAAAAATTATTCACTAATGCCAATCGAGCTGGATCAATACCGAAGCCAAACGATGAAAAAACAAGTGGAGGAAAAGCTCTTAGCAATAAATAAGAGTTTAAAGGCACCTCAAGATGCGCAGGCTATTATGGAACAAGGTAAAATTACAGTCTCAAAAAGTATTGATGGGCAGCAGTATGATGTCGCCAGTCTATTAAAGGCCTACAAGAAGCAGGAATATAATAGTGAAATCCGCCTGAATGCTGTATACGTACAGCCAATCAAGGAAGACAATCCGCTTGTAAAAGATGAAGAGAAAAAGCTGCAAGAGCTCCTTCAACAAACTATTGATTATAAGGTACAGGATAAAGTTTATTCTTTAAAAGCCAGCGATTTAATCGAAAAAGCCTCTGTGTCAAAAGATATGAAACTCACCATTGACCCGAGCAATATTAAAAGTAAGATTGCGGAAATTAATAATTCCCAATCCACATTAAATAAAAATTTCACATTTAAAACCCATTCAGGCTCGGCTATATCGGTAAAAGGGCAAGGCTATGGCTGGGCACTAGATGCTGCAAAAGAAACAACACGGATTATGGAAGCTTTTGAAAAAGGGGAAAAGTCACTTTCTGCCTCTAACATTTCCGGACATGGCTGGAAGGGTGAAGGCTACGGCTATGAAACTACAACAAACAATGGTATTGGTGATACGTATGCTGAAGTATCCATTCAGGAGCAGCGCATTTGGCTTTACAAAAATGGGCAATTAGTATTAACAACAAATGTAGTGACTGGTAAACATAGCACCAATGAAGATACATCACCAGGAGTGTGGTATATCCTTTATAAGCGCACACCATCCGTACTCAAAGGCAGTTCAGTAGGCAATCCGAATTATTCGGTTAAGGTAGATTATTGGGCTCCATTTACGAACGATGGACAAGGGTTCCACGATGCCAGCTGGCGGACAAACTGGGCAAGCAACGCTTATCTTACTGCAGGATCAGGCGGTTGTGTCAACCTCCCACCTGGTGTTGCGAAGTCAGTATATGATAATCTCAGTGTATACGAGCCAGTTGTCGTTTATTAATAATTGGCAGTCTCTCTTTGATCAATGGATGCTTTCGAAACGTTCATGAACCTTTCAAGAGCATCTGTTAAATACAAATATTCGAAAAGTCGCTGCTAGCTCCTTTTTGGAGGCTAGGTTACTCAGGATTTTCCACTGGGTGAATTAAAAAAGTTCTCTTCAATAAGAATAGTAAAAAGAAGGAAATTCTAGTTAATGATTTCCTTCTTTTTTATTTGTACTGCCTGTGATGCGCAATCATCTTGTGGACTTTGTACAAACAATCATATCCTTAAGCTTAACCTACACCTAGTACGTTTCCCCCCAATTAATTCTAAACTTTCCCCTTCCCCAAAGGATCTCAATGCCACTATGCAGCATTTCAACATCTGTTCAGGTAATAGAAAAAAGCACCTAGAAACTCTGAGTTTTTTCTATTCTGTATGAATAGAAGCTGTCTTAATACGGTACATGAAATTCAAAATTGGATACACACTAATATGCTTTCCATGACTCTTCCTACCAGCTTACCTTAATGCTGACAAACAATATTATAAGTACAAAAAAGCTATGCTCATATTCTCCCTCTAGCAGGAAAACTAAGCATAGCTACCATTATAAATCCTCTACTCCCCTTTCAACCTGATGTTGCTCGTCTAATCTCTGGCCCCCAAGCTTGAAAGAAGGATATATTCAATTTTATTATGCTTTTCTATCTCTAAGATGCCCTTTTAACGCTTACATTTTCTGCTGCAGACTTACTTTTTCCTGCTAATGTAAACATTGAAATCACTGTAAAGATGAAAGCAACCGAACCCAATAAAAGGTAAGCACTTTTAAAGCCTACTGTATCATACATATTCCCCGCGATAGTTGATAAGAAAATCGACCCTACTTGTTTTGAAAACTGAAAGCCAATAAGATAAATAGTTGCTGATAATCTCATATCAAAATTCGCTGAAATATATTTAAAGACGGCTACTAGCAAAATTGGCACCTCTGCCGCATGCATTAACTTTAATAAACTTATGGCAACAGGTCCATCTGCAAAGCTTGATCCTAAAATTCTGAACGACATGATAAATCCAGCATAGATAAGGGCATTTTTTGCGCCAATTTTATTAATAATAAATGGTGCTAAAATCATAACAATCGCTTCAAGGAAAATTTGTAAGGTAACAAGGTTACCAAAAATTTCTGTACCCTTATCTGCTGAGGAAAAGAAATGTGTAAAATATACTGGGAATTGTTGATCATATACATCATATACACAGCCAACCCCAAGAACGTATAAGGTAAAAAACCAGAATTTCTTATTTTTGAAAAGAGCTAGAGTCGATCCTTTTGGTACTGATCGTTCATTTTGATGATTCGCTACTTCAGAACTTGATTCATCCATTTTCGCAAAACTAAAAATTACTGCTAATAAAATAGCCGCAACTGTACTGATCCAGAAGACTAAATTAGGATTCGTATTGAATAAATGACCGGTTACAAAAGTACTCGTTGCAGCACCTATGTTCCCAAATACTCTAACTCGTCCATATTCAAAATGATTCGCATGACTCACTTTCTCTATATACGCTTCAATCGCTCCTACCCCGCCATTAAAGATAGCCCCGAGGTAAGCGCCTCCAACGATAGCCGCCAAAATAATATTTGTCTTTAACAATGCCGGAAATACATAAATGAAGAATGGCCCAATAAAAACTAACAGAAAAATAAAAAACCAGAGTAAGTTCTTTTTTAAGCCTAGCTTATCTGCAAGGATTCCAAAAAACGGCTGATAACAAATAGCTGCGATGGATATGGCTGAGAATATCATACCTGTCTTTGTAGAGCTCAAACCGCCTACATTTGTCAACCATAAAGACAAAAACATCGTACATGCTGCCCAAATAAAGAAATAAAGAAGAAAGAAGACCCCAAACAACCAATAATTCTTATTAAGTTTTACCACTTCAATCTGCCCCTTTGACTAATATTTCATTCTTCTCAGTAAAACGTTTACACCAATATAACTAGTTAAAATACATAAACTTTACTAAAACAACTTTACCAAAAATAGCGCATACATTCAATATGTTTTCTATATTTTTTCACTAAAAAAGAAGATTTACCTTCAAATAACCCTAATATAACTAGTAAATAAAGAATAAATTAACCTTAATTTTACTAAACAAAACTTTGCATATATACCTTTCCTAACACTCTTCAAGTTAAAAAAGAAGACCTTCTCTTTGTTACATGTAAGAAAAGGTCTTCTCGTATTTTATCCATTTTTTTAAACAAATATATCAAGCTTTGGGACCTGTACTATCCCTTAAAACGAGTTCCGTGGGCAAAATAACCTTTAAAGGTACTTCTCTCCCGCCTTTTAAGCGATCATACAAAAGCTTAACTGAAGTTTTCCCCATTTCCTCAGTCGGGATCTTTACTGTAGAAAGAGTTGGGTTTAAAAAGGCTGAAGCTTCGATATCATCAAAACTAATAACTGAAATATCTTCTGGAACTTTGATACCAGCTTCATGCAATGCCCGAATTACCCCTATCGCCATCGGATCACTCGCAACGACGAGCGCAGTAGGTAAGGATTCTTGTTCCATTAATTTTTTCATTAATGTATATCCACTCATTGGGCCAAACTCCCCTAGAAGGATGTGTTTTGATTGATACAGTCCTTTTTCTTTCATAATACGCTCATAGGTACTTTTCCGGATATCTTCTTTCTCTATCATTCTTCTATTATGAATGCTTCTGATTAATCCTTTTCCGCCTATATACGCAATTCGGCTATGCCCCTGACTAAACAAATAGTTCATAATCTCACATGTTGCCGTTTCAAAATCTGCGATAACTACATCGCAATTCTCTTTTTCCGGTAAAAAATCCACAAATACAATGTTATTAGTCTTACTATAAACCTCTTGGAGCTCTTTGATATTTACATCACCAAGAACAATGAGACCCTCCAAGTCAGCCATAATGGCAGCTGAAAAATGACTCTTACCAATATTAAAAACAGAGGCAATGCTTAATGAGTATTCATTACATATACTTTCAATCCCCTTCCTAATAGACATGAAATAAGGATCAATTGCTTCATCATTGGCCAAAACTAAGCCGATATTAGAAGAATCTTTTGCCTTAACTGATTTCGCTTTATTTCTTTTCACCGGCTGATAATTTAATTCACTCACTACTTCCAACACTTTTTTCCTTGTGTTCCCTGAAACCGAAAGAGATGGATCATTATTTAAAATCCTTGATACCGTTGCAGTGGAAACATTGGCCTGCTCTGCAATATCTTTTATCGTTGCCATCTTAATCATCTACTCCATTAATTTACTGTTTTTATTTAATTTTAGTAAACTTATATTTAAAACATACCAAAGAAATCGTTTTCAAACAATACTTTCCTTAAAACAAACAGAAACTCCACAAATCTTCTCGTCATCCTTTTATTATTATTTCCTTTTGTTGCTTTGCCTGTTCCATTCTCACTGCTTATTATTTGTATTAGTTTCTTGGATACCATCTGTCCCAACGCTTTCTCCCTATTCCTAATAAATATGGTACTGATACTTATTTTGCAGCATCAGGAGTCCTGTTAACTACTTTGTTATGTATTATTACTACTCCATATTAGTATAAAAACCGTACCTGCTTATGGTACGGTTAAACGGCAATTCTCGATAAAAACTAGCTTATACGCCTGAGGATTATAAGCATTTATTCTTTGTAGTAAGGAGGAATGCGCAGCCATTCATGTCGTTCTAAATATTGTTTTAATGTTAAACCAGCCATCGTCTTTTTCATGATAATTTTAGAGAACGTTAAACTAACATCCGCCCGAATTGATTCAGTAAGTCCCCTAGCAGCATAAGCAACTCCCTGAGCTAAATTATAGGACATTAAATTAGCAAGTTCCTCATCGTTTAATTTGGCGCCCTCTGGTATATCTCGGTAATCACCAACGGGTTTTTCCGCAGTTGTTTGCGGAAGCGGAACCCCTTCTTTTTTTAGAAATTCGCTAATTTCATTTCTAATTGGGGTATGTACGTTTTCTTTTATATCCGTTAATATTTGCTTCAATTCAACATCTTGAGCAAGGTTGCAGCCTAGTTCTTCATTGCGCATTGTAGTTTCTGTTGCTAAAAGAAAAAACCATAAGTTTGTAACTTCCATTACATTCAATGGTTTTTTCTCACCGTCCATAAATGGCTCAAAAGCATCATGAATTACTTCAAATAGTTTCATCTCTAAAAATCCCACCAGACTTTATATATGATTTATTATAGTAGTATCCTTTACCATTTGCTTATTAAAAATACTAATTGAAGTATTTTTCAAACAATTTTTCCGCTGTACGGGTAGCCAGTGCCTGTGTCGTAAGCGTTGGATTCGAACCGCCCAAGCTATTGTAATGTACACTATTATCAGAGATGTATAACCGTTTTACCTGGTATGCTTCGCAATCCTGATTAACGACAAAACCCATTCGCATTGTACTTTCCATGTGAATCATTACACCAGCTGGCCAATCGGACCAAATGATTTGTTTCGCTCCCGCTTTTCGTAAAATATCAGCTGTTATCTGAAACAGCTTGCTCCGTTTCCTTCTAGATCGTTCAGTAGGTGTATACTTCACAAAAGGAACAAATCCGTGTTCATCGCTAATAGAAGAGTGAAGCGTAATTCCATTTCGTAGATCGACTTCATCATCAGTAGTTATTAGTATCTGTAATGTTCTACGATAGTCTGCCATGACTTCGCTTAATTTATGGCCAACAATACGGCCACGTACATCCCACAGGTCATTCGGGCTGGGTGAATGTGAGAGATAAGCTCCAGATTCACTCATACCATAAGAAAGAGAAGCGGTTAATCCCGGGCTCATCCCAACTGTTTGCACAGTCCCTAATCCAGGGTAATCTAATCTTGCCCCACATGTATGACCAACAAAAGGATTCATATCTGAACTCCCCAATATTGCATGTAAATCCTTTTCAGCAAATATCCCAGATACCAAATCCATATAATGATTAGTCAGCCCTTTTCCAACCCATGGATTCTGAGGCAGCGCTGAATTTAACCAAAGGCGCGGGCTCTCAATGCTGCCGGCAGCCATCACTACGACCTCTGCCTGTAACTCTTCCTGCGCTCCCGTCCATGTATCCCTTATTTGTACCCCCCTAGCACGTAATCCTTCAGAAGTGGAGGTTGTATCTGTTATTATTTTTATAGTAAAAGCATTTGGTCTTATTGTGACATTACCTGTCCTTAAAGCAAGCGGAACATAGCTAACATTTGTTGAACGCTTCGCAATGCTATCTACCGAGGGACCATGTGGGCAACCATTGATACAATGTCCTGCGAGAGTACAACCTTTCATCCAGGATAACTGCTCCAGGGAAACGTTCATATTTGTAAGGTTCTCATTAGGAGGCAAAATCGCATTGGGCTGGGGACGAAAGCCTGGTATTGTCACATCCAGTGTAGGAATCAGCTGCCACCCTGCCTTTTTCGCCCCATAATAGAATAACTCCTCTTTTGCAGTTGTCGGTGCGAAGCTAACTGGCAATGTGGCTTCAACCTTTTCGTAATAAGGAACTAGTTCTTGATAAGAGAGGGGCCATACATTGTCAATAGCTAATGGAAATGCCCGGGGGGAATTTGCCGTATAATGTTGTGTCGTTCCTCCTACACCAGAGCTTTGCCAAATAATCTGTTTCTGCGGCATCTGCCGAAACCATGGAGGGCGGCTGCGATCTGCAGGTCCCCAACGAAACCTGCCCGAAACCAAATCATCCATGTTAGCTTCATATTTGTTTAATAATTGTTTATAAAGGATTACATCCAAATCGTCTGCGTTCGAGCTGGTTTTGGCTCCTGGCTGTAGATTTGGATGCAGCCATTTTTTGTTTCCATACCACGGACCTGCTTCTAGAACCAAAACTTTTAATCCCATCTCCCCAAGTTCTTTTGCGATGACGGCACCACCACCTCCCGCTCCAATTACGATCACATCCTGATCCTCCATTATGAACCTCCCTCCCTGTGCGGAAACTCTACTAAGAATCCACGAAAGTCACGATATCCAAAGGCCGGCCCCGGATATCCAGATTGAATCCAGCCAACCGGAAAATGCTCCATCCGCCTATAATCAGGCGGCAACAGACGGGTTATTCCATACGCGCTCCATTCTGAATAATAACCGAACAGGGTAAGCTGGCTCAGTACGTCCATCATATTACGAATAAGCCCCGAGTTATTTTGATAAGGTACAGGTAAGCTTTCAAGATCAATTTTAAGCTGCTCCAACAGAGCAATTACTCTTAATCGATCACCTGGTAAAAGGGCTGCAAATGATCCGCCCCCAAGAAATGCCCAAGCATTGAGAGGATATTTTATCTGATCTGACCAAATGAATTGAGTGGCTGCAGCATCCAGCAATTGTGCTGTTGATTTTGCCATTGATGTATTAATTAGATTTAGCTGCTGTTTTATAGGAATAGTTAGAGAATGATCCAATGTCCAAATGATATATTCATAAACCTTTAAATCGAGTATCGCTACGCCCTGTGTAGCTCCCAATGTTGTAATCCAAAGAGTATCTGAGATAATCGCATGAACAAGCGCCTGAAAAGTTGCCCGGGTATGTAAGTCAAAAACTCCAGCTTGCGATATCTTGCTCACCCCCTTAAAAAGCTTAAGAATTATTGATTTCCTTCTTTCATCTTATTTAGATGTTTGTCCTTCTATGTCAGGGAGTCGCTTGTATTTTGATTTATATCCTTGTTTAAACGGTTAGGATAAGGAGTTTTAAACTTGAAAAATCCTTCATCATTTTATATTGTTTAATTATCATTAAAGATAGATTACAAAGAGATGAGGGACTACAATGGCAACACGATCAAGATACGTAGCCAGCTTTTCATTGGCAATTATGGGAACTGGTTTTATTATAACGTCGCTGTTTCATGACTCACTGGCAGGAGCGATCCTACAAGGCGGGTTCGAAGCGGGGCTAGTAGGAGGATTGGCTGACTGGTTTGCAGTTACTGCATTATTCCGGCATCCACTGAACGTGCCCATTCCACATACAGCCCTGTTAACTAAAAACCGACAGAAGCTCACGGAAGGGCTCGTCTCCATGCTTGAAAATAAATGGCTTACAAAAACAAGTATCACTGATAAGATGAAGGAAATCCATTTGGCAGAAAAGGTATTCCTTATTATCGAAAAGGAACTGCATTCTGATTCAGTGAAACGAGGAATCACTACAGTCATCGAACACGCAATTCGTCATGTCAATATAAACAAGATCGCTTCTTTTGTAGAGAAAGAAATTAAAAAGTATCTATATTCAATCCATACCAGTGCTTTGATCCAATCTGCAATCAATCAAATACTCGCTCATAGCTATGATGAAAAAGCTCTGAA
Organism: Bacillus sp. OTU530; assembly: GCF_038440375.1. NCBI lineage: Bacteria > Bacillati > Bacillota > Bacilli > Caryophanales > Bacillaceae > Bacillus > Bacillus sp. OTU530. The sequence goes on from NZ_JASATP010000021.1 coordinate 56,190, forward strand.
TTACCTTCTTATGAAGGCTAAAGGATGGGCAGAAAAGGATAGTGTTCGTAATGAACTTGGCAGTACGGCAATCAAGGCAATAGACCGTATAGAGCTGGATGGTTTCTTACAATTTGCAGTAAAATCCTTTATAAATGTAGTAGATGAAAACAAGCTCGGCGGTATCATACAAGATTTTATTCTTAGGGGAATCGATGGTTTGCAAGAGACTGATAATAAAAACCGACAGGCGCTGCTCGAACAAATCCGTACAGAGCTAAAAAAAGTTCATGAGAATACCACATTTATAAAAGAACTGGACGACTGGAAGGAACATCTTATTGAAAATTGGGATGCCACCGAACAAATAACCAAAACTCTTGAGAGGATGCAGCAACAAGCATTATTCTCTATTAAAGACGGTGAGTTTGTTGACATGCATCTTCTACCCTTCTTGACACGTTTATTAAATAACACAAAAGCGAATCCAGTACATATGGGTGCCATAGAAAACTGGTTACAGAAGCAAGTTATCCAGTTTGTTGAAGCCAACCATTCAAAAATAGGCAAGCTTGTACGAGAAAATTTGGACGCGCTTGATGATCAAACCCTTATTGCTATGATAGAAAATGGTGCAGGAAAAGATCTACAGTGGATTCGAGTGAACGGAGCCATTTGCGGTTTTATGCTCGGACTTCTATTGGAAGTAATAAAAGCTACTACACCATTATGATAGCTGATATTCATTTGCAGAAATCTTGTAAAGGTAAACTACCCTTACCTGCTACTTATCTGTAATCGCGTCTTGAATGAAAGAATGGATAAACAAATAAAGTGGATATGTCTATTGAGACCTATCCACTTTTTTACTATCCTTACATTTTAATATGATTTCGCAATACCGAATCCCCTCTAGGTACTCTTTCCCTATTCCCTTTCATACCAAATAAAACTCGAAAAATGGATACCCGTGCAATAAGAAATTCATACAGGACCATGATAATTAAAAATGCAGCCACAATTAAGAATATCAATTTAAGCGGGATAGACCATGAAACATCCGCTATTAAAAAGCCTAGCAGAACAATAACAGGCTGGTGAAGAACATAAAATGGCATGGAAGCTTGGTTTCCATATTTCAACCACCTATTTGAAACCGACAGATAGCGATCCCCCGCTGCAAAAATGACTAGCAGCCAACACCAACAGTTTAGAGCCTGTACTAAGGCTAGTGATATAGATAACACCTCTCCTGAAGAAGACATGCCTGCCATGAAACCATAAATAAAAATGATAGTCGTCAGAATAGCTACCACGATGTTAACGGGGAGCATCTTGTGAATAGCTGTCTTGAAGGATTCCTTGGTTAAGAAAAAATACCCGTATAAAAAAATAACTAAATAGAAAGTGATATCCCATCCCCCTAGTCTCACAGTATCCATTAGTATGGATACTATCATCAAAGGAATTGATAATAGAAAAAGATGCAGCACTTTAATCTCCTTTGAAACGGAAGGCTTCTTTTTAAGAAAGAGCGGCAGTGTAAACAAGCTGAATATTAAGAGCACCAAAAGATACCATAAATGCAGTCCGACGAAGGCAAAATTCCCGGCTCCACCTATGTCCAGATAGACACCATCAAAATACTGCGGGAGCCATGTCAAAAATGCCCCTGTATATTGATCATGACTTACTCGTTCCATATATACTTGTGGAGGCGTTAAAATCATGACCCCAAATACAAGAGGAATTCCTAGCCGGGCCATTCTTTCCTTTACATATTGCTTTCCCGTCTTTTTCTGAAGAGCATGGTAGGAGTTGATTCCCGACACTGCAAAGAAAATCGGCATTAGCCACGAGCTCATGAACAAGGAAATGGCCGTAATGTAGGTGGGGTCAGTTTCATTATTCTTTACATGCCATGGCCACGGGTTAAAAAACATCAAACAATGATAAAGGAAAACGGCAAGTGTAGCTAATACACGAATCCAATCGAGATCATATTGTCTTTTCATTTTATTTTTCTCCTCCAATACAAAAGAAATAGTTTCCTTTTTTCACCCTCACGCCCTAAAGTTAAATCTAAATATACTTTATTCTTAAAATTTCTCGCTACGTCGAGTGGTCTCCTGGCTAGAAATTTATACTTTCTTAAAGTATGAAAAAAATCATAGGCTGTTTGCCTATGATTCAGAGTATATAAAGAGCAGAAGACTTATCTTTATTAGTTGAAGAGCTATTAGAAGCCGCTACTAAAGAAAACTCGCCGATTGGCGAGCCCTGCTCTTGCGCGAAGACAGAGGCGTAGCCCTACTTATACTGTATTCCTAAAATTTCCGACTACGTCGAATTGGCTCCTAGCTGGAAATTTATACTTTTTTACAGTGTAAATAAACCCTCCTGTTTTTATCTACATCCTATTTTATACGAATTTTTAGGAGTCAACTTTTACTGTAAATGGATATATGATCACTTTCCCTTGGAACTGAAACTCAGCCCATATTTTATATACGCCGGGCTTAGCGAATGTTGTTTCAAATTTTGTATCTGTCTGGGAAGCGGGATGGACATGGACATATGTTTCACCATGCTCATCTAAAATCACTACATGTCCCAAAGCTCCTAAATATGGCTCCGGCACTGTTCCATCTGCAAAGGAGAAGGAGAGTGTAATAGGTTCCCCTGCCTTGAAGGAATCAGGCTCCATTGTCAGTGTTTTTCCAGCTATTGTTTTTGTGAGCTGTGTTTCAGGCGCCAATGCCGTTTCATGATGATGCTCCGCTGCATCTCCAACCTGCACAACAACCGGCTCCACCTGATAGTTTAAATCCTTCGGCTTAATGTCAATAAATGCTTTATACGTTCCTTCCTGTAACGGAAGCGCTACTTCAAACTTGCCGTCTCCTGCCTTTGTTGGGTGCACGTGATAATACTGCTGGAGGTCCTCGCTTACAATAATAAAATGCATTAGCTTCTCATGGTTGATTTCTAGGTCATTTACCGGTTGATTGGCACTGTCTGTTAATCCAATGTAAAATGTACCGTCCTTATATTCTACCGTAGACTTTACTTCACTCACTTGCTGTTGCGGATCGTCATGACCCTCATGTGCATGCTCATCTGCTGCTGTTGCCGCATGCTGCTGTGAATGCTCCCCCTGCTCTGAAGCAGCATCCTCCCCGCTTATACTCATCCAGGCAGCATACCCCCCGATGACAATGAGGAGATAGACAATTGCCGATATCAGCCATTTTTTCATTCTTTGCTCCCCCTTATAGCTTTACTCGTTGCAGACGCAGCGCATTGAGTACAACTGATACAGAACTAAATGCCATAGCAGCCCCCGCTACCCATGGTGCCAAAAATCCTAAAGCTGCTATCGGGATGCCCAGAGCATTGTAAGCAAACGCCCAGAATAAGTTTTGTTTAATATTGCGAATGGTTCTCTTGCTCATGAAAATCGCATCAGCGATACTGTTCAAATCGCCTCTCATAAGCGTAATATCCGCCGCTTCCATCGCCACATCCGTCCCCGTTCCGATGGCCATGCCAATGTCGGCAAGCGCCAAAGCTGGTGCGTCATTAATGCCGTCCCCGACCATTGCAACTTTTTTCCCTTGCTCCTGCAGTTTCTTTACTTCTGCCGCCTTTCCTTCCGGCAGCACCTCTGCAATTACCTTCTCAATGCCAACCTGTTGTGCGATCGCCTGCGCTGTTTGTTTGTTGTCACCTGTGATCATGATAACATCCAAGCCCATTTCTCTTAATCGTGCGACTGCCTCTTTAGATGTTTGTTTAACAGTATCAGCCACTGCGATAATTCCCGCATACTGGTCATCAATTGCTACTAACATAGCTGTTTTCCCTTGACGCTCCAGCTGCTCCATTTTGTTTTCTGCATGTTCAATGGTAATATGATTATTTCTCAAGAGCTTGCGGGTGCCAATCATAGCTGTCCGCCCCCCTACCGTAGCCTGCACCCCATAGCCTGGAATAGCTTCAAAAGCAGCAACTGTCTTATACGCAATGTTTCTCTTTCCAATTCCATCTACAATCGCCTGCGCCACCGGATGCTCAGATTGCTTTTCTGCAGACCCTACTAAGCTCAAAACCTCTGCTTCGTGAAAACCCTCTGCAATAATCACATCTGTCAGCTCAGGTGTACCATTTGTAACAGTTCCTGTTTTATCCAAAATGACAGTATCCAGCTGATGTGTCATTTCTAAATGCTCGCCGCCTTTAAACAAGATGCCGAACTCTGCCGCCCGTCCAGATCCTGCCATAATAGACGTTGGCGTCGCTAATCCGAGTGCGCACGGGCAGGCAATCACCAGCACTGCTATTAGCTTCTCTAGCGCAACCGCAAACTCTCCTGGACTTACCCATACATACCATGCAAAAAAAGTGAGGATTGCAATTCCAACAACAATCGGAACAAAAATCCCGGAAATCTGATCTGCCAATCGCTGAATCGGTGCTTTTGATCCTTGCGCCTCTTCTACTACCTTAATGATTTGCGCTAACGCCGTATCACGACCTACCTTTGTCGCCTTGATTTTCAGGAAGCCGTTTTTATTAACCGTTGCTCCAATAACAGCATCTCCTACTGCTTTATCAACAGGAACACTTTCTCCAGTCAGCATGGACTCATCAAGAGCGGAGCGCCCCTCCGTGATAACACCGTCAACCGGCACCTTTTCTCCTGGTTTTACATACACAATGTCCCCGACCTGAACCTGTTCAAACGGAATTTCTATTTCTTGCTCCTTGCGTAAAACCGTTGCCGTTTTCGCTTGCAGCCCCATCAATTTCTTAATCGCTTCAGACGAACGACCTTTTGCTCTCGCCTCAAACAGCTTTCCAAGAAGAATGAGTGTAATAAGAACCGCACTTGTTTCATAGTACAATTCCACCATATGCACGGCAGAGCCGATGGATAAAATCGTTAAATATAAGCTATAAAAATATGCTGCGCTCGTGCCAAGTGCCACAAGAACATCCATATTGGCACTTTTGTTTCGTAATGCTTTATAAGCTCCTAGATAAAATTGCTTTCCTACCACAAACTGAACCGGTGTAGCGAGTGCGAGCTGCACCCAAGGATTTATGAGCATATCAGGCAGCGGAATAAAAGCTGTAAAAGAAAAATGGCTTACCATTGCCCATAGTAAAGGTACGCTCAAAATAAGCGAAAATAAAAACTTTCCTGTTTGTGCGTCAAGCTCTTGCTGGCGTTGCTGGGCGATATCTACCGTTTTGTCGCCCTTTACTGTTGCTCCATACCCAAGCTTTTCTACTCGCTGGACCATTTCAATTGTTCCAACCTCTGATGGATTATACTCGACTGCAGCCGTTTCCAGTGCCAAGTTGACAGTTGCCTTAGTCACGCCCGGCAGCTTGTTAAGCCCTTTCTCAATTCGAGTTGCACAAGCCGCACACGTCATACCCGTGATGTCCAGTTCTGCCTTCTCAGTTCTGACATGGTAGCCGAGAGCTTCTACCTTTTTCTGCAACTCTTCTATATTAGTGGCTGCCGGATTGAATCTAACATTGGATTTTTCCAATGCAAAATTCACATTTGCTTCCACCACACCTGGCACTTTTTTGAGCCCTTTTTCAATGCGGCTGGCACATGCGGCACATGTCATGCCTTCAATCTGCAGGCTTACCTCCTGTTCGGTACTGCTCATATTCATCCCCTCCATATACCCATGTAGGGTATGTAGCTTTTTCAAAAAAAGCGTGCAGTTACGCACGCTTTATGCTAATTCATACCCTTGATCATCAATTTCTTCCTTAATTGCTGTCAATGTTATCGTACTCGGCTCGAATTCTACCGCAACTGTTCCCTTAGCTAAGTTTACGTTCACATTATGAACACCGCTTAACTTCCCAACACTTCCCTCAATTGCATTTACACAATGACCACAAGACATTCCGCCTACTTGTAAAATTACCTTTTCCATTATAAAGTTCCTCCCTTATTTTCATACATCTCCCGACGATACTACAGGATCTGTTGACTTGATCATATTCGTATATCGGTTCATGCTTATTTGCTCTTCTCGATTACAATATACTATACCCCCCTAAAGTATGCAAGAGGGCGTTTAATTATTTTTTCATGTTTTTACGCTGCGACTGACACCTTTACTCATAACATAGTCTTATTTTAGTGTTTGTCCTCGACAAGAAGTACTACCTTGTAGTATGCGAAAAAGAGGTGATTTTTACAACATCACCTCTTTTCACCTAAAATATCCTTCTTTATTTGGAAAACTGTTTAATAACATTCATTAACTCCTGAATAGAATCTTCTCCATTCCCTTCACGAACAGCCTTAGACACACAATGCTTCGTATGGCGCTCCAATAAATTGAACCCTACTTTATTTAATGCAGCGTTAATTGCTGAAATCTGAACTAAGATATCTACACAATAACGGTTATCCTCCACCATTTTTTGCACACCGCGTACTTGCCCTTCAATACGTTTCAAGCGTTTAATGAGACTTTCAATTTCTCCCTCTGTTCTCGGAACCATCTTTTCATCTAAGCCGCTATCTTCACAATGCCCCATCTATATCACCTCATTTATTGTGATAAACATCTTTATATACACTATACAGGTATTAGGTATGAAAGCAATAGTAAAATTTCATAGCACCTCAATATCTGCAACTTCCGCTACTTCAGTCATGTTCAGCAAACGTAGTTACCTAACCATATCAAACCTTTGCTCATTGCCCACCAACCCTGAAAATCTTTTGACTAAATTCATCATAAAGCGAGGCTAATTTCTTTTGAAAGCTCTGCTCTATCTTTTTTTGGTTAAAAGGTACAAACAAATATTTAAAAATTCACATTTCTTATAATGACTCTTAAAAAAACATCCTATACACTTTATATATGTTAACTTTCATAACATCAATTGATATTAAACATAACAAACAAAGGTATGACCAATACAAAATTTCTTCATATTTACTATCGGTGATACTTTTGCGGGAATCCAAAAAAACTAACCTTATAGAATCAGGGGGAGATCAGCACAACAAAAGCATTGCATTAATTCCAGTGTCACTAGTTAGACATGCTACTGTGCGTAGCTGAGTTAGCACTCAGGAATAAGCTTTTTAGTATATGTTCCTGTTATTTTTCCATTATTAAAAAAAGGAGTTAGATGCAACAATGTCTACAAATTTAGCAAGTCACGTTATAGAAGAGATTCAGGTTCACCATACTGCAGGTGTAGATCAATCATTACAGCCAAAAACGAAAGAGAGCAGGTCAGTAGGTCCGATATCCTATATGTTTATGTGGATTGGGGACGGTGTTAATTTAGGTAACATGACGCTTGGAGCTAGTTTGTTTGTAGCAGGAACTGCAACACTGAACATCTTCCAGACATTTATCGCAGCTGCTATAGCAATCGGTATCATTTCAACGTTATTTTCCTTAAACGACCGGGTTGGATATAGAACCGGAATACCATATGTTGTACAGCTCAGAATGTCATTCGGGATGAAAGGCTCTATCCTATCATCAATTTTACGCGGCTTTCCGGCCGTAATTTGGTACGGCTTTCAAAGCTGGATTGGCGGTACTGCCTTAAATGAAATCGTAAAGGTGATTACAAGCGGCACCTTTGATAATGTTGCTATTTGCTTTGTCATAATTCAGGTGGTACAAATCGTACTTTCATTATACGGCTTTCATGCCATCAAATGGGTGGAAGTTCTTGCTTCTATTGTTATTATGCTAGCACTGATCTATGTATTTGGTATTCTTGTAACATCTTACAGCGATGTCATTGCGGAAAAATGGGTTCATACAAAAGGATCATGGGGCTTGCCATTCTTTTCATTCATCATGATGTTTTTAGGAAACTATGCAGCCATCTTTTTAAGCGCAGCTGACTATTCAAGAGAGCTCAAATCCGGCATTAGCGATGTAAAACGCAGCTTTTTATACTTCTCGCCGATTTTAATCGCATACGGCTTCGTCCTTACAATTGGCGCGATGCTCGCTTCTGCAACCGGCATTTCCAATCCAGTAAAGGCATTTGCAATAGTGGTAGATAATCCTTATATCACAGTAGGCGTATCTGCATTTATTGTTATAGGTGCGATTGCGGTAAATATGGTTGCCAATATCATTCCACCAGCCTATGTTATTACTTTGCTTACAAAAATGAAATATAAACCTGCCGTTACCATAACGGGACTGCTGGCACTTTGCTCATTCCCTTGGGTGCTTGTACAGGATTCTTCAGCAAAAGGTCTTGGCATGTTCATTCTTGTATATTCCGCATTTTTAGGTCCAATTGTTTCTATTTTACTAGTGGAATACTACATATTAAGAAAACAAACAGTAAATATTGCAGATTTGTATAAGGAAAATGGTCCATTTGCCGGATATAACCCATGCGCGCTGCTTGCGATGCTCATCGGTGCCGGCGCCGCCTTTATAAAAGTGGAGCTGGGATGGATTATAGGTGTTGCAGTGGCAGGTATTGCATATATTCTTCTAACAAAGTTTGCATTTCAAAATTCAAAATTTAAAAAGGGGACAATCTTCGAGAATTAATCGTAACCCGCTGATGCAATCAAACGTTAAAACCGAAATAGTAACAGCGCACCCACGATATTAATGGTTGCACCTAATGGAATGAATACTGAATAACTATCCTTATTCAAACCTAGATTTTCACATAATCTCCTATTTACAGGAACATAGGAATTTCATAAGTTTATGTACATCTTCATAAGTCATACTTTCATATCCAAAAGAAACAGCAGTGCAACAACACATACAAGCGCTGATCAATATAGCCGCAAAACGCAAAAAACCTTTCTCTAACCATATTTAGAGAAAGGTTTTTACATTTTATCCTTAACATGCAAGCTTATTTAACAACTGTACACCCTTCAGGCTTCAGCCAGCCACCAACAGGAGTTTGGGCCACTAGCCTTCCATCCTTGAATACTGCATTTCCTCTGACAAAAGTCCCAAGAACTTTGCACGGAAAAGTATGGCCTATATACAAGCTTTGTTTATGCTTGGCATAATAGTTTTCTTCCGTAACGAAATGGGATTCCGCTAAGGTAATAATCGCCAAGTCAGCGTCTGCCCCTTCAGCAATTTTGCCCTTTCGATCTGAAAGCCCAAATCTCTCAGCGGGTGCTGACGCGGTCCACTTCGCTACTGTTTCAAATGGAATATTATACCGTAAAGCAAGCTCAATCATCGCAAGCAACGAGAATTGCCCTCCACTAATTCCACCCCAGGCTTGGAATAAGTTATAAACATTAGGATCCTTTAAGTCATACGGACACGGAGAATGGTCCGAAGAAATCATATCAAATTTATTATCAATTAATAAGGAAATTAATTTTTGCTGCTCTTCTTGTTCACGTAGCGGCGGAGCACACTTAGCAATCGTACCCAATTCTCTTAAATGCTCATGGTTAAATAATAAATAATGCGGACAAGTTTCAACCGTTATATTCATTCCTTTTTGCTTCGCTTGTTCAATTCTTTCTATCGCCTTAGCTGAGCTAATGTGCACAAAGTGAAGCGAGCAGCCTGTAATCTCTGCATAGTAAATGGCGCGTTCTACCGCCTCGACTTCGGCGATAATCGGACGTGTTTCTAAATAATCATCCGCGCTGCATTTTCCTTCCTTTTCTTTCTCTGCTTTTAACCAATTTGTAATGGCGGCACTCTCTGAATGAAGAGCTAACACCTTGTTGAGCTTAGCGATAATTTTCATCCCATTAAGCAAGGATATGTCATCAACTGCTTCAAACTCCTTATTCCCTGTTGTAGAGAGAAATGCTTTAAAGCCGATCACACCCGATTCAGCAAGAGCCTCTAGATCCTTTTCATTTCCGGGTACAAGCCCGCCCCATAAGCTAAAGTCAACAAAAGACTTTTCATTCCCTAACCTTGCTTTTTCATAAAGGGCAGCTTGATTCACTGTTGAGGGAATCCCATTTAATGGCATATCAAAATAGGTTGTGCACCCTCCTGCCGCCATCATCGTGGAACCTGTATGGAACCCTTCCCAATGTTCTCTGCCCGGTTCACTAAAATGAACATGTACATCAATCATACCCGGAAAAATATATTGACCTTCGGCATCCCATATGAAATTCGCCTCATTCTGTATCCCTGTTTTAATAACAGCAATTTTCCCATCCTTAATGCCAATATCAGTTTCCACTACACCTGCAGGAAGAACTGCCTTTCCATTTATAATAATTACATCTAAATGTTCCATGCACATTTCTCCTTATCAATAAGATTATATTTTAGTTAAAATCACTTTTTCATATTGCAACCACAACATACACTTTCGACCTAAAACCGGACTAGATTTCTACTTCTTTTCGATTCCCTTAAAACTGAATGTTATATAAAATTACTTATCTACGTAATAAAACATTACTTATATTTTATATTTTATCGCTTCTATTCTGTTATTTCATTAGACGAAATGTGAATTTTTCATTTTTCCATTGTACCTTTTAACTAAAAACCACGAAAATTGTTATATTATCTGACATTAAAGATGCATAACAAATATGAAATCAAAAAACTAGGCAAAAATTATAATTTCTTAAAGTGCAAGCAAACAAACCAAGCATTTAAAAAACGCTTGGTTTGTCCTCGATCCTGTATATCTTCTGCCCTATACTGAAACAGGGTTTTGCAAAGATTTGAATCTATCAATGTGACACTCAACAACATCCCCGTCACGAATCACCACAGATCCAGGTGTACCAGTCATAATAATATCACCTGGGTATAATGTCATAATGTGAGAGAAAAACGACACAATCCACTCTGGCGGATAAATCATATTTGCAACAACGTTATGATGGTGCACTTCTCCATTTAAAACCGTTTCTACAGTAAGATCCTTTATCTCAGGAAACTCATCAACAGTTATGAAATATGGCCCAAAACTGAAGAAAGTATCAAAGCTTTTTGATCGCTGCAAATAGCGAGGATTTTTTGCATGAATATCCTTTGCAGTCATATCTAAAGTGGTAGTAAAACCGGCTACAACGCTGTAAGCATCCTGTTCTTTCACATTTTTGCATGTTTTCCCAATAATAATCCCAAGTTCTGCCTCAGCTGTTACTTTACCGAACTGAGAAGGCAGTTTAATAACCTCTTCAGGACCAATCAGACTAGTATCTGGCTTCATAAAAATAACTGGTTCTTCCTCAGGTGGTTTACCTGATAACTCAATTGCTTTTTCCAGATAATTCATGCCTACACCTAGTATTTTTCTAGGAGTGCGATAAAGCGGTGCATAGCTTATTTGTTCAGCTGAAATATGAGGAAAATGACGCAATTTCTTTTGTCCCTCCTCCTTGTACCAAAGATTTATTTCCGTTAATTGCTCTTTTTGTAGAATCTGAAAAAGATCCGTGCTCCAATCTTTACTCTCCAGCTCATTTATTGTTTGCATCAAAATCGCCTGATTATCAGAAATGATTGCAGCAGTTTCTTCACCATTTACTTTCACTGTTGCTAGCTTCATATCCATTCTCCTTATCCGAATCGTAAAATATGATTTGTCCGATATTTTTATAACACTTCCTCTTAACGATGTTTCAGTGATTTCAAATTGACTTCCCTTCTTGAACAAGCTCTTTCATGCGATCTTGATTTTTTCTTGTACCTAACGATTTAAAACGAATATTTTCTAGCAAAAGAGATAATAAAATCCCGACTAATAACCCATTACTAAATAACGGTCGCAAAACACTAGGAACGGTTTCGAAATAAGATAAAGGAAATGACATAAAAATAATTCCAATAAATAATGGAGCCGCCAAACGATAAATATTGTCCATACTTAAATGAATTTGTGCAAAATACTGAAGTGAGGTATGCAGCAAGCGTAGATAGGTAACAAATAAAACCGCACTTCCAACACTTAAAGGAAGCCTTGCCATTACCCCCGCGATAGCCGGAATTAGTCCCATTAGCATAAACATTCCACCGCCAATGATAAAGGGGAGTCTCTCCGAAATTTTAGTTTGGTTCAGAAAACCAATGGAGGATACATACGGAGCATAAGGAACCATCCCAAATAATCCCGCAATAATGGCGAATAGCCCGCTGATCGTAAATGACCTTCCATATTGCTTTGCAGTCGACATTGTTTTATAAATCTCATCGGTACCCTTTAGCGCTCCAAAAGTATTGGACGTGTTAATGAGACCCGCAGCAATGGCTATAACGATAACCCCTATATCCAGACTAGGCGCACCAAGAGGAAATAACTCAATGCTTATTTCTCCGGCAATATCGATGCCTTCCTTGTTATTAAACAACAAATCAAACAAGATCCATCCCACAATGATCCCGATTAACAATGAATATCTGCTCAATACAGGGGGTGCTTTAACGCTGAACACAATAACAGCAACGACAACAGCACTAGATAGCAAGAACAGGGATAAATCAATATGTGCTGATTCTGAGTGAGTCCCAAAAGGAATCCCTAACATTCCCTTGAGAAAGATAATATTTAATCTGCATCCTAGCAGAAACATAAATACAGCCATTACACCAGAGGTAAACAGCTTCGAAATGTGCTGCGAAAGACCGCTCAGTCCGATAAGCATCGTGATGAGCCCAGAGATCATAATGCCAACAGCCAAACTCCCCCCAAGAGCAGTTAATGATAAGCCTTGAGAAGGCGCTGTGTAACAAAGACTTAAAATGACTCCCCACCACAATCCGGATTGGCCCTCCATCACGGCTCGTTTATGTCCCAAAACTGCTTGTAACATACAAGCTACCCCCGTAAAAAAGAACGAGAATTGAATGAGAGCGATAATTTTGCCTTGAGGAAGCTGAAAAGCGGCTCCTACAGTAATAGGAATTACAACTGTATTGGTGAAAAGAAAAAACAGCCATTGTAATCCAGCAAGCCAATGTTCCATTTTAAATAACGTTTTCATAAGTTCACCTTCTATACTATACCCTTGGAAAAATATAAAAAATAACTGCCTTCAAATCGCTCCCAAGTCATTGCGAGGAAAAGAGTGTGTTCATTTTGTGCAAAAAGATTCCGGATGCCGCCGGAATCTTTTTGCAATTTTAACTTTAAAACCAATCACTTTTACACTGTAGGAAAGTATAAATTTCCAGCTAGAAGTCATTCGACGTAGCCGGAAATTTTAGGAATACAGCATAAGTAGGGCTACGCCTCTGTCTTCACCCAAGAGCAGGGATCGCCAATCGGCGAGTTTTCTTTACACTGTAAGAAAGTATAAATTTCTAGCTGGAAGCCAATTCGACGTAGCGAGAAATTTCAGGAATACAGTATAAGGGCAACTACGCCTCTGTCTTCGCCCAAGAGCAGGGATCGCCAATCGGCGAGTTTTCTTTATTCTTACTTGACTGCTAGATTCGGCAATTCATATACATTCAGCGCCGCTTGTACGCCTTCTCCAATTTGAATAGATGCATTATGACGAATCAGCGCAGCCTCAAGAGCGGCTAAAACAAATAAAATATTTTCTTTCCGGCAGCTATATCCCATCGTTCCAATTCTCCAGATCTTCCCGTGAAGCGGACCAAATGAGCTAGCAATCTCTATGCCAAACTGCTCGAGCAGCATCGTTCTCACTGACTCTCCATCAACGCCGTCTGGAATTGTAACACATGTGACCATTGGCAGCTTCCAAGATCTATCATTAAATAACTTCAAGCCCATAGCTTTAATGCCCTCTATAAGTGCTTTCTCGTGCAAACGATGTCTGTCAAATCGTTCCTCCAGTCCCTCTTGTAAAACAATCCGCACTCCTTCCCGTAATGCGTAAAGCATTGATGTCGCTTCTGTGTGATGATTTAATCTTCTTGGTCCCCAGTAGTCCTGCAATTGGCTTAAATCAAAGTAATTACTGCGAATTGGCTGTTGCACACTTCTTCTGTCCTGTTCCTGCGCGACACCTCTTTCCACTTTCTTTCTAGCAGAAAGCACTCGCTCCACACGGTCATTGTACGTGATAGGAGCCATACCAGAGGGAACAGACAGGCATTTTTGCGTTCCCCCGATCACCGCATCAAGCTGCCATTCGTCTACCTTTACTTCTGTTCCGCCAATCGTTGCGACCGCATCGACAACACATAATACGTCAAGTTCCCGACAAGCAGGCCCAATCTTGTCTAGTGGCTGCATACAGCCAGTTGATGTTTCACCATGGACAATCGCAAGCACTTTTGGTTTTACCCTTTTAATTTCATTGATGATTTCTTCTTGATCAAATACTTCTCCCCACTTACATTCGATAGTGTGGATTTCTGCGCCATTGCGCTCAGCAATTTCTGTTAATAAATGTCCAAATCTACCAAAGATAGGGATCAATACTTTATCTCCTGGCTCTATTACGCTGCATAATACAGCTTCAAGGCCAGCTCGAGATGTTCCGTCAATTGGAAACGCCCATTGGTTTTTTGTTTGAAACACTTGACGAAGCATCTCCATTGTTTCATTCATCATTTGCGTAAAAGCCGGGTCAAACTGTCCAAGAATTGGAGTACTCATCGCACGCAGCACTCTTGGATCGACCTCTACAGGTCCTGGAGTCATAATTGTTCGTAATGGTGAATTTATTTCTTGAAAAGCTTTCATTCCTTTTCCCTCCTTAGTACGCTAGCTCATATAAAACTTTTATTAATAATTGAATACCTTTCTCTAAATCTTCCGTCTTTGTAAACTCATATGGCGAATGACTAATTCCTTTATGACTTGGTACAAACAATAAAGAGGTTGGACAGAACTGTCCAAACACTTGTGAGTCATGCCCAGCACCGCTTGTCATTTTCTTAAACGGTATTCCTTCTCTCTCTAAAATGGATTCTGAGATTTTGTTTACCTTTTCACACATTTTCACTGGCTTTTCATTCATCCAATTATAAAGACTGAATTCAGTATGATGCTTGCTTGTAATCAATTTAAATTCTTTACATACATCTTCACAAAATTCAAACAGAACCTGTTCATCACTATGACGAATATCCATACTAAATGTTACCTTTCTTGGAATAACATTTGATATATTAGGTTCTACAGAAATTTGACCTACTGTAGTAACGAGCTCAGGAGATGTTTCTTTCGCTTTTTGCATAAGTACCTGAATCAGTTCAGCTGCCGTATGCATAGCGTCTTTACGCCACCCCATTGGTGTTGTACCGGCATGGTTGCTTTCCCCAATCACCGTGACATTATATCGCCGCTGCCCGACAATATGGCTAACAACTCCAATGGATTTTCCTTCTCGTTCTAATACCTCTCCTTGTTCTATATGCAGTTCAATAAAACAATCCAAATCAGCTCGCCTTGGCTGCGGGTATTTTCCTTGGCCAAACCCTGCTTGCCGCATAGCCTCCACAAAAGGCGTTCCGTTTGCATCCTTCAAATTTTGAACATCCGCAAACGATTTGATCCCGGCGATACTTCCCGAACCCCAATATGTCATCGGGAAACGGCTCCCTTCTTCTTCACATAAAGAAACGACCTCTATATTTTTTCGGGGCAATCCGTAATGCTTATATAAATATTCTACAGCGATTAAACTAGCAATGATCCCGTAGGCTCCGTCATACTTCCCTCCATCTATAACAGTATCAATATGAGATCCTGTTAAAATAGTAGAAGCATTTTCTTGTCTTCCAGCTAATCTGCCGAATAAATTCCCAACATCGTCATAGTATGCACGAAGTCCCGCTTCTTCCATCCGTTTTTCAACTGCTTGTTGGGCAGCTTGCCATTCTTTTGAATATAGTTGGCGTGTAACTCCATTGCTTTGACTTTTTCCGAAGGAAGCTAACCACTCTACCATCTCTTCGATTTGTGTGAATAAGGCGAGTGGCTTCTTTTCACCTATACCCAACCTAATCCCCCCTATTCTCAAAACTCTTTTTCTATCATGAATTATTACATATATTAACATGTCAGAAAATCTAAACTAATTGTAAAATAAATAATGGGCAAAAGCATTTACAGAAATGTAGAACATTCCACCATTTTTTTGTTTATATTAACTAAAATTCTAATTAAAATATGATACACTTAAACATATTTTACAAAGGAGAAAAATATAGAATGAAATTAAGTGAACTATTGTCTCTTCCTATCTTTAAAGAAACCGCCCTGCTAGCCGGAAAACAAGGAATTGAACGTGAAGTGAATACGGTAAACATGATGGATGCCCCCGATATCATTCATTTTCTAAAGAAAAATGAATTACTTGTAACAACAGCCTTTCATTTCAAGGATGATCTTGATTCATTATTACAGCTGATTAAAGAGATGGAGAAACAAGGCTGTTCAGGGTTAGGAATTAAAACAAAGCGCTTTTTAAATGAAATACCTGAAGCGGCTATTTCATTTGCAAATGAACTGCAATTTCCACTCTTAGAACTTCCTCTCCAGACTTCACTCGGAGATATTATCAATAAATCATTGAGTTATATTCTTGATATTCGGACAAATGAGCTGCATAACGCAATGCAAGCCCATCAACAATTTAGTAAGCTTATTATCAGTGGACAGGGTGTACATAAAATCCTTGAAAGTTTGTCTTCGCTTATTCGCTTACCTGTTATACTGCTGGATCATCATTTTCGTCCAACTGCCAATGATAATTATGATACTTCTCTCTTTAAGCAATTGGAGACATTACTCACAAGCGAACATCATTTTCAGCTTTCAAAAACAACAATGTCTACCTTCTCCTTAACTAGGGATCGAGAAACAATCACACTTTTTCCTGTTCACACACATAGACAGTCCAGCTACCTATGTGTATTAGGATTTATCCCTTTATCAAACCGTTCAACTATCTTAACTGTTGAGCAGGCGACAAACGTCATTGCATTTGAATTAATGAAAGAAAATGCATTAAAACAAAATACAAGACGTCTCCAAAATGAATTTTTTACAAATTTCATTAATGGTTCATTTTCTACAAACGAGGAAGTAATTAGCCGCGGAAGAGAGTTTGGGCTAGTAAATGAACAACGGTATGTTTGTGCAGTAGGTAGATTAGATAACAAGGAGAAGCATATTTCGTTTATACAATATCAATCGGAGCAAGAATTGATTTACGATACAATCGAGTCAGAATTACAGCTGTTCCATCAAAAAATTCACCTTTTTACACTTGATCATTCATACATCTTACTTATGCAAATAAAAGATAGCTGGAAAGACATTGAACAATCGTTCCTTTCGCTTTTAAAGGTCATACAAACTAAAATGGCAGCCCACTTCCAAGAAGATATTTCCTTTGGCATTAGTAATTATGCGCAGCAATTCCTTCATATTCCTATCTCCTATAAGGAAGCGACAGATACCTTATATTATGGCGGTATGTCAGGAAGAAAAAAATTCATTGAAATGTATCAGCCTAAGGGAGTTCCGGAAATCTTACGACTGGTTCCTTATGATCAGTTAAAAAAGTTTTATACAGACACTTTCCAAGCATTTGCCAATGAACCAAAAAAGGATCATGAATTACTGCTTCAGACTTTATCTGTTTATTTAGAAACACATTGTGAATTAGCAGAAACAGCAAAGCGGTTATATGTACACCGCAATACTGTCATTTATCGTCTGGAAAAATGCGAAGAAATCATTGGAAGAAGTGTAAAAGATGCAGATGAAACGCTACGATTGCGGCTCGCTTTTAGAATTAAAGCTTTAATCCAGGGGAACAATCAGCTTTCTTGATCCAGCAGCAATGGTTAAATCGTACAGAATAAGCAGGCGAGAAATGAAACCCGCCTGCTTATTCCAAGTAATATTTAGATATATTCATATAAATTCCGGTAATTGTACCTTCAAACAACGTCTTAGTCCCGTGTAAACTGCGCGTTGGCTCCTCATCCGTATGTGATTATTGAACGTATGCCGGCTAAGCTTCAATCACATTCCTTTTTGTCCATTCACCAACAAATTCAGTCTCACTATAAGCAAAGAAGGTTCCCAGAATGTCTTCGCGATCATCGAGGAAAAGCTGATCTGCCACCGCTGACACAAGCTTAGGTATCCCATATCTCATACCTGAAAGTGCAGAGGCCGAGATACCGCAGCTAATTAAGGCTGAATAATTAAAAGCAAACAGCCCATGCAGACGCTTTTTACCCTTCTCATCGCGGCTTGTGAAAGCAAAGCCGGGGCTGAGATAAGGATGCGCATCAAGCATCTGATTAGCGATTTCCGCTGGCGCCTGATAACGATCGCCCCAGCGAGCAATATCGCTTTCGAAAAGCTTCAGCTCCGGACGCAAGGCTGGATCGGTGACAAGACCAGTGCTAATGATTAGAAAATCAAAAGTAAATTCCCCCTGAGGCGTAGTCACCACTGTGCCTTCACCTTTTGTATCGACTTTAAGCCATGGCGCACCTAAGTGCAGATTAAAGCCAGGCCATGAAGCTGCGCGTGCAAAGGTATCATTCGTAGGGGGCTGATTATGCTTAAAGAAATGAGCGATAACGGCATATTTATCAGCATCAGGAAGGGCGGGGAAACGTTCAATGAGGCCTGAACCCTCCATCTGGCGAATTGGATTAATGCGCGGCAGCTCCTTGCGGCGAACGAACACATGCGCCTCAGCCACACCTTCTGATAATGCGAAATTGGCATTATCAAAAGCTGAGGCACCACCACCTAAAATAGCAATCTTCTTACCCTTCAGCGCCTCAAAGTCAATAGCTTCAGAAGTGTGGGCATAGAGATGAAGAGGTAATTTTTCAGAAATCATCGGCGGTACATGCCATTCACCACCGCCCTGAATACCAGTAGCCAAAATGACCTTGCGTGCCAATACTACACTGGACGTTGCTCCCGCCCCTTCAATATGCAGTCGGTGAAGCCCTTCTTCGATAGGCTCAATAAGCTTCAACTTTACTTCGTTAACAACGGGCAGATTGAGAACCTTCCGATACCAGCGCAGATAGTTCATCCAATCACCTCGCGGGATCTTATCCACAGCCTCCCAACCCTTTTCTCCAAATTGTGCTTCCCACCAGGAACGAAAAGTCAGAGAAGGAATCCCAAGGTCAACAGAGGTCAAATGCTTCGGTGTACGCAGCGTCACCATACGGGCATAGGTTACCCATGGCCCTTCATAGCCTTCACGATTTTCGTCAATAATGAGAATATTAGATATTCGCTCACGCAGAAGACCAAAAGCTGTACCTAAACCAGATTGGCCGCCACCGACAATGACCACATCATACACGTGACCCTCAGGATGCTGGGTCGGATGAACCCAATCTTCCCTGCCGAACGCAAGATAGGAAAGATCCATTTTTACTTGTTTACTTAAAGCTTCTAAACTCATACTTTTCAGCCCTCTCAACGTATTACTGATTATTAGCCAAACAAGCTATTAAAATGCTAGCTTCCCCGATAGACCTGATAGCCCCATGGTGATACAAGCAAAGGGACATGATAATGTGACGCTGAGTTACTAATCCCAACTCGCACTGATACCTTATCAAGAAAGGCAGGATCGGATAGTTGCAGTCCCTTTTTCCTGAAATAATCTCCGATATAAAACAAAAGTTCATACTCCCCTGATTGCATCCGATCAAAAGTGAGGAGTGGATCGTCTAGTCGGCCATCCGCATTAGTTGTTGCGGTGTTTAACAAACGTCTAGTTGATCCTTCCCAACGGTAAAGCTCGATAGCTACCTCTGAAGCAGGATGCCCATGTGTTAAATCCAATATATGTGTAGTAAGTCCCTTCATCTGATTACCACCCTCAGTTACATAATTTGATCTTCTATTCTAAATCGAACAATTTGATAGATTTCTGATAAAGCTTGGTTAAATTCTTGTTCCTTTGAATGTTTCAATCGATTCTGCATCGCTTGAAACATTTCATCTTTGGTTTTTCCGCGAACAGCTAAAATAAAAGGAAAACCAAATCGCTGAACGTACTCTTTATTCATATTCAGCAAAAGCTCATATTCCGTTTCTGATAGTTGGTTCAAGCCAACATTTTTTTGTTCACTCTGAGAAAATGAACTCATCGTTTTCCGTGTCCCTAAATGAGGATGGGCCCGAATTAAGTCCAATTTTTCTTCATCACTCGCTGTTTTCACAACGCTGATCATCCCTTCATAAAGATCCTCGCGGGACCGAAAAGGACGAAGCTCTCCTGCCCTTTGGACTATCCACGGAGAGTGCTCAAATATATCCTTTAGCTGTTCGACAAACTCAGACGACGGAATTTCATTTAAAACATGTATAGTAATCATGTAATCATAACCCCTTTATCTTTTTCTCATTAAATATGTGCTGCATCAGCCTTCTCCTGCTGGACGGATGCTGGAGATAAAACTGTCTGGAGGTTAAAGAATAGGTTCATAAAGATTGCAGTTAGACTTCCGGTAATCACTCCATCGCTAACGATGATTCGCAGCGCTGAAGGCAATTGACTGAACAATTCAGGTACAACAGTGGCCCCCAGACCTAATGAAATCGAGCAAGCGATAATGAGTGCGTTATGTTGATTGTTGTAGTCTACAGAACTTAGCATTTTAATCCCCGAAGATACGACCATCCCAAACAGCACAACGGTAGCACCGCCAAGCACAGGAGCAGGAATAACCGTAGCAAGCGCTGCAATTTTGGGAACTAAACCGAGAAAAACAAGGATGCCGCCTGCTGCCACCACAACGTTCGTTGATTTGTTTCGCGATAGTTGAACCAGCCCTACATTTTGCGCAAACGTGTTATAGGGAAAGGCATTAAAGATTCCTCCTAAAACAATAGCCAAACCTTCTGCACGATAGCCTCGGATCAGGTCGTCTTGTGTGATAGGGCGATCACAAATTTTCCCTAGAGCAAGAAACACACCGGTTGATTCAACAATAATAACTAACCCTACAATGAGCATCGTCAATATCGGACCAATCTCGAAGGACGGAGCTCCAAAATAGAACGGCTGAGGAATATGGAACCACGAAGCTTCTGACACCTTAGCAAAATTTACTTTTCCCATCATTGCCGCTGCTGCTGTACCGGCAATAATCCCTAAAAGCACCGAAAGAGAGCGGGCATATCCTTTCACAAAACGATTTATGATAAGGATAAAGGTGATAACACCCATGGATAACAGCAAATTATTCAAGCTGCCAAAGTCTGGACTTCCCGTTCCGCCTGCCATATTTCTAATCCCTGATGGAATTAGCGATAGTCCAATAATCACAACGACAGTTCCTGTAACAACAGGAGGAAAGAACTTAACGAGTTTTCCAAGATAACGGGCACAGACAAGAATGAAGAGCCCTGCTACGATAATGGATCCATAAATGGCAGAAACGCCATATTGTGACCCGATCGCAATCATTGGTGACAGAGCAACAAATGAAGCGCCCAAAACAACAGGTAGACCAATCCCAAAATATTTGTTTTTCCACGCCTGCAGCAAGGTCGCAATACCACATGTTAATAAATCAATGGCAACCAAGTAAGCCAATTGCTCGGAATTAAGGTGCAGCGCCCTCCCAACAAGCAAGGGAACCAGAATCGCTCCGGCATACATGGCCATGACATGCTGAAACCCTAACGATAATATTTTTGAATTCATGTTTACGCCTCCTGAATTTTTTATAAAAAAAAGCCGTAGAAATAGAAGGGGTCTCCTTCTACATCTACGGCTCCTAAATCACGTATAACGAAATTTAAGCTCCTAAATCCTTAAAACCAGTCCGTGAAGAAAAAATGATAAATCAAAATTTCTCCAAGCAATAATACTATGAATTAAATACCCAGCGGCTGCTCTAGATAAATCACCGTGCAAGCATGCTCACTTACAGGATCATAATCCTTAATGATGGTTGTAACCTTTATTCCAAACTGGTCCTCAAACTTTTCTTTTAATCGACGTTTATATTCCATGGCTAAAGCCCCATCGACAGATAAAGTCAGTTCAGGATATCTTTCACTCAGCACTGAAATTAAAGGCGAGCGCCTCGTCTGGGCAAAAATGACAATGCGGTTATCTAGAATATCAATTTTTTGCTTATTAACTCCTGTACTATAAATCTCTTGATTAACTTCATTATATAACTGTGACATCTGCTTCTTAAAAGAAGAACTCACACTCACTCACCTGCTGTTTTCTAATTCTTGTATGTATCTTACAAAAAATTATCATACTCCGTCTTTCTTTATGTAAGAAAATCTAACATAGTTTTTAGTATATAATCTAATTTTTTCAGAATATCAAACTTCAGTTTCGAACTAGAATTATTGTCAGAGAGTGTTCGTTTAAGATTTCAAAAGGTTATTTTTCATACTCCTGAAGAAGCTCCTCAAGGTCATCCTCTGACAACACTTCAATTCCATTCCTCTCAAAAAGGGCTGTTGTAACACCTACTCCTTTAACCTTCTTACCATTAAAATTTCCAGAATAGATGAAATGGCTTCCGCAAGATGGACTGTTTTCTTTTAATACCGCTTTCGTAGCTCCAGCCGCTTGGGCAACCTCTAAGGCCTGTTGGGCGCCTTGAATAAAGTCTTCCGTTACATCCTCTCCTTGCCAATTAATCACCTTCGCTTTTCCATCTAACACATCATAGCCATCTCCATTTTGAATTTCTGCTGGAGGCCTAGGCGTAGGAAAGCCGCCTAACTGCTCTGGGCAGACCAATACGGCCTTCCCTTCACGTACTAATCGTGCAATGCCCTCGACGCGAACTGAATTTCCATCATAACGAACAGCTAAACCAGCCATACAAGCACTTACAACAATCATCAAACTGCCTCCCTCTTATTTGCAGGATAACTATTTACCGGAGATTCACACCTCAATTTAGGTCAAAATCAAATTCGCCACCTTCGCTTTTTTCCTTGGAAATAAAGGATTCCCAAAAAGCGGTGAGGCTGGGCTTATATATATCATATAGAACATTGTATTTTTTTATAGCAAATCTAGCCGATTTTAAATCCGATTTTACGCTATCCTGAAAAAAGCATAAAGGTTCGCTACCAATCATATATAAATCTAAAATAACAGACAGATAAAGGTATCTCCAACTCGTATATAGGTAATGTCCGTTACGAGCTTGTGCTACCTAGACTGTGTGTAGAATTCACGGTTCAGGACGTTCTGAAATACAACAAAGCCTCTTCTACTTTGATAATAGAGAGCGTAAATTTTTTATATAGGGGATTTCTTTTTAAAATCTGTTAAGGGGACTGATGCAAGTTGACAATGGGTGCTAAAGAATCAACTATGAAAGAATTAACGATTTTTAATCACGTTGGTAACAAGATACAAACGGAGGATAGGGAAATTAACATAATTGCTAGATTAGAGGAACCGTTAATTGTAGTTTTAGGGAATGTTTTAAGTGATGAAGAATGTGATGGATTAATTCGCCTATCAAAGGAACGTTTGCAGCGTTCAAAAATTGGTGCTTCACGAAAGATAGACGAAATGAGAACAAGTAAAGGCATGTTTTTTCAAGATGCTGAAAATGAACTCATCGCCAGAATTGAAAAGAGAGTAGCAAGTATTATGAATATACCAGTAGAACATGCAGAGGGTATCCATGTTCTTCAGTATAAAATTGGACAGGAGTATAAACCACATGTTGACTATTTTTCAGCAACGGATGCGCAAGAGAACAATCGCCTATCTAGTTTAGTTATGTATTTAAACGATGATGTGGAAAAAGGAGGAGAAACCGTTTTCCCTCATTTAAAGTTTTCTGTTTCTCCACAAAAAGGGATGGCCGTCTATTTTGAATACTTCTACAACGATTCTAGCCTTAATGAGTTAACTTTACATGGTGGTTCACCGGTTATAAAGGGCGAAAAGTGGGTTGCTACGCAATGGATGAGAAGGCAACGAATCAGATAAAGAAAACTCATCGACCGGCGAAGACAGAGGCGTAGTTGCACTTATACTGTCTGCCTAAAATTCCCCCTCAATTTAGATGTGTCATATATTCAAATGCTGTTGTTCCATATACGCTTTTAAAGTGTTTATTTAAGTGAGATAAATCAACAAAACCACATTCAGACACTGCTGAATAAATATCTCTCTTTTTTTCTATTAACTGCTTTGCGCGTTCTATCTTACAATTAAGAAAGTATTGGTATGGTGAAATCCCAGTATGAGCCTTGAATAGTCTGATAAACTGAAATTTCGATAAATGAAGCTCTTTACATACCTCGTCAAGTTTAAGTACATTTTCTAAGTTGGCATAAAGCATATCCTTTGCTTTTCTAATTAGAGCGTTATCTTTCTTATAGTCTGTAGAGAGATTCGTTTGAGTAAGGCTATCTGTGAGGGCTAAGAGTAATTCACTGCACAATGCCTCATCTTTTCCGTTTAATATTGCATGAGAAAGACTTAATATTTTTTGTTCAAGTCTATGATCATACACAATAGGGGTTGAAAAACGTACGATATCTTTTTGTTCAATAACCTCTAAAAACAATTGTGGCTCAATATATAACATCACATAATCAAGACCTGTCTCATCATGGGCCATTCCGTCATGTGCCTGTTCTGGATTAAAAAGCATAACACCATTTTGATATGATAATTGTAAACTGCCATCCAAGTTATAATGTTGAATACCACGTAATGTTACACCTATGGCATATTCCTTGTGAGCGTGCTTTTTATACGTAAAATCAGTAATACTTGCTGACAACGCAGTAATACCTGCCGATTTTTTATAGATAAATTTATCCATTGCATTCCCCTCTTAATTAGCCTACCTACATCCATATCATTACTGCAGCATAAGCTAAAAATAATGCCATCATTATATTAACAGTTTTTTTATGCTTCTGTAAAAACTCCTTGAAGATTGTACCGAAAAGAACCCATGTAATAAATGCTAAAAATCCAATAAGAGTGATCGCGATAACACTGATTGCCACCGCAGGCATTGCGGTATAGTAAGGCATAATAAAGCCAGGAATGACCGTCATTGTAAATAATACCACTTTGGGATTTAAAAACTGCATAAGGAAGCCTGACATAAACGTACCAGTTTGGTTTACAGTTGGTTTTGATGTATCCATTTTGTAAACTTGATAAGCGAGATAGAGCATATAAAAGCTTCCGATTATCTGCATCACAATTAAAATTTTGGGTATTGTCGTTACAAGTATAGTATTCAACATAGCAGAAATAACAAGTAATAAACCAAAAGCAATCGTTGCTCCATACGTATATTCCAGTGCCTTTTTTGTACCAAAATTATGCACCGTGGATAATATGACGATATTAGTAGGTCCTGGTGTAAACGTAATAATAAAACAGTATACTACAAAAGATGTAATATTCATGAGATAAACTCCTTTCAAGATATCCTCATATAACTGTACATTTTAAATTGAAGTAGCATATAGTATATTATTGCAGGATTATAGAAAGCCTCTATAAAATTAAGTCTGCAAAATTTCCTTAGCATCGTAAAAGTCATTTAATAATGTAAAAACCCACTTCCACTTGACAGTCACAGCTATCCCCAATGTTGCTCCTTTAATAGTTCAACACTTGTTAGGTTAATAGATATAAACCAATGTTATAGTTGTTTTAAGACAAAAAAATATCCTTTGCTGTTTCCATCTATACATGTAGTAGAATGGACAGCATAATCATACTTCTAGATGACATAGGTATTATGTAACACAATCACATATCACTTGAATGAGATAAAAGAGATAGAGGAACTGGAGGGGAATTTTTTTGAATCAAACATTGGATCAACAACCTATCGCTCTTGTTACAGGAGCTTCAAGCGGATTTGGTTTGCTAACGAGTGTGGCACTTGCCAAAGAAGGCTATCAGGTGCTGGCTTCTATGAGAAACTTGGACAAGAGGGGAAAATTAGAAGCAGCTGCTGATGAAGCTGATGTGGGGGAACGCATCCGAATCATTCAGTTAGATGTAACCGACTCTGCTGCAGTAGAAACTATAATTACAGGTATAATTCATAGTTATGGACGAATTGATCTGTTAGTGAACAATGCAGGCTATGCTGCCGGCGGATTTACAGAGGAGATTACTCCCGAACAATGGCGGCAGCAATTTGAGGTGAATTTCTTTGGATTAGTAACTGTGACAAAAGCTGTTTTGCCATCGATGAGAGAACGCCGAAGCGGTAAGATTATTAATATTAGCAGCATTAGCGGACGGATCGGCTTTCCTTCTATGGGACCTTATGTATCCTCGAAGTTTGCAGTGGAAGGCTTTAGTGAATCGCTGCGCTTGGAAATGCTGAGGTATGGTGTCTATGTAGTTTTAATTGAACCGGGATCTTATCGGACGGATATTTGGTCAAAAGGATTAGAGTCTGTGAAAAGCAATCCAAATTCCCCCTATTCAAAAGAAATGGAATCAATCTTAAAACATATTAAACACGTTGCCGACACGGCACCTGCCCCGGATGAAGTCATTCAACAGATTGTGCAGGCAGCAAAATCCCCTGCTCCAAAGCTGCGGTATCCCATTGGCAAGGGTGTGAAATTAGGAATTATCTTGAAACAGCTGCTCCCATGGAAATGGTGGGAGCGTATAGTCGCAAAGCGTTTTTAGGCTTAATAAACAAACAGGATCTCAAGCTGGTTGCTTAGCAGGTCCGGTCCCCCTTGTCGCAAACCCTAAGTTCCCCGCTACAATTTCGGCCGTTTTCTTAGAGACAACAGCAATGGGTGAAAAATATACGAAATAGGCAGTCACCTAATGGCAGCTGCTTATTTTTGCTTCCATACAGTTATATTCTAATGAATGTATCTCTTTTTTCATAAATCTGTAATTATTTGTCTTTGCGATATAGATCCCGGCTCTTGTAGCCTGCTCCAAGAATCACTTTCATCTCCTCGCGTCGTTTTGCTTTTGTTGCCTCTTGTTTAGCGCTATACACATAACGAGCCCAATCTTTACGGTACCCTGGGGTAAGTGATTGATAAAAAGCAAGCAAATCTGGGGTGTCCTGCAAATCCTTTTCCACATCAGGAATCAACGCGATATAATCATCAACACATTGACTTGCTTTTGTGGATGTATGATTTTTGTTTTGAGAATCTTCTTTTAGACCAACAACTGTAAAAACATCATCTAATCCTACCATACGCGCAAATTTGATATTGCTTGTCCCAATATAGCCATCTTCATCTGCACCTAACCCACCTAATAAATCATCACGATGAATAAACGTTGGGTACACTTTATTTCCCTTTTTTGGATAAGCCAAAAAGAGATAGCCATTTTTATTTAGATAATTTTTTTCAATAACCTCGTTTACAAGAGCTTGTAAAGATTCCATATTTAACACAAAAGCAAAAATAAGATCATATGTGCTATCGATTAGCTCTGTATCATAATCTGCTAACCCTGCTAAATAATCTGCGTCATCTGGTACATGCAATACCGCTACTTTTTTATATTTTTGTAGGTTTAGCTTTTCTACTATTGTTTTCACTATTGTTATCCACCTGTTAAATTTATTCTATTTCCTCATTTATTGTAAAATTCATCCTTTTAATTAGCAAGCTTTTGGATTAAGTTATCTTTTCTATAAGGTTTAATCGTGTCTCCGCTTAAAGATCTCCAGATAGGAAAAGCAAGGACCGACCATATGATTAAAGAAATTATTCCCGTTTCCCCAGCAACTATTTCCCAATTTGGGCTCTTTGTGAAAAAAAGCTGTTCCCACAATCCTCGATGAAAATTTATCGACATATGAAATAGAACTACAGGCCACAAACTTTGGCTTTTAATACGAACCCAGCTCATGACGACAGATAAGGGGATAAGCATTAATGTGAACATCAGCATATTTATCCAAACATTACCATTATCATTGTAACCATTTATATAAAAAGGATAGTGAAATAAAATCCATATCAAGCCTGTATATACAATGGTTTTTTTCAAGGTGCTAACCTTTAATAATTGTGAATGCAGCATCCCTCTCCAGCCAATCTCTTCTGCAAATGCAAAGATAAATGGTGTTAAAATCATATTCAGCGTAAAATGATGTTTCACTAACATCATTATGAGTTCACTACGTGAATGTATCCACTCAGGATAGTCTGAAGTAGGAAGTAAATTGACATACCCCAATAGCCATGCTCCTAAGAAACTTATGATGACCGGGACTCCTGCCAATAGCCCATATATATACCACCTGATGTCTCCTATCTTAAATAAACCCATCTCTCCCAAGGTTTTCAGTCTATTTTTATGTAAAAATCCAAGCATCATAAATGTAATAATTAAAGGGAGGGCTTGACTTAACGCTGCTAGGATAGGATTTTTTGTGACATGAAAAATAGTCGTTAATATCAAAACTAAAACAGAATACAGATAAACAAGCATGAACGGTTTTCTCATTTTTTCTTCTCTCTCCTTCTTTGAAATGTTTGAGTTATCGATTGTTGTTTCTCTACAACTCATTTTAATTCGGTATCGGTTTAACTCACATCGTTTATCCTTACAAATCAGAATGGTTCCCTTACAATTTTGTAAGCTTCAATCCCTAAAAGGATTTACTTGCCGATCAGCCTGTTATCGTTACCTTCTGCTTTTTAGAAACAGAAAACTCACCGACTGGCGAGCCCTGCCTTTGGCGAAGACAGAGGTGTAGTTGCACTGTACTACGTCGAATTGGCTTCCTGTTAGAAATGTATACTTTCTTACAGTGAAATAAAAATCCCACGGGTCGTCCCGTGGGATTTTTATTAGTCTTATAAACTCTGCCTGTAAAAAATATAATCCTTACGTTAAGATTATCAAATTCTATATTCCCTCCGAGCAATTGTCGACTCTATGTTCCTACCGCATAAACCGTTTGCAGCTTTAATAGCTGTCTCCATTGCTTTTCTACCTTGCTCTGTTGGATTTTTCACCAATGACATTTTTTCTTATTTTTATTACAAATTCTCCCTTTATAAATATTCAAACAAAAAAGAGAACGATTACATAAAAATCCCGCAAAATAGTTTATAACTACTTCAACAGAATAAAGAAAACTCGCTGACTGGCGAGCCCTGCCCCCGGGCGAAGACAGAGGCGTAGTTGCACTTATACTTTATTCCTAAAATTTCTCGCCACGTCGAATCGTCTCCCAGCTAGAAATTTATACTTTCTTAAAGTGAGCAAAACCTTACCTCAATTCCTATCTCCTACAACGAGAAGTAGATTCCCGAACGACTAACTTTGGAGATAAAACGATTCGCTGTTTAGTTTCCTTTGGCCCTTCAATCTCTTCAACCAATAGTTCAACCACCTTCTTACCCATTTCCTGAATAGGTTGTGCTATTGTCGTTAATGGTGGGTCACACACAGTAGCAAGGATCGTATCGTCAAATCCAACAATCGAAAGATCCTTAGGAACATGTATCCCCAGCTCCCGCGCGCTTTTGACTGCTCCAATTGCCAGGAACTCAGTTGATGCAAAAATAGCTGTCGGAGGCTCAGGTAAATCCAAGAGCTTTCGTGTCGCTTGTTTTCCCGCATCCAACGTAGTATTATCTAGAAGCACCAAATTCTCATCATATTCCAATCCTGCTTCTTCCAGCGCTTGTCTATACCCCTGAACTCTCGCTCTAACTACCGACCAATTTATATTCTCAGTAATCATTGCAATTTTTCGATGTCCTAAGCTGATTAAGTATTGTACAGCCTCATATCCCCCTAAAAAATCATCTACCAATACTGTGTCAACAGCAAGTGAAGGTATGTCCCTTGAAAGTAAAGCAACAGGAATCTCAGCATTGATCAGCTCTTTTATTGCCTTATAATCGTTTAATCCTGTAGCAAGGATAATACCATCTACATACTTTTGCTTTAGTATAGAAATATATTCAAGCTCATTGTCTAAATGATTGTCAGTGCTGCAAACCAGCAAGCTGAAGCCGAATTTTTTCACATGATCTTCAATACTTCTTGCCACTTCTGCCATAAATGGATTTGCAATACTAGGTATGAGGAGCCCGATCGTTTGGATACGTTTTTTTACGGACGCGACAACACTAGGCTGGTAATTCAGCTCTCTCATCGTTTCCCTAACCTTTTGTCTGGTTTTCTCCGCGATACTTCCTGTATTATTCAGTACCTTAGAAACCGTTGAAATCGATACCCCGGCCTTCTCTGCCACATCGTATATTGTTACTGTTGATTTCATTTCTTCCCTCTCTTTTCTCTTAGCAACTCTATATTTATTCTATCCCATATTTAATTATAGGTAAAATAACATCTCATCGCTAAAGAAAACTCACCGATTGGCGAGCCTTGTCTTTGGGCGAAGATAGAGGCGTAGCCCTACTTGTACTTTATTCCTAAAATTTCTCACTACGTCGAATTGGCTCCTAGCTAGAAATTTATACCTTCTTAAAGTGCGAAAAAAATATCCCGTCCATAAAAGCGTACTTTTACGAACAGGATAACTGATAACCATTAGAACACGGCCATAGAGTTAGTGAATAGTAAACTGTATTGCTTAATTCTCCGCCAATTTATTTACCATCTTTTTTTCAGATGATTTTTCCGCTATTGTATCTTCCGCTTGTTTTGCCCGTTTGATAAAGAAAGCAAGAACAAGTGCAAGACCTGCAATAAAGACGGTCACAAAGAAAGCAAAATTGACTCCTTCCAGCATAGCTTTCATAGCAATTTGCTGTTTCATCCCAGCAATTGCTTCAGGTGTTAGCTGCCCTGTCGCATGCTTCATTGCGTCTGCAGCTAACTCTTTTGCATGAGTTTCTGTACGATTTGACATGATGGTAACTAGTAACGCTGTACCGATAGCGCCAGATACCTGCTGCAACGTATTATTCATGGCAGTACCATGAGGATAGAAGCGTGCAGGCAATTGATTTAAACCGTTTGTCGAAACAGGCATCATCACCATGGACATCCCCAGCATCCGCACAGAGTATAAAATAATCAAGTGGGTATAGGTAGTGTCCAGTGTTAGTTTGCTGAAATAATAACTTGTTACGGTTGTAAGTGTTAAGCCAATGATAGCTAAAACCCGCCCGCCAAACTTATCAAATAATTTACCGGTAATAGGTGACATAAGAGCCATAATCAATGCTCCAGGAAGCATCATCAAACCTGCGTCCAGCGGGGATATCCCGCGAATCGTCTGAACATAGATAGGTGTCAGCACCATACCCGAAAACATGGCCATCGTTACAACCATCGAAATGGTTGCTGATAAAGCATACATAGGATATTGAAAAATTCTAAAATTCAGCATCGGCTTCTCTTGCTTGAATTGACGCAAAATGAATAGCACTAACGAGATAGCACCAACGATAATTGTCACATATACTTCCGGGCTATCCCATCCTTTTTTGCCGGCTGAGCTAAATCCATATAATAATCCGCCAAAGCCCACGCTAGATAACAGCACCGAAACTCCATCAAGGCGAATATCGATTTTCTCCTTTTTATCCTTCAGTAAGAAAACACCAAACAATAGCACGCCAATAGCGACAGGAGTTACAACGTGGAACAGCATTCTCCAATCATAATGCTCAACAAGCCATCCTGATAAAGTCGGTCCAATCGCGGGTGCACCCATTAAAATTAGACCAAATACCCCCATTGCGGTTCCTCTTTTTTCCGCTGGAAAGCTCACTAGCATTACATTCATCAACAGCGGCATCATGATAGCTGAACCAACCGCTTGAGTCATACGACCTGCTAATAACAAAGGAAAAACATGGGCAGCTCCTGCCAATATAGTTCCGATTGTAAAGAAACTCATAGCTGCCAAAAATAAGTGGCGTACAGAGTATTTTTGAATTAAAAAAGCAGTAGTCGGAATTAAAATACCGTTCATTAGCATATAGCCTGTTGTTAACCACTGCACAGTTGATGCATCAACATCTAAATCCTTCATAATCGAAGGCAATGCAATATTTAGCAATGTGTTATTTAAAAAAGCAATAAAGGCCCCGATCATTAAGACCGCAAGCATTCCGTAAGGCGGTCGACCCGCCTTTTTTATCGAATGTTCCATTTTCCCTCTCCCCTATACTTTAAGTTCATTATTTTATACTGTTGTTCTATACAAACGATATCATATACCATCGGTTCAAAAAAAGCAATTCAAATTAAACAGATATTTACCGCGTTTGTGCAAACTATAAAAATAAGGTATGATATTTTTTGTACAGGTAGTCTAATTGGAAATAAAGGTGATTAGTATGAATGACAGAAAACAGCATGTGATAAAAATGGCTCACCAACTATTTATTGACAAGGGTTTTCAAGCTACGTCCATTCAAGACATATTGGAATATAGCGGCATTTCCAAAGGGACATTTTATAATTATTTTTCTTCTAAGAATGAGTTATTAATTGCTCTTTTTAAAATGATCTACAAGAAGATGGAACATGAGCGAAATGAATTACTGATTGGCCAAGATCCCAGTAACATTCAAATCTTTATGAAACAAGTTGAATTACAAATGAACACAAATCGAACAAATAAGTTAATCTCTCTTTTTGAAGAGGTATATTTTTCAAACGATGCAGAGCTTAAGGAATTCATAAAACAAAGTCAGTTAAGGATGGTTCGCTGGATCTATGAGCGGTTCATCGACATCTTTGGGGAGAGCAAAAAGCCCTATTTAGTGGATTGTGCTATTATGTTTACAGGGATTTTACACCATAACCTAAAATATTTTGGGATGGCACATGAATCAAATACCGGCATCCACCAGGTTGTCCGTTACACTGTAGACCGTGTGGCGAAGATGGTTGATGAAGTGGCAGAAACCGGCGAACAATTAATTCAGCCTGAGTTTTTAGATACCTGGCTGCCAAGCTGTCAGAAACTCAATCAGTCTTTCCAACAAAAACTAGATCAAACGATCACGACATTAAAAAAAGCTCTTCATTCTGACGAAGAACAGTCTAAATGTCACGAGTTGCTGGACTTTATTCAAAGTGAACTGTTGTACTCAAAAAACCCAAGAAAATTTCTGATCGAAAGTGCCCTTTTATCCTTGAAAACAGATCAAATATTTTCAGAAAAAAAAGAACTCCAACAACTCGACCAGCTGGTTACTGCTTATTTTACGCAAGACGAGGAAATCGACTAGTATCTCGCCCGGCCAAAAACGCATAGCTCATCAAAAAAACCGACTTTTCCTAATGAAACGAAAAATCGGCTTTTTTGATGAGCTTCTAACTGGAAACTTATACTTTCCTACAGTGTAAAGAAAGCTTGCCAATTGGCGAGCAGTTAGGCGAAGACAGAGATGCAGTTGCACATACACCATATCCCTTCTTTTTTATTCGGAATTTTAAGATATTTTCTAACAAAAAATATTTGTAAGAGCTTACCTTACAGGTATACCGCGGTTTTCTCCCAGTCATTCTTTTGTAAGGACTATCACCTTTCCAAGCCTGTACTGCACTAGGTAGTTTACATAATGATATAGCTCCATTTATAATCAGTACTGTTGCATTTTTTGCAAAAATTTTTTACATCAAGGAGATGAATTCATGACAGAATTAATTGCGATTATTAACGATTATTTATGGGCTAAATTAATTGTAATTTTCTTAGTTGCAATCGGCCTATTTTTAACAGTTAATTTAGGCTTCTTACAGATAAGATTCTTCCCTGAAATGATTCGTTTATTATGGGGTAGTGGTAAAAATAAAGGTACAGACAAAAAGACTGTTTCATCATTACAAGCATTTATGATTGGGATGGCTGCTCGTATTGGTACAGGTAATATCGCCGGTGTTGCAACAGCAGTGGCATTGGGCGGCCCTGGTGCAGTATTTTGGATGTGGCTAATCGCATTAATTGGATCAGCTTCCGCTTTTGTAGAGAGTACACTAGCTCAAGTCTACAAAGTGAAAGCTGGAGATTCCTGGCGTGGTGGCCCTGCTTACTATATGGAAAAAGCTTTAGGAAGCAGAAAACTTGGAATTGCATTTAGTATCTTACTTACTTTATCCTTTGGTTTAATTTTTAATGCTGTACAAGCAAATACAATCGCTGCTTCCCTTGAAAATGAATTTGACATAAGCACAACTACAACTGCGATTGTACTTGGTGTGATTACCGCTCTCATTATCTTTGGCGGTGTACACTCAGTAGCCAAGTTCTCTACAGTCTTAGTACCTATTAAAGCTGGTGTTTATATTTTATTATCATTGTGGATCATGATTTCCAATTACGATATATTGCCAAGTGTTTTTGGTGCAATTTTCTCAGAAGGCATATTCACATTTAAACAGTTATTTGGCGGTGTAATGGGCGCGGCTGTACTTCACGGGATCCGTCGCGGATTATTCTCAAACGAAGCTGGTATGGGATCTGCACCAAACGCAGCCGCTGCCGCAGATGTTACTCACCCGGTAAAACAAGGATTTGTCCAAGCTTTAGGTGTAATTGTAGATACGTTTGTAATCTGCTCATCTACGGCTATGATTGTTTTAGTTTCAGGTGTATATAAAACATCTGAGCTGACAGGTATTCCTTTAACACAAGAATCCTTGCGCGTAGGACTTAGCGACTCTGCTGCAACATTTGTGTCAGTTGCTGTATTCTTATTCGCTTTAAGTACAATTATGGGTAACTACTATTATGGTGAATCAAACATCAGCTTCATGAAACATAGCAAAGCATCTATTTATCTATACCGTTTCGCTGTAATTGCAATGGTCTTATTCGGAGCATTATACAGTGCTGAATTAATTTGGTCTTTAGCAGATATTTTCATGGGTTGTATGGTTTTGGTTAACCTATACGCCATTACCCGCTTATCTAAAGTTGCTAAAGCTCTATTAAAAGATTACATTGCGCAAAAGAAACAAGGATTAGATCCTGTTTTCCATGCTGATAGTATTCCAAACCTTCCAGGACGTGAAAATTTAGAAGCGTGGGTGGAAGAAGAAGAATTAAACAAACAGGTGGGATGATGTAAGTAGCCCATTAAGAAAAGCGGACAAGGCCCGAAAAGTTATACTTTCTTACAGTAAAAAAAAACCATCATTGCATAGGCGTTCGCACTATGAATGATGGTTTTTTTGTGATAAAGCTGTCCGTACTTCCGCTTTATACTGTCTGTAAATCGTAATATTTAGACATCACTTTAAGTGTTGTTTCTTTTGCAGTCTTAATTGCCTCTTCTGCATCCAGCTTGTAATACTCTGGACGGAATAATTCAACAGACACAACATCAGAGTAACCGATTTCCTTCAATGTAGTTAAAATGCTATCTAAATCAATGGCACCAAGTCCAGGCCATACGCGATCTTCATCTGTTAAGAAACCGATAGGGAAATCTTCTGTATCATCGATATGCAAGATGAAGATTTTTGAACCATCAGCTTTTTTCAGATCATTTAAATCTGATCCCATCGCATGGAAGTGGAAGCAATCAAGTACTAATCCCACATTTTCACGATTAACAGTTTCAACAATATCATATGCCTGGCCGAATGTATTCACTGTACACTGTGGATGTCCGACAAATTCAACCGCAATTTTTATTCCATACGGCTCTGCAATATCGGATAGTTCAGTCAATACCTCTACGCAGCTTTTCTTAATATCTTGTTTCAAGATTTTCTGTTCTGTTACTAGCGGAACCGCCACAACATATTTGACGCCCAGCTTCGTCGCTGTTTCCATCATCCCTTTAAATTCATTGATAATTTCCTTGTAGCCAGCTTCGTCACGGTTATTAAAAAATACTAACGCATTAAATGCTAATGGCTTAATATGATGTGTATTAAAGAACTCAGCCAATTCATCAATAGACTTTTCCTGTAAGTATTCAGGTAATTTATCCATTGTACGAATTTCGATATAATCATAGCCGTGTTTATCGCAATATTCTAAATCTTTGATCAGATTAGAGTTTTCCAATGTCGTAGCTTGGTTAAAACAAAGTTTCATGATAATCCTCCATTACTTTTTAGTATTTTTAATATGTTTAAACAGTTTTAACTGTTTCTTTTTCATTTTTATAAAAAGCAGGTTTTTCTGCTAATGCAACAGGCTCTTTTTCTCCTGTTTGTTGTGATTTCACGCAAGCATCTGCTGTTACAGCTGCAATGTAGCCATCCCATGACGTTGGACCATTAGGCTCACCAGTGTTCTTAATAGAATCCATGAAATCTTGTAATTCTTTGTCATACGCATCAATAAAGCGCTGTTTCCAATCCATTAGGATACTTGTACCAAACTGCGCTGCCTTACGAGTTGCAATACCAGAGAATTCCGGAAGATACGCAACGCCATCTTCACCAATAACCTCACATTGAATATCGTAGCCGTACTTACAGTTTACAAATACTTCTGCAGTAATGATAATACCGCTGTTTGTCTCTAGTGTGATCAGCTGTGGATCTTGCAAGTGAGCTGCTGCACGTTGTGTTTTCTTTGGAAATGCTACCTGTACAGACTTATAATCATCGTTGATCAACCAGTGTAAAACATCAATTTCGTGAATTAATGTGTCATTGATAGCCATATCTGTCGTATAGTTATCACCAACTTCTGGATTTCTATGCACGCAGCGAATCATCAATGGTTCACCGATATAATTGCTATCAATCGCCTCTTTTAATTGAACGTAACCGCTGTCATAACGACGCATAAATCCAACCTGAACTAAACGTTTGCCATGCTTCATTTCTGCTTCCACAATTCTCATGCAGCCTTCTGCCGTTGTTGATAAAGGTTTTTCGCAGAATACATACTTTCCAGCCTCGATTGCAGCCAGTACACTTTGTTCATGAGCAGGACCCCAGCTTGTTACGAGTACAGCATCCACATTTGCATCAGCTACAAGCGTCTTATCATCTGGATAGATAACAGCATCTAAACCGAATTCTTCTACAGCACTTTTTGCAGATTCTTGATTCACATCAGTTACCGCAACAATTTTTCCTCCGGATAAATTGTTTGTGATTCTTTTAATATGCTCTCTTCCAATTGCACCTGTTCCTATTACACCAAACTTTAAAGTCATAATCATATTCCTCCTGATTTATTTATAAGTAATTTTTTCATCTATAATGTTTCCGTTTTAATAAAGCGCATCCAATCGATAAACTACATCAGCATTAACTTCTTGCAGGCACTAACAATATTTATGGAAACTCATATTAATGAAACGAAGCTTTATTA
The DNA here is from genome assembly GCF_038440375.1 of Bacillus sp. OTU530. Taxonomy (NCBI): domain Bacteria; kingdom Bacillati; phylum Bacillota; class Bacilli; order Caryophanales; family Bacillaceae; genus Bacillus; species Bacillus sp. OTU530. Next base: position 93,362 of record NZ_JASATP010000021.1, read on the forward strand.
AAGGGAATTTTAATATTGGACAATCCTACACAAGAAAGGATTATCGATTTCCCTGATAAAGATAAGTATATACGTTTACAAAAATGTTATTTACTAAATTCCTTTGCATCACCCCTTTATTTTATATAAAACACAAAATGTAACCGTGTTCTTCATTAAGATTTTAGGGTTATCGATTTCCTTAAGTTGTTTTTAGTTTATCCTATAATCCCTCATATTTCAATGCCTTTTTTTAAGTTTATCTTCAAAATTATTTTTGTCATTATAGCTCCATATAGATGATTGAGAGTATCATTATGCTGTATTCCTAAAATTTCCGACTCTGTCGAATTCGCTTCCAGCTGAAAATTTATCCTTTCTTACCGTGTAAAAAGAAATGAGCATAGGCAAAGCGCCCATGCTCATTTCTTTTTACACAAACCTCAACTGCCGCTAGCATGAGAGAACTGCAATGCTAACAGAAGCTAAGTGCTATATTTTATTTGAATCATTCAATCTTGTTGTTGATTGACGGACAACCAATTCCGGAAGCAGAGAGATACGTTGCTTCATGTTATCCTTTTGTTCAATTTGTTGAATTAAGAGCCCCATCGCCTGTCTTCCCATTTCATGTATTGGTATAGCTATAGAAGACAGCTGAGGTTCTACAATCTTGCACATAACGGTATTATCAAATCCTATAACAGATAATTCATCTGGCAGCTTAATACCAAGCTCCTTCGCCGCGAGCATCGCACCAATAGCTAATGTATCATTACAGCCAAAAATTGCTGTAGGCCTTTGCCCGCTGGCAAGCAATTCACGAGCACATAGCTGAGCTCCTTCAATTGTCAGATCCGTGGTTGTCCTAATTAAGTTTTTATCTAGCTCTATTCCTGCATTTATTAAAGCCTTTTCGTATCCCCTTACGCGCTCTGTACCACTTACTGTTTCTTCCTGTGCGATAATACCAATTCTACAATGCCCTAGAGACAACAAATGCTCAGTGGCAATATAGCCGCCTAAATAATCATCGCCAGCCACACTGCCTACAGGAAGTTCTGACCGATGAAGAGAAATAAGTACTAACGGGATTTCTTCTTCAATTAATTGTCTCAAAACCGGTTCATTTTTAAAGACAGAGGCGATGATAAAGCCGTCAACACGTTTCTGCTTTAGCAAAGTAATATGCTTAGCTTCCTTTTCAGGGTCACTTCCGGTACTGCACATGACAACACTAAAGCCCAATTCTTGCCCGTATTCCTCTATATATTTTAAATATTGAGCATATATAGGGTTCGCTGCGTCAGGAATTAATAATGCAATGGTATAAGTGGATTTTCCTTTCATTGCCGAAGCTAATACATTAGGCTGATAGTGAAGCTTATCTATAATCTCCATAATCTTTTTTTTCGTTTTCTCACTGATCCGTCCCTTATTATTAATTACCTTGGAAACGGTAGTAGCAGATACCCCCGCTTCCCTTGCAATATCATAAATGGTTGGCTTCATTTCTCCCATCCCACTCTTTCAACATGATATATATTTTCTTATGACAAAGCTGCCTGTTCTTCCAATTCCATTTGCTTTTCTGTATAACTTAGTATACCACAGCAAGGTTATGAAATGAGGTCCTAAAACAGGAAAAGACCACAAAGCTTTCTCTAAAGAAGTCCTTTGCGGTCTTTCGATCTATTTCCATACCTTTTTCAGGCGCTGCGACTCATATGCCATTGGTTTATAGACGAATAGTAACATCACCAACCACCTATAAAATGACCATTTCCATCGCACCACTTTTTAAGGATTTATCACTATATAACCTTTAGCGATTTACTTCGCCTGAGCCTCAATCTGATCCAAAGATTCCTGAGCATCTTGGCCATCGTGATTACGAAATTGTTGTTCTAGCTGCTCAAGTGTAAGCCCTTTCGTTTCTGGCAAGAATTTCTTCACAAATGTAATTGCTCCAATTCCTAGAACTACGAAGATAAAGAATGTCGTAGACAAACCGACCTTCTCAAGTAATACTGGGAACACCAAGCCGATAAGGAAGTTTACGCTCCAAAGGCAGAACACAGTAACCCCCATACCAAGACCGCGTAATCGTAGCGGGAATATTTCTGAGAGCATAAGCCATGTTACAGGTGAAATAGCTCCCTGTTGGAAGGCAAGGAATGTAACTGTTAGAGCAAGCACAACATATGGAAGTGCTGGAGATCCTTCAAGCACACTTGAGAATATTCCCATAAGCAGAAGCGCTGCCGTAGTTCCTGCCAAACCAGTTATTAACATTGGTCGACGACCAACTTTTCCAAGAAGCCCAATCCCAAAAATAGTTGCCAAAACCGAAATAACACCGTTTGCAACATTACCGATAAGTGCAGCCTCTGTTTCAAAGCCAGCACCTTTCAGGATCTCAGTACCGTAATACATGATCGAGTTAACCCCTGTAACTTGCTGTACAATCGCAATTCCAATTCCTATAAAGACGATGCGGCGCACCCATGGTACATTCAAGTCTTTAAATGTTGCTTTCTTCATTCCCTCTTCTTGAGCGGAAGCCACTTGAATTTCAATCAATTCTGATTTAGCACGTTTCTCCTCACGTATCTTTTGGAGGACTTTCAGAGCCTCTGCATTTTTCCCTTTTGATACAAGCCAACGCGGGCTCTCAGGTACTCTAAGCATACCAAAGAATAGCAACGTAGCTGGAAGTGCTGATATAACTAGCATATAACGCCAAATATGCGAATTGTCGCCCATTGTATTACCAAGAATGGCATTGAAAACATACGCCAATAGCTGTCCGCTAACAATCATCAATTCATTTTGCGTAACCATTCGGCCCCTGCTCTCCGCCGGTGACATTTCCGCTAAAAAGGTCGGAACTGTTACAGATGCTCCTCCTACAGCAAGTCCCAGCATGAAACGGCAAAAAATCATAACCTCAACATTCGGAGAAAGAGTACATCCAAGTGTTGAAATAAAGAACAATACCGCAAGAAACAGAATAGTTTTGCGACGACCACTATAATCTGATAATCGGCCACCGAATACCGCGCCAAATGCTGCGCCAAAAAGAAGTGAACTCGCAACAAGGCCCTCAGTAAGTGAATTAAGACCAAGCGCTTCAGACATATAAGGTAAAGCACCATTGATAACACCTGTGTCGTATCCGAATAGTAGTCCTCCGAAGGTCGAGACTAGGATAATGGTACGTAAAAATAACTGTTGATTCCTCATGTAAATTCTCCCTCTCCTTTCTTAATTTAAGAAAAGATTAATCATTTTTCAGTTGGCTTTTTCCAATCTAACGAAGCATAACAACGAGAAAGCCGCGAAAGATTTTATTTAAGCTCAACCCTTAGTAACGAAGAGCACTAATCCTCCTATTGCTTTTAGCCTCATAATGCAACTCCCTAGGTATCACAAACAGGAAAAAGTGAATCTATGTCCTGTTGAATATCGTGTTTAGCACTTTATAAAGGTCTATACAATGTAAGAAGTATCAGTGCATTTTTCATAACAGATGGTTACTCATCCGCCTTAACAGCTTACAATTTCCTTAAACACTAAAGGATAACGCTTACATTCCCATCATAATTATTAACCTAAAATCTTTCCCATGATAACAAATAAACAAGAGCTAAAACATATGTTATTATTGCTATTTCAAAGATTTCTTTTAAAGATTAAGGATTATCGATTACCCTTTTAACAAAAAATATGAACATCTAGTAAAACAATCTTCTCAGTATTCTCCCTCTGTTTTTGCAAGAAAAACAGTTATAAACGCTTTCACTTTTCATCAACTTAAGGTTATCGATTACCCTATTGGTTGCCTTTATTGTATCTTGTACTTCATAAGATTTCAATACCTTTTTTGAAAAAATTTTCTGCATATTCAATCCGTTTTCAAAAATCAATACTCTTCTCAAAATTATTATATCGAATCATTAAGTAGACTAAAACTTCACATAACAAAATGAAAAACGAAAAACAGCCCTTTTGAGGCTGTTAATTGACACAATAGTTGAAGTTAAAGTTTTTTCTAAAGAAAACTCGCTGATTGGTGAGCCCTGCCCTTGAGCGAAGGCAGAAGTATAGTTGCCCTTATACTTTATTCCTAAAATTTCCGACCACGTCGAATTTGCTTCTAGCTGGAAATTTATACTTTCCTACAGTGCAAAGAAACAAAACGTTTACCCTACTTGTAATCCTTCAAATTGAGTTTTTGCCGATTCAGTTCTAATAACTCCCTTATTGTCACTAGCGAAAAATACCTCTACCCTATCATTGGCTTGTAATTCTAAGGTAGTGGCTACGCTTACGGAACCATCAACAGTCGTAACTTCAGAGTCTGAAGCCACAATATTGCCATTTACTCTTATCTGTAAATGTATTGCACCTGTAGGAAGACCACGAGGGGCAAAGGAAACACTTGCGATAATAGAATATAGACCTTTTTCTTTTGGAATAAACGCCGATGCAATTGAATCGTATTCATCCGCTAAATCAAATTGTTCATTTTGGAAAAAAACTTTTACTTCTCCAGTTCCCTGAACAGTTTGGCCTACAGCTTTAGTAGCCGTGAACGCTGATTTTCTTACATTTTTCTTTTTTCCGCCTTTCTTATAACCCCAAGCATTTACATTAACAGTAGGATAATAGGGCTTTTGTTTCTTGTCCCGTGATTGATCGTCGCTCTTCGCTTTAGAATAGTCCTCGGTCTTATCTTTCTGATGATCGTCGCTTTCATCTTTCTGTTGACCGTCACTCTCATCTTTCTGTTGACCGTCACTCTCATCTTTCTGTTGACCGTCGCTCTCATCTTTCTGTTGAGCGTCGCTCTCATCTTTCTGTTGACCGTCACTCTCATCTTTCTGTTGACCGTCGCTCTCATCTTTCTGTTGACCGTCGCTCTCATCTTTCTGACGACCGTCGCTCTCATCTTTCTGACGACCGTCGCTCTCATCTTTCTGACGACCGTCGCTCTCATCTTTCTGTTGACCGTCACTCTCATCTTTCTGTTGACCGTCGCTCTCATCTTTCTGTTGATCGTCTCTCTCATCATTCTCTTGACCGTCGCTCTCATCTTTCTGTTGACCGTCGCTCTCATCTTTCTGATGACCG